>NZ_JABEKS010000001.1:329477-658954 GCF_012985205.1 Planctomonas sp. JC2975 | reverse complement strand
CGGCTGCGCCCTGGATGATCCTTCCCACGATCACCGCGATACCGGAGCTGGACAGCGCGATGAACACACAGGAGGCGATGAAGAGGAGCAACCCGAGTTGGAAGATCCGCTTACGACCGAACACGTCTCCGACCGCCCCTGAGGTGACAATGATCGCCGCGCCCATCAAGGAGTATCCGGTGACCGCCCATTGCAACGTGTCGACGGACGTACCGGTGTCCCGGCTGATGGCCGGCAGGAGGATGCTGACTGCTGACGTGTTCGCGTTCACGACGAGGGTCGAGATGCAGGTGGCCACCAGCACGGCCGTCGCTCCGCGTGAAGAGGCGACCTTCTCGGTCGCTGGATTCTGGGTCATCGGCATCCCCTTTGACGTCGCCGTTCGTCCGGCCGACCCTTCTGCGGAATCCGGCGTGTCGCCGCCAGCGCACCGTGGTCTTCGGGCGACATTCTCGCGTCCGGATCGAGCCACGTCCACCATGGACGGGGGAGTGTCCGACGATCAGCGAATGCTGCCTGACCGCGTAGAGGTCCCCGGACACGTGTCCGCGGTCAGGCAGACCGGCGCGGTGGGCGCACGTGCTTCGCCCGGTATGGATGATTCGTCCAGGTCCAGTCCGCCCGGAAGTCGGTGGTGCCTACTGTCAGCGCTGGGGGGCTGCGGTTCACGCGGCAATGGTCACAGGGGAAGCTGCAGGACATTCTCGTGATTCCTGCGCTTCGCCGATCGCGGAGGGGGACGTCCGATGGGGTATTCGCTTACGTGGCGCGGAGGCCGCGATGAGTGCCGCTGAATCGTCGAGCGCAGGACGTGGCGCGGTCCGTGCGCGGGTGGCAGCGGTTCCGGCGCGGGCCTGGATCTCGTGGGTCGCGCTGGCGCTGATGACCACCAGTTCGGTCGCGAGCCTTCGGGCGGCTCCGACGATGGCCGTGTACGGACTGGCCGCGGTCTTCCTCTACCTGGTACCGGCGATCGTCTTCCTCCTGCCCACCTCGCTCGTGGCGGCGGAACTCGCGTCGGGCTGGAAGGGCGGCGTCTACAAGTGGGTATCCGAGGGCATCTCGAAGCCCATGGGGTTCCTCGCGATCTGGTGTCAGTTCGCGATGACGATCTTCTACTACCCCACCCTCCTCGGCTTCGTCGCGTCGACCCTCGCCTACGTCATCAACCCGGAGCTGGCGTCGAACGGCGCATGGACGGCGCTGGTGATCATGGTCTGCTACTGGGCTGGTGTTTTCGTCTCGTCGCGCGGAACGAAAGGTGTCGCGGGGCTCGCGAGCTGGGGCCTGATCATCGGGACTCTCATCCCGGGAGCCGTGCTCATCTTCCTCGGAGCGCTGTTCCTCGGACAGGGCCACCCGTCGGCGGCGCCGATGACCGCGGATCATCTCCTGCCGGCGTGGGCGGGCCTGTCGAGCCTCGTGCTGATCGTGAACAACTTCCTCTCCTACAGCGGAATGGAGATGAACGCGGTGCACGTGTCGTCGCTGAAGAACCCGGGGAAGGAATTTCCGAAGGCGATCTTCCTCGCGATGGGGCTTGTGCTGCTGATCTTCATCCTCCCTGCGCTCGCGATCAGCTGGGTCGTTCCCGCCGACCAGATCTCCCTGACGGCCGGCATCATGCAGGCGTTCGAGACGATATTCGGCACCTTCAACATCAGTTGGCTCACCCCGATAGTGGGGATCATGCTCGTCGCGGCATCACTCGGCGGCATGCTCACCTGGCTCGCCGGCCCGTCGAAGGGCCTGCTTCTCATCTCGCGGGAGCAGGGCTACCTGCCGCCGTTCCTGCAGAAGCTCAACAAGAACGGGGTCCAGCAGAACCTGCTGGTGACGCAGGGCATCATCACGTCGATCATCGCGTTGGGCTACGCGCTCATTCCCGACGTGTCCAGTACCTACTGGATCTTCTCCGTCATCACGACGCAGGTGTACCTGATCATGTACCTGCTCATGTTCGTTGCAGCCGTGCGTCTACGACGGCGTCAGCCCGATCATCCACGCGGCTTCCGTGCGCCGATCCTCGTCACCCTCTGCGGGGTGGGTTTCGCGGCCTCGCTCGCCGCACTGCTGGTCGGGTTCGTCCCGCCGTCGCAGTTCGGTGAGGGTAGTCCCTGGGTCTACCTGCTGATCGTCGGAGGCGGGGCGCTCGGGCTCGGGCTCCTCGTGCCATTCCTCTTCTACCGCTTCCGCAAGCCTTCCTGGAAGCAACCCGCTGATCAGGCAGCAGGTGAATGATGAGCACCCATCTTGAAACCCAGCCAAAGCGGGAACGATCCGTCATCGCCACCGTCGTCATCGTCGTGTTGGTCGTCCTGGCCGTGATCGCGACCATCTTCTTCGTCAATGCACGGCAGGAGTCCAAGGGGGTCGAGAAGGCACAACAGCTGATCGACGCCTACGGCAAGGCAGGCATTTCCCTCAGGTTGACGCCCGAGCAGATCGCCCGAGTGCTCGGCAACGACGGGGGCGCGACGTGTGCCGACCCGAACGCGGCGCTGGCCAGGGCGACGCTTCTCGAAGGCCTGGCCAACGGGGCAGGCGGTCCCGGCACGCGACCGGCGCTCGTCCAGTCGCAACTGCTGAAGGGACAGCTGCTCATCATCCAGACCTACTGCCCTAAGGAGGCCGATCAGTTCCAGAAGTTCGTCGACTCCCTCAACACCGTGAAGGTCGGGTCGTGAGCGACGGCATCCGGGACAGCATCCATTCGATGATGCCCGCCGCTCGCGGCGAACTCGCGGAACTCGTCTCGTTCCGGTCCGTCGCCGATCCCCGCCAGTTTCCGCCGGAGGAGTGCGCGAAGGCCGCCGAGTGGGTTCGCGACCGGTTCGCGGCGCTCGGCTTCGACGACGCACGGCTCGCGATGACGCCGGACGGCAGCCAGGCGGTCATCGGCAGCCGACCGGGTCCGGGCTCCGGAGCGCCAACGGTGCTGCTCTATGCCCACTACGACGTGCAACCTCCGCTCGAGGAATCCGCGTGGGGGACGCCGCCGTTCGAGCTGACGGATGTCGGCGGTAGATGGGCGGGACGCGGCGCCGCGGACTGCAAGGGCAACATCCTCATGCACCTGCTCGCGCTGCGGGCCCTCGGCGACGACATTCCGGTGAACCTCAAGCTCGTGGTGGAGGGAAGCGAAGAGCAGGGCACGGGGGGCCTGGAACGGTTCGTCGAGGCGAACCCCGAAACCCTGCGGGCCGACACGATCCTGGTGTGCGACACCGGGAACGCCGCCGTCGGTCGCCCGGCGACCACGGTGACTCTGCGCGGGCTCGTCAATGTCGTCGTGCGAGTCGAGGCGCTTGCATCGGAGATCCACTCGGGGATGTTCGGCGGGCCGGCGCCCGATGCGCTCGCCGCACTCGTCGCTGCTCTGGCCTCACTGCGGAACGCGGATGGATCCACGACCATCGACGGACTGAGCCGCGACGAGACCTGGTCCGGCGAGCAGTACGCCCCCGAACACTTCCGAGCCGACGCCGGAATGCTCGATGGGGTCGACCTGCTCGGTGACGGCGATGTCGCCGACGAGTTATGGGCACGGCCCGCCGTGACGATTCTCGGTATCGACTGCCCGCCGGTGGTCGGATCGACGGCATCGATCGTGGCCCGTGCTGCTGCCCGGCTGAATCTGCGTGTGCCGCCCGGCATGAGCGCGCACGACGCGCGTGATGCGCTCGTCGCCCACCTCAGGGCGCATGTTCCCTGGAACGTGAAGGTCGAGGTCGAGACGGAGGCCGTCGGAGAACCGTTCAAGGCCGCCACCGATGGCCCCGCATATCGAGGGTTCACGGATGCGATGCGATCGGCGTACGGGGTCGAACCGTCGATGCTGGGACAGGGCGGATCGATTCCCCTCTGCAACGTCTTCGCCGACACCTACCCGAAAGCCGAGATCATCCTCATGGGCGTCGAGGAGCCACTCGCCCTGATCCACGCGCCGAACGAAAGTGTTGATCCGACCGAGATCGAGAATCTCGCCGTCGCCGAGGCGCTCTTCCTGCAGGCGTACCGCACCTGATTCAGCGACTCCTCACTCGCGCTCGAATGCGGATCAGGGCCGCCTCGACCAGTCGGCGCAGCGCATGTCGAGGGCGATGATCGCATGCGCCGCCGGCGGCGGGAATCAGCCGGTGACCTCCACCGCGAGTTCCGACAGTCGGTCCTCGAGGGATTCCTCGTGTCCGGTGATGGTCACGACTGCGTCCCCGTTCACGACGACGAACTGACCGTAGCGTCCCTCAAGACGCCAGGCGTCGCCGGGACCTGCCCACGTTGCGATTCCGTACCGTTCCATCGGTGTCGGACGTCCGGTCTCGACCCACGACGAGTGCATCGAGTCCACCCACTCGGGAGACACGAGCGAGCGTCCCCGATAGTTGCCGCGATCGAGCAGCACCTCTCCGATTCGCGCCAGCTCGTCGGTGCGCAGCTCGAGTCCGGTGCCTCCGATGATGTATCCGAGCGGGCATCGATGCCATTGCGGATTGTCGATCTCCAGCGGATCGAAGAGGCGGGGAAGGAGCCAGTCGCGGACGTCCCCGACGACTGTCGCGAGCATCCGCATGGCCACGTACGTGCTCACGTCGGAGTACTGGAACCGTCTGCCGCCGGTGGAGCGCGAGAGCATCTCGGCCGCCAGGTCGGGCCACGGGACCGCTTCGTGACCGAACCAGAGGAAGTCGATGCCGCTCGACATGGTGAGAAGATGCCGCAGAGTCACCTGGTCGACGCCGTCCCCGAGCTGCAGCTCGGGGAACGCCTCCGGCACTCGCAGATCAAGGGAGATGAGTCCTTCGTCGATGGCCATGCCTGTCGCAAGCGCGCAGACGCCCTTCGAGACCGAGTAGAGGTTCTCCCGATCGTCGCTGCGCCAGCGATGCGATGCAACGTGATCGCCGACCCGGATGCGCACCCCGTACACGCCCAGCTTCTCGGCGTCGACGGCGGCGACGAAATGTTCGAGGGGGGTCTTGGCAGAGTTCATCGCAGTCCCTTCATCGATGGAGCGGGCCCGGACGTGCGCATCGGCGACCTCATCGCGGTGCACCGTGCCTGCCCTTGGTCCGTGTCAATGATGGTCGTCTGAGGGTGACGCATCAATGGGCGGTGCACCCCCGACGTCGGTTCCGTCCCGGTGAATCAGTTCAGGACGGCGTCGAGCCCGAGACGCGCGACCCGCTCCGGATCGGCCAGGATATCGATCCCGGTGATGGTGTCGCCGGAGAACGTGATCGCCATCACGGCGGCGGCGTGACCGTGCAGCGAGACGACCATGCCGGCGGTGCCGTTCACGAGGACGGGGACGAGCACGGCATCCGATCGGTGGAACTGGCGTGCGTGCGCTGCCACCTGTTCGCGCCCGGTTCTGCGCACCGTCGCCTCGGGAAGGACGGATCCGCCGTCCGACCGCAGCACCACGTCGGGGGAGAGGATGCCGAGCAGGTCGTCGAAGCGTCCGGCCCGCGATGCAGCGAAGAAGGCGTCGACGACCTCGCGTTGACGTCCGAGATCGCTCGCGAGCGACGAGCGGTCGGCCCCGCGGATGCGCTGCCTGGCTCGGCTCGCCAGTTGCCGCGTCGCGGCGGGGCTGCGTTCCAGCATCGTGGCGATGTCGTCGAACGGCACCTCGAACATGTCGTGCAGCACGAACGCGAGACGTTCAGCGGGCGTGAGCGTGTCGAGCACGAGCTGGAGGGCCAGTCCGACCGAGTCTGCGAGCACCATCTCGTCCTCCGGTGATGCGTGACCCAGCGCTGTCGTGCCGAGCGAAGACACCATCGGATCCGGCACGCCGTCGTCGAGCGGATCCTCACGCCGTGTCCGTCGCGCACGCAGCAGGTTGAGGCTGACGCGGGCGACGATCGTGGTGAGCCAGGCGGAGAGGTTGTCCACGCCGTCAGCGTCGGCTCTGCTCAGCCGGAGCCACGCTTCCTGGAGCGCGTCGTCGGCATCGGCGGCAGAGCCCAGCACCCGGTAGGCGACGGCCCTCAGCCGTGGGCGGTTGCGCTCGAATCCTTCGGCGAGCCATTCCGTGTCGGTCATCAGTCACATTCCTTCGTTGAGGCGTGTCGTAGGGAATGACACCCGGAATCCGGATGATGTGACAGGAGACGACGCCATGACCACGCGAACCACGCTATCGACTGAGCCGCCGACCGAGGGCTCCGAGCAAGGACCGGCCGTTCCTCGGCGGCCGGGCGAGTCGACCGCCGTTCTGCCGGCAGCCACCCTCACCCCAGCAGCCGCGGGGGAGTGGCTGCTTGACGCCGCGGAGTCGACCGTGGAATTCACCTCGGCCGTCCTCGGCGGATCGATGCCGGCGCACGGCCGATTCGAGAAGCTCGCCGGACGAGTGCTGGTCGAGCCGGATGGTCAGGTGGCGGCCAAGGTCACTGTCGACACCACGTCGGTGGCGACGCGCATTCCGACGATGACCATGCACCTGCGGACCGCGGGTCTGCTCGCCGTGAAGCGGCATCCGAGCGCCGAGTTCGAACTCGATGACCTCGTCGTGCACGGCTCGAGCGCCGAGATTCGAGGCCGTCTCACGGCGCTCGGTGTGACGCGCGAGGTGGCTCTGAACGCCACGGGCGGGCTCGACGGGCCCGAGCTCTTCCGGCTGGAGGGCGAGGCCCTGCTTCATCGCAGCGAGTTCGGCCTGAGGTGGAACGTGCTGAAGATGGTGCCCGAAGACGTGCGTCTCGACGTGCGGCTCGTCTTCGTGAAGGCCGGGTCCGATCGACGGACGCCCGACGCGTAGTCGAGCGGTGCACGCCGCGGCACACGCTCCCGACGAGAAGATCGCGGCGTTCGTCAGGAGTTCGAGTCGAGTCGATCGAGGAGATCGACGGCGGCTCGTGCATACTCGCCGATCCAGCGGTCGTGCAGTCGTTTGATGGGGAGCGGGGCGAGTGCGAGACGGCGTTCGCGGCCCACCCTCCGTCCCGTCACGAGTTCGGCCCGCTCGAGCACTCGGAGGTGCTGCAGCACCGTGGTGCGGTCGAGTTCCGGGAATGCCGCGCACAATTCACCTGTCGAGCGATCGGATGCCTTCAGCACGTCAAGCATCCGCCGTCGAGTCGGCGAGGCCAAGGCCTTGAAAACGGCGTCGTCGGCGTCCGCGCGCTCGTGGTCAGCCGGAGGCGCGACTGGGGGGTTGCCGTCCGACGATGACATGTTGTAAAACTATCACATGAGCGAGAATGGACAGACGACAGAATCGGCGGACGATCGTGCTGGTGCACAGGCCGCCCCTCGACCCACGCTCGAAGTGACGACCGGTCCTCTGGAGGAACTCCGCTTCCTGGTCTCCGGATACGTTCGAAGGCCCGTGGCTCAGACGTACGAGGCCGTCGCCGATCCGGAGCAGCTCTCCCACTACTTCACGACAGGAGGAGCACGGGGCAGGCTCGAGGCCGGTACCACCGTGACGTGGGACTTCAGCGACTTCCCCGGCGCGTTCCCGGTGGAGGTGCTCGAAGCGGACCCGCCGAGGCGCATCGTGATCGCCTGGGGCGGCTCCGAGACGGTGGATCCGCAGGGCCGCACGACGACGACGTTCGAGTTCGAACCCGTCGATGACGGCACCCGCACTCTCGTCACGATCACCGAGTCCGCCTGGCGGCCCACGCAGTCCGGCGCGAAGAGCGCCTTCGGCAACTGCGAGGGATGGACCGGCATGCTCGCCGCCCTGAAGGCGTGGGTCGAGTACGGCATCAACCTGCGCGACGGCTTCTACGTGTGACCTTTCGTGGGTGGCCGTGACCGTGCGGGTTTCACCATGCGGTTTCACCGGGTGACTTCACCGTGCGACATCATCCTGTGATGGAGTACAGGGGTGATCCCTGTCGAGTTCGACCGCCCTCTGCAGACCGAACGCCTGACGCTCCGCATGATGACCGTGCGCGACGTGGATGCCGTCCACTCGCACGAATCGCGCGACGACGTGTGCCGTTACCTCCTGTACGAGCCGCGCACACGCGACGAAGTCGCCGAGAAGATCGCGGACTGGTCGACCAGGACGCGTCTTGCAGAGGATGAGGACTTCCTCCAGCTCGCGGTCGAAGAGCGCGAGAGTCGGCGTTTGCTCGGTGAGATCTACTTCGCGGTCACCAGCATCGAGCACGAGACGGCCGAGATCGGCTGGGTGTTCCATCCGGACAACCACGGACACGGATATGCCACGGAGGCAGCGGAAACCATGCTCGGGTTCGCCTTCGACACGGTGGAGGCCCACCGGGTGGTCGCGGAACTCACGCCGGAGAACACGGCGTCCGTACGGGTCTGCGGTCGCCTCGGGATGCGTGAAGAGGCGCACTTCGTGCAGAACATGCTCGTGAAGGGCAAGTGGGAAGACACCGGTGTCTACGCCATGCTGCGCAGCGAATGGACGGAGCAACGGGCGCACCGGTGACGCGGGACTCGCGCTCCGACCTCCGACCGACCACGAACGAGATCTTGGCTGCCTCGAACGCGGTCCCATGGAGGTGCGCTCGCGCGTTGCACACCGGAAACACGCCGGGCATAGGGTTCAACTCATGCGCGAACTTCAGGCGGAGATCATCCGCGAACTGCACGTCGAACCGAGCATCGACCCGGCGGCCGAGGTGGAGGCGCGCGTCGCCTTCCTCGTGGACTACGCCGTGGCATCCCACGCCCGCGGATTCGTGCTGGGCATCAGCGGAGGACAGGATTCGTCGCTCACCGGCCGGCTCTGCCAGCTCGCAACGGAACGCCTTCTGGCCGAGGGAGTCGACGCGGAGTTCATCGCCGTCAGGCTGCCGTATGTGGTGCAGGCCGATGAGGCGGACGCGCAGCTCGCGCTCGACTTCATCCGTCCGCAGCGGGTCGTCGCGTTCAACGTGCAGGGTGGCGTGGACGGCGTCGCCGATGAGTTCGGGGACGCGCTGGGGGAGCCGATCCGCGACTTCACGAAAGGCAACGTCAAGGCGCGGATGCGCATGGTCGCCCAATACGCTCTCGCCGGACAGCGTCAACTCCTCGTCGTCGGCACCGACCACGCGGCCGAAGCGGTGACGGGCTTCTTCACCAAATACGGGGACGGCGGAGTGGATCTCACCCCGATCACCGGACTGACCAAGAGCCAGGGCAGGCAGCTGCTCGAGTACCTCGGCGCTCCGGCCCGGCTCTACGAGAAGTCGCCGACGGCCGATCTGCTCGACGACACCCCCGGCCAGACCGACGAGGACAACCTCGGCATCAGCTACCGCGACATCGACGCGTACCTCGAAGGGTTCGACGTCTCGGACGAGGTCGCCGAAGCGATCGAGGCGAAGTACCGCGCGACGGAGCACAAGCGCCGCGTTCCCGCGACGTCGTTCGACACCTGGTGGCGCGCGTAGACCGATCTCGCTCCGGCGCTTCCGGCGGACATGGCGAGGGGGTCGACGCTCGGCGTCGGCCCCCTCGCCCTCGATCGCGGTCGGGCGATCAGTCTCCCTGCAGGCTCGTCGACGTGCGCTGCGCGTACGAGCCGACGGCGCTGTAGTCGTCGAGCGCCGCGGTGTCATCGGTGAAGGCGGGATCGTTGGTCTCGCTCGCCGATGGCGCAGTGGCGCTCGCAACGGAGCCGGATGCTGCCGGAGTGCTCGCGCGGTCCGTTGCGGCGGGCACCGGCTGGGTGTCCGTCTGCGACGCGTGACGTTCGTGATGGCGCTGGGCGACCCACGCATCCTGGTCCGCGTAGGCGGACTCGTCGGACGTCGAACGGTCGAAGCGCCACCGCTCGAGGTCCTCGAGGAAGAGCCGACGCGAACGACGCGGCTTGTTCTGCCACTCCACGAGGCGGTCGCGGAATTCCACGATCGCCGGCTCCAGGCTGTAGCCATAGGTCGCGGAGTTGCGCTTCAGGTCCACGAGCTGGTGCGATGCCCAGTCGGCCGCGACCGCCGCGCCCTTCACGGGCAGCAGCCGCACGAGGATGTCTGCCTGCCCGACGGAGCGATCGGAGAGCACTTGCTCGCCAGGCGTGAGCGAATTCCAGACGGATGCCTCCACTGCGGCATCCACGAGGGCTGCGACGGCTGCGGCCTTCTGCTCGCGTTCCTCACGCGAGAGCAGGCCGTGGATCGCACCACGCGCGATCCACGCCGACAACAGCCCAGAGACGATGATGGCGACGAGGAGCACGACGGCGGCGAAAACCACCGGCTGCGCGTCCCCCGACGTGAGCCATCCCCAGAAGTCAGTCCACCACTGCATACAGCGGAGATTAGCCACGAAAGGCGCGAACCCCGCGGAGGCGTGCCGGACTCACCCGAGCCGGCGCACCTGCGCAAAATGGTCGGACCGCTCGCATCGAGTCGAGCGGCCCGACCAGACGGATCAGGCCCGGCCGGTGCCGTCGACCGCGAGCGGCTCGATGGCGGCGAGCTCGTCCGCGGAGAGCGGCGCGGCGTGCACTGCTGCGATGTTCTGCTCGAGCTGCGCCACGTTGGAGGCCCCGATCAGGGCGCTGGTGACCTGCGGATGCCGCAGCACCCAGGTCAGCGCGAGTTGCGCAAGCGACTGACCCCGCTGGGAGGCGATCTCGTTGAGCGCACGGGCCTTGTCGAGATAGTCCTGAGTGATGTTCTCGGCGTGCAGGAAGACGCTCGTCGCCGCGCGTGAGTCGCTGGGGACGGATCCCCCGAGGTAGCGGTCCGTGAGCAGTCCCTGCTGCAGCGGGGAGAACACGATCGAGCCGATGCCCAGCTCGTCGAGGGTCGTGAGCAGGCCGTCTTCCACGTGCCGGTTGAACATCGAGTAGCTCGGCTGATGGATGAGGAGCGGCACACCCTCCGTCGCCAGGGCCGCGGCAGCAGCCCGAGTCTGCTCCGGACTGTAGTTCGAGACACCGACGTAGAGCGCCTTGCCCTGACGCACCGCTGTCGCGAGCGCGCCCATGGTCTCTTCGATCGGAGTGTTCGGGTCCGGGCGGTGCGAGTAGTAGATGTCGACATAGTCGAGGCCGAGGCGGCCCAGCGACGCGTCGAGCGACGACAGCATGTACTTGCGCGAGCCCCACTCCCCGTAGGGGCCGGAGTGCATGTGATAGCCCGCCTTCGTCGAGACGATCAACTCGTCCCGGTATTGACGGAAGTCCTCAGCAAGGATGCGGCCGACGTTTCGCTCGGCAGAGCCCGCGGGAGGCCCGTAGTTGTTCGCCAGGTCGAAGTGCGTGACGCCGAGGTCGAACGCGCGACGGACGATCGCACGCTGCGTGTCGATAGGCCGCCCGTCCCCGAAGTTGTGCCAGAAGCCCAGAGAAACAGCGGGCAGGTCGAGCCCGCTGCGTCCGGTGCGGCGGTAGATCATCGAGTCGTATCGGTCGTCGGCGGCAACGTATGTCATGCCGTGAATCGTAGTGAAACGCCCCAGCGCCCGTGGCGGCCGCAGGTGTCGCATCGCCCGTTCGCACGACGCACTCGTCCTCCACATGCCGCCCCTGGATGAACAGTCCACTGATCAGTGGCGGCGTCCGATGCGTTGGGATCCGATTCGTCACAGTGTCTGCAGGTTCGCCGCACGCAGGCGCCGAACACCAAGCACAAGGAGGTATGGCTGATGCCCGACACCATCACCGCGACGGGACTCGTGGGAACGATTCCGTCGCTCACATCCGTGGGCAACGGGCTGGCACGTTTGACGTTCCGGCTCGGCTCCACCCAGCGCAAGTACAACCGCGAGGGAGGTTCATGGGAGAACGGCGAGACCAACTGGTACACGGTGGTCGCGTTCCGACGTCTCGCCGAGAACGCCGCGGAGTCCGTCGCCAAGGGTGATCGCGTGGTCGTCCATGGGCGCCTGCGTGTGTCCGACTGGGAACGCGACGGACGCCACGGGACCGCCGTCGACCTGATCGCCGAGTCGATCGGGCACGACCTCCTGTTCGGAACGACCACGTTCTCGAGGCCGCAGCCGGCGGGCGGCGAGCGGTCGCTGTCGCTGGCAGAGACCGCGGCATCTGCGACGTCCGAGGCGTCCGGCGACGCGCCGCTCGTGGATGCCGACGGCTGGGCGCTGCCAGGAGCCTCGGGAGGCGGACCGGGCGCCTCGGTCAGTGATACCGGAGCAGGGGCCGATGCCCTCGCCGTTCCGGAGGATGACCAGCTCGTCGACCCCGAGGATTCGGACGACCTCGTGTTCGCATCCGTCGAGCCGCCGTTCTGAGTGGTGTCGACCGCGGTCTCGGCCGCGGGGCCCCTTGGCTGACGGATACGGCGTCGCGGTATCCGCAATCACGGCTGACTGCAAGGGAAGCCGAAGACTGCGCACCCTAGACTGCTCTGGCGCCATCGTGGCGACTCACGAGAGCGCAGAAAAGGAGTCGATCCGTGGTCGTTCACGGGGGCCCGCGTTTCGTGCGGACGGGCGTCATGGGTATGGCGGTCGCCGCCGCGCTCGTTGCCGTCCTCGCAGGATGCACGGCGCCGTCGGAGAACCCGGCCACCGCATCGACGACCGGGACACCCAGCCCCACGGCAACGAAGTCGGGGGTCCCCGACGTTCTGCCGACCCTGGATCCGAAGGCCTCTGCCACGAAGAACCTGGACTTCTTCGACTACGTCAACAACCGTACGATCGCCGGGAACCAGAACCCGAGCGCCCAGCAATTCGTCGATGCGCTCGCCGCGGCCGGGTTCGCCAAGTCGGACATGCAGATGACTGCCGACAAGACGACGGTCAACCTGGCGCCCGGGTCGGTTCAGTTCTCCGTGCTCATCAACGGCGGGTGCCTCATCGGGCAATTCGGCACGGACATCGGGGGCTATCACAGCGTCGTCGCGCCCGCGCTTTCGACGGGCAAGTGCCTTATCGGCGACACCGTTCCGATTCAGTAGCCGTGCTGCCGCTTCTCCTTCCGCCGTGGTCGGTGGACGGCCCGTGTCGGCTCCCGGAGCCCGGCATCCGCGCGGCGAAGCGGGGTCGCTCGCGCCCATAGACTGGAGCGCATGGCCGAATATATCTACTCGATGGTCCGCGCCCGAAAGGCGGTGGGTGACAAGCTCATCCTCGACGACGTCACCATGGCGTTCCTGCCGGGAGCGAAGATCGGTGTGGTCGGCCCGAACGGTGCCGGTAAGTCCACGATCCTGAAGATCATGGCAGGGCTGGACCAGCCGTCGAACGGCGAGGCGAAGCTCAGCCCCGGATACAGCGTCGGCATCCTGATGCAGGAGCCCGAGCTCGACGAAGGCAAGACCGTGCTCGAGAACGTTCAGCAGGGCGTCGGTGAGATCAAGGCCAAGGTCGACAGGTTCAACGAGATCTCGGCCGCGATGGCGGATCCGGACGCCGACTTCGACGCGCTCCTGGCCGAGATGGGCACGCTGCAGGAGCAGATCGACGCGGCTGACGCATGGGACCTCGACTCGCAGCTCGAGCAGGCGATGGACGCCTTGCGCTGCCCGCCGTCGGACACCCCCGTGTCGGTGTTGTCGGGTGGAGAGAAGCGCCGCGTGGCGCTGTGCAAGCTCCTCCTTCAGAAGCCCGACCTGCTTCTGCTCGACGAGCCGACGAACCACCTCGACGCGGAGAGCGTGCTCTGGCTCGAGCAGCACTTGAAGCAGTATCACGGCGCCGTGCTCGCGGTGACGCACGACAGGTACTTCCTCGACCACGTTGCAGAGTGGATCGCCGAGGTCGACCGTGGCCACCTGTATCCGTACGAAGGCAACTACTCGACCTACCTCGAGAAGAAGCGCGAGCGTCTCCAGGTGCAGGGCAAGAAGGACGCGAAGCTGTCGAAGCGCCTCAGCGAGGAGCTCGAGTGGGTCCGCAGCAACGCGAAGGGCCGTCAGGCGAAGTCCAAGGCGCGCCTCGCCCGGTACGAGGAGATGGCTGCCGAGGCGGAGCGCACGCGCAAGCTCGACTTCGAGGAGATCCAGATTCCGCCGGGGCCGCGCCTTGGCCAGATCGTGATCGACGCGAAGAGCCTGCAGAAGGGATTCGGCGACCGCAAGCTCATCGACGGCCTCAGCTTCACGCTGCCGCGCAACGGCATCGTCGGCGTCATCGGTCCGAACGGCGTCGGCAAGACCACCCTGTTCAAGACGATTGTCGGACTGGAACCGCTGGATGGTGGAGAGCTCAAGGTCGGCGAGACCGTGGAGATCTCGTATGTCGACCAGTCGCGCGGCGGCATCGACCCGAACAAGACACTGTGGGAGGTCGTGTCCGACGGGCTCGACTACATCCAGGTCGGAAAGACCGAGGTCCCGAGCCGGGCCTACGTGTCGACGTTCGGGTTCAAGGGTCCCGACCAGCAGAAGAAGGCAGGCGTGCTCTCCGGTGGTGAGCGGAACCGCCTGAACCTGGCGCTGACCCTGAAGCAGGGCGGCAATCTGTTGCTCCTCGACGAGCCGACGAACGATCTCGACGTCGAGACCCTGTCCAGCCTGGAGAACGCGCTGCTCGAGTTCCCCGGCTGCGCCGTGGTCATCACACACGACCGGTGGTTCCTCGACCGAATCGCGACGCACATCCTGGCATACGAGGGCACAGACGAGAACCCGGCCGACTGGTACTGGTTCGAGGGCAACTTCGAGGCGTACGAGGAGAACAAGGTGCAGCGCCTCGGCCCCGACGCAGCGAAGCCCCACCGCTCCGCCTACCGCAAGCTCACCCGTGACTGAGGCGGGAGTGATGCGAGCGAGCTCGGATCGCCGAGCCGATGGAGTTGGGCCGATGGGTCGATCCCGAACACGCGCGACTGAGGCGAGCGTTATGCGAGCTGACTCGCATTCGTCGAGGGATCGGTCCGACTACCTGCGAGTGACTTCATGCGACTGAACGTTCCGATCCGGCTCCGCTGGAGCGACCTGGATGCCTACGGCCACGTCAACAACGCCGAGATGCTGCGACTCCTCGAGGAGGCGCGCATCATCGCGCTGTGGTCGAGCGGCGATGACGCGCGACCAGCCGTACCCGGCGATGTCGACTCCGGCGAGGCGCTCAGCGCGAGCACGGCCGTGTTGGACGGACGCCCGGGCGCGGACACGCTGAGCCTCATCGCGCGTCAGGAGATCGAATACCTCGCGCCCATCCCGTACCTGCGGCAACCGATCGACGTGCAGCTGTGGGTCGGTCGAATGGGTGGCGCCAGCCTCGAGCTCTGCTACGAGGTGCGGTCACCGGTCGGCATGGAGCCGGCCACTCTGTACGCCAGGGCCGCGACGACGCTCGTGCTGGTGGATGCGGCATCCGGTCGCCCGCGTCGCATCAACGAACGCGAGCGTGCCGCCTGGGCGCCTTTCGAGGAAGCACCGATCGAGTTCCATCGCCGCTGAGCATCCGGTAGCGCGGCAAAGCGGTTCGAAGGCCAGGACCTGACTCCCCGCGTACGAACACGCTGCGGCAGAGCGGATGGTCAGCGGTAAGGCGTCGGCCGTCGCCAGACGGGCGCACGACGCTGACGACACGCCGTGCCCGTGGGAGGTCTGCGGCCAGTCGACCAGCCGGTCAGCCCTTCACGGTGATGATCGCGCCGTCGACGGATGCCGTCAGCTTGGCGAGCGGCTGCGCTGCCGGCCCCTGGATGACGGCGCCCGTCGTCTGGTTGAACCGCGATCCGTGGCACGGGCAGTCCAGCTCTCCGTTGCCCGGTTGGACCACGCAGCCGGCGTGCGTGCAGATTGCGGAGAAGGCCGCGACGGACCCCTTGGTCGGCTGGGACACGAGAACGGGCTGATCGCCGATCTTCGCGGACACGGCTCCGCCGACGGGAACGTCGGCGAGCTTGATCGTGGTGGAACCGGATACCGTTTCGTTCCCGCCCGTGCTGGCCCCACCGCCCTGGTCGGTGCAGGCCGCGAGCGTCGCAGCGCTCAGCGCCGCTCCGCCGACGAGGGCCGCACGTCGGGTGACGGTGGATGAGGTGCTGGGCTGGTGCGTCACGATGCGTTCCTCTCGCGCGTGCGGATCGAGCACGCGCACATATCCACGATGGCCGGAATACTTTGGTCGAAGCTGAGTCGACGGTGGAAGCATCTTCAGACCGGCGGGGTGCTGCGCTCGATCGCGCGCGGTGGCTAACCGCGGGGGAGGCGGACCATGCCCTCCTGGGCCACGTTGGCCACAAGCATTCCGTCCCGGTTGTAGATGCGGCCGAGCGAGAGCCCTCGCCCGCTCGTGGCGCTCGGGGACTCCTGCACGTAGAGCAGCCATTCGTCGACGCGGCTGAACCGGTGCCACCACATGGCATGGTCGAGGCTTGCGATCTTCAGCCCAGGAGTCGACCAGGTCACGCCATGTCTGCGCAGCACGGGTTCGAGGATGGAGTAGTCGCTCGCATACGCCAGTGCAGCACGGTGCAGGTCGGGGTCGTCGGGCAGCTTCCCGAGCGCCTTGAACCAGACCGCCTGGTGGGCGACGTGCTCGCCCTCGACCGTGAGGTACACGGGACTGGTCACGTGCCGGAGGTCGAAGGGGCGGTCGTCCCGCCAGTGGCGGCTGACCGGATGGTCGACGTCGGCGAGCAGGTCGGAGTCGCTCGGGATTTCCTCGGGTCCGGGGATGTCCGTCGGCATGTCGACTTGGTGGTCGATCCCCTCGTCCGGCACCTGGAACGACGCGATCATGGACAGGATGGGCAAGCCGTTCTGATACGCCTGCGTGCGCCGCGTCGAGAACGAACGGCCGTCGTGGATGCGATCAACCGAGAACGTGATCGGCTGGTTCACATCGCCCGGGCGCAGGAAGTATCCGTGCATCGAGTGTATGGGGCGCTCCGACGGCGTCGTGCGCATCGCTGCGACGACGGATTGGGCGAGGACCTGACCGCCGAACACGCGCCCGTGCGGCATCCATTGGCTCGGCCCGGTGAAGATGTCCTCGTCGGTGCGGGCACCGGTGTCGGTGAGTTCGAGGGCGGTGAGCAGGCCGTCGAGGGGTTGTGTCATGGTGCCTCTCGCGTCTGAGGTTCGGCGGCCGCCGGCGGCCGCGATGCGACCGTGCGACCTGTCGCATTCCGTTAGTTTAGACAGGACATGAGTCAGTTCTTCTCCCTCACCGACACCCTCACCGTCAAGGACCTCCAGGTGTACCTGGGCCGCGCCGGCAGGGTCGAGGACGGTTCGATTCGGATGATCGCCGGGTCCGGCGTGCTCGCCGTGTACACCGCGATCCTGTATCCGCGCAGCCTCCTCGACCACATCCCGACGGTGCTCGGCCTGCGCACGTTCGCAACGACCCGCGAGGCGGCATTCGATGCCGTCGTGCCCACCAGGTCGCTGCTCAACCGCCTGGTCCAGGCCGCGAACGCCGCGCAGCCGGACGAGAACGTGGACGGCGAGGGGGAGAGCGAGCCGCTCTCGATCCGCCTTCCGCTGGAGGTCAGCACGGTGACGTGGACGGGCATCACCCCGCCGAGGGGAGGATGGCGCCGCGTCGGCGAGACCTCGGGAGCGGTGCTGTTCGACACGGCCGCCGAGGGCATCGCCGACGTCGCGGAGGCGATACCGGCGCAGGCCGGGGAGCAGATCGTGCAGCGCGTGCGCGGCGAGGTGTGGGGCAGACCCATACCGTCGCTGGAATACGTCGCGGCCGGAGCCGCATTCGCGGCCCATTCGCTCGGATTCCTCGTCGACCGCGACGAGCGGGTCGGCGTGTACGAGACGGGGCCCTGGACGCGTCTGACGCTGCGCAGGGGGCACGTGCTGGTGAAGCGTCCCGCGTGGTCGCTGCGCGGCTGACGCGGGACGCCGCTCTCGGCGCCCCGCGCCGCGTTCAACCGAGGTCGGTGAGCACGCCGCGAGCGGCCTGTCTGCCGGAGAACAGGCATCCGCCGAGGAACGTGCCCTCCAGCGACCGGTAGCCGTGGACACCGCCGCCGCCGAAGCCGCTCACCTCGCCGGCGGCGTACAGGCCGGGCACGGACGTGCCCTGTGCGTTCTGTGCGCGACCTTGCAGGTCGGTCTCGATGCCACCCAGCGTCTTGCGGGTGAGGATGTGCAGCTTCACGGCGATGAGCGGTCCGGCCTTGGGATCGAGGAACTTGTGCGGCGAGGCCACCCGGATCAGCTTGTCTCCGCGGTAGCGCCTGGCCGAGGTGATCGCGGTGAGCTGCGCATCCTTCGAGAAGCCGTTGTCGAGCTCGCGGTCGTGCTCGAGCACGGCGCGTTCGATGGCCTTCTCGTCGAACGGCGCGTCGGCGATGGCGTGCATGCCTGTGAAGAGCTCCGGCAGGGAGGACGCGACCACGAAATCTGCTCCGTGCTGCTTGAACGCCTCGACGGGACCCGGTGCTCCCGAGCGCACGCGCTGCAGCAGCAGACGCAGGTCCTTGCCGGTGAGATCGGGATTCTGCTCGCTGCCCGAGAGCGTGAACTCCTTCTCGAGGATCTTCTGCGTCAGCACGAACCACGTGTAGTCGTGGCCGGTCTGCTGAATGTGCTCCAGCGTGCCGAGCGTGTCGAACCCTGGGAAGAGCGGGGCAGGCAGCCGGTTGCCCTCTGCGTCGAACCACAGAGATGACGGCCCGGGCAGGATGCGGATGCCGTGGTTCTGCCACACGGGATTCCAGTTCTGGATCCCCTCGGTGTAATGCCACATACGGTCCGCATTGATGACGCGTGCACCGGCTTCTTGTGCGATCGGGATCATGCGACCGTCGACGTGCGCAGGGACACCGGCGAGCATCCGCTCCGGGGGAATGCCAAGGCGCGCCGGCCAGTTCTCGCGGACCAGATCGTGATTGCCGCCGATACCGCCGGAGGTCACGACGACTGCTGGTGCGCGGTACTCGAACTCGCCGACCACCTCCCGGTTGCTCGCGACGCCGCGCTCGACATCGTCCGGCTTCAGCACGCTGCCGCGCACGCCGACGACGCGGCCGTCCTCGACGACGAGTTCGTCGACCCGGCGGCGGTGCGCGATCGTCGCGACGCCCTCGTTGACGCCCCGGTGCACGCGGTCGATGAACGGCTTCAGGATGCCAGGGCCGGTTCCCCAGGTGATGTGGAAGCGTGGAACGGAGTTGCCGTGGCCGCCGGCGGTTCCGCTGCCGCGCTCGGCCCATCCGACCACGGGGAAGAGTTTCACGCCCTTGGAACGCAGCCATTCCCGCTTCTCGCCCGCGGCGAACTCCAGGTAGGCCTCTGCCCACTTGCGGGGCCAGGCGTCTTCCTCGCGATCGAAGCCCGCGGTGCCGAACCAGTCCTGTCTCGCCAGCTCGAGGGAGTCGTGCACTCCCATGCGCCGCTGCTCGGGCGAGTCGATGAGGAAGAGACCGCCGAAGGACCAGAAGGCCTGCCCGCCGAGCGACTGCGGCGGTTCCTGCTCGAGTACGAGCACGCGCTTGCCGCGCTCGAGCAGCTCGGAGGCCGTCACGAGGCCGGCGAGTCCTGCGCCCACGATGATCGCGTCGACCTCCGCGGTCGCGGGCGATGGGCCATCGGCCCTGTCCCCGGGATGGGAAGCGGGCGCGGGGGTGGTGGGGGGCATCCGGTGTCTCCTTTGATCGGATTGCGTCACTGCTCGGTCGCCTGGCCGGTCGGGTCGGGTGCCCGTCGGCCTCGAGTTGGGCGTATGACCAAGTATCGCCGCTACCGGACCGTCCTGGTGACCTCAGTCCTCGAACGTGTTCACCATCGCGTGGGCCGCGCGCTCCAGGTACGACCAGAGCGTCGCGTCCTGCAGCGGTGGAAGTGCGAGCCCGTCGAGCGCGGACCGCATGTGCGCGAGCCAGCGGTCGCGGGCCTCGGGGTTCACCTTGAACGGGGCGTGCCGCATGCGCAGTCGTGGATGTCCGCGCAGCTCGCCGTACGTCGTCGGGCCGCCCCAGTACTGCTCGAGGAACATGAGAAGACGGTCGGAAGCCGGACCGAGGTCCTGTTCCGGATACATCGGCCGCAGCACCTCGTCCTCGGCGACTTCGCGGTAGAACGCCTCGACCAGGCGGCGGAACGCATCGTGTCCGCCGACCTGCTCGTAGAAGTTGCCTTGGACGGACTCGCCGCCGGCGGACATGCGCAGCGTCAGCGGTGCGCCGGTCGTTGCAGGGGCCCCGTGGGATGTCTCGGACAGCGGGCTCTGGTCGTTTGTCGAGCCGACGGGCGTCTCATCAGGGGTGTTCGTCAGGCTCACGGTCGCCCTTCGTCGTGGTGGTCGTTCTCCAGGCCGCGTTCGCCGGGGGATGGATTGCGGGGCGCTGGGCCGGGGTCGTGTCCTTGCGCCGGCTGCGGCCTGGTGATGGCCTGCGGATGCCGGGCCGTCGCGGTCCGTTCCGATGTCTGCGACTCGGATGGCTGCGGCTCCGCTGCCCCTTCAGCCCCGCCGCGCGTCGCGGCTGTCCGAGCCGTTGTCGTGGTCGAAGCCGACGCCTGGCCGGCCGCCTTGCCGCGTCGCCGCTTCGGTTTCGGTTCCTCGGTGGTCACGACCGGATTAGGGCGCGTCCGCGGTGGATGCGCTCCGGAGATGCTCGCTGCCCCGTCGAATCCCGTGAGCACGACGTTGGTCAGCGACGGGAGCTTGACGCCCATCTCGTCGAGCGCGTCCTTGAGGCGCTTGCGAAGTTCGCGGGCGACATCATCCTTCGCCGTGGTGCGGGTCTTCAGCACGACGCGCAGCACGACGGCATCCGGAGTGATGGACTCGATGCCCCACAGCTCCGGCTTCTCGACGATGCGGGACCGCCACCGTGGAGACGTCGCGAGTTCCGTTGCGACCTTCACCATGCGGTCTTCGATCGCGTCCACGTCGCTGTCGTACGGCACGGCGAGATCCGTGATGACCCGTGCCCAGCCCTGGGACATGTTGCCGACGCGAAGGATCTCGCCATTGCGCACGAACCACAGCGTGCCGTTGACGTCGCGGATCTGCGTCACCCGGATGCCGACCACCTCGACGATGCCCGTCGCGGGACCGAGGTCGACGACATCGCCCACGCCGAGCTGATCCTCCATGACCATGAACAGGCCGTTCAGGACGTCCTTGACGATGTTCTGCGCGCCGAAGCCGAGACCGGCGCCGAGTGCGGCGGTGAGCAGCGCGAACGAGCCGAGAATGTTCGGATTCAGAGCGTTGACGCTGAGGATGATCGCGACGATCGCCACGACCACGTTGACGATGTTGCTGAGGACGGTTCCCAGGGTGCGGGTGCGCTGTACGACGCGGACGGCGGCGATGGGAGACGCCGTGAGCGCCTGAGTGTCGTCGACGTTCTGCTTGTTCTTCACCCCTGAGACGATGCGTCGCACGACCCGTCGGATCACGAAGCGGAGGAGCCAAGCGATCAAGAACGAGATCACGACGATGACCGCGACCTGCAGCAGTCTCCATCCCCAGTCCGTGAGACTGGCGAGCACTCTGGTCCAGAAGGTCGGGTTCGTGACGTCGTTCGCGGTGGGCAGCAGCGAGGTGAAAATCATCGTGTCCGAGTGTACTGAGCGGGCCTGAGGCATTCTGAACGACGGTCAGGTGTCGGTTTTCGGGGCCGGAGCGTGGCTTCGGAGCTCTGCCGAGAGACGGCCGGAAGCGACAATACGGATGCCCGCGGTCGGCGCCCTACTCGCCGCCCGCGGGCATCCGTTGCCGGGTGGTGTCGCACCCGGCAGCCCCCTGGCCGATTGATCGTCTCTACACGTCGCGACGCTTGGTGAGGATCGCTCCCAGGATGGTGACGACGACGACCCACGCCAGCAGCACGAGCCCGCCCTGCCAGGCTTCCAGCGAGATGATCCCGTTGGACACCTCAACGTGCGTGGAGTTCGGCGGTGTGTACGCGTAGAGCGTGTCGCCTGCGCTGGCAGGCAGGAATGATGCGACGTTCGCCACCCACTTCGCCTGGGTGAGGCCGGCGATGAGGCCGGCGACGACCGGCAGCACCAGCAGCATGCCGAGGATGGTCGCGATTCCGCCCGCCGAGCTGCGCAGCACGGATCCGATCGCGAAGGCGAGCACGGCGATCAGCGTCAGGTAGAGGGCGCCGCCCAGCAGCGGGAGCAGGACGCTCGGCGCCGTCAGGTCGGCCTCGAGGCCGCGAGCGTGGAAGATCACCGTTGCCAGGATGGCCGAGACGCCCTCCGTGACGATGCCGACGACGAAGACGACGACCGCGAGCACGATGAACTTGCCGAAGTACGCGCCGAGACGGCGCGGGTCGGCGGTGTACGTCGAACGGATCATTCCCGTCGCATACTCGCCGCTGATCACGAGCACTCCGAGCACGGCGACCGCGAGCTGGGTGAAGGCGAGACCGACGGTCGCCGCTGAGACGAGGTATCCGTTGGCGATGTCCGAACTCATCGTCGACGGGTTCTCGAGATGGAGGAGCGCGGCGGATGCTCCGGCCACGCCGACCGCGAGCACGATGACGATGCCGAGGCACCACACCGTCGAGCGGAGGCTGCGCAGCTTGATCCATTCGGATCGCAGGACGCCGCCGAAGCGCAGGCGGATCCCGTCCAGGGGGCTCGCGGCGGGAGCTGGCGTGTTCAGGGTGCCGATCGCGGCGGTCATCGGGTCATCTCCGAGTGGTATTCGACCTCGTCCTGCGTGAGTTCGAGGTACGCCTCTTCGAGAGAGGCGTCGATGGGTGTGAGTTCGTGGAGCGGGACGCCGGACGCCGCTGCGGCGTCGCCGATCTGCGCAGCGTTGAGACCGGTGACCTCCAGCGCCCCGTCGTCGAACGAGGTGACGGTGATGTCCGGGCCGGCGAGTGCCGCTGTCAGCGCGGAGACCTGCGGGGTGCGCACGCGCACGACACGGCGCGCGGCGCCGGCGATCACGTCGGCGATCGGCGCATCGGCGAGCACGCGTCCACGCCCGAGCACGATGAGGTGGTCGGCCGTCTGCGCCATCTCGCTCATCAGGTGCGACGAGATGAAGACGGTGCGGCCTTCGGATGCGAGGTAGCGGCAGAACTCGCGCACCCACCGCACGCCCTCGGGGTCGAGGCCGTTGACCGGCTCGTCGAGGATGAGCGTGTGCGGGTCGCCGAGCAGCGCAGCGGCGATGCCGAGGCGCTGGCCCATGCCGAGCGAGAATCCGCCGACGCGCTTGTTCGCCACGGAGTCCAGCCCGGTCATGGCGATCACATCGCGCACGCGGGACTTCGGGATACCATGGGTCGCCGCGAGGGCGAGCAGGTGGTTGTAAGCGGAGCGGCCGGTGTGCACGGCCTTCGCCTCCAGCAGCGCGCCGACCTCATGCAGCGGCGCCCGGTGCTGCGCATACGGCTTACCGGCCACGAGGGCCCGCCCTGTGGTCGGACGGTCCAGGCCCATGATCATGCGCATGGTCGTGGACTTGCCCGCGCCGTTGGGTCCGAGGAATCCGGTGACGATGCCGGGACGCACCGTGAAGCTCACATCGTCGACGGCCAGCTTGGGCCCGTACCTCTTGCTGAGGCCTTCGATTTCGATCATGGTCCCAGTCTTCTGGACAAGGCGTCGGGCGGGCATCCACCCAGAGGATGAGTGGGGTCCGTCTCAGCGGCGATTCGTGCCATCAACCGATGGTCGTACACGGCGAACACGCATCGAGCTCCCTGAGTGAGCGAGCCGGGTCGAAGGAATCATGCGATCCTTCGACCCGGCTCCGCTTCGCTCAGGGAGCTCGCGGTCCGTCGGATCAGCTCTGCGCGTCACGCTCCTGCGCGGCCAGTGCGCGTTCGACGGATGCGAGGTTCTCCGTCACCAGGCGACGGAGCGCTGCCGGCTCCGCGTTCGCGTCCAGCCACGCACGGGTCGCGTCCGCGAGCTCCCGGTTCGCCAGGGGATACGGATACATGCCCTCCACGAGGTACTCGGCGATCTTGTAGGTGCGGGAGGCCCACACCGACTGCAGTGCCTCGAAGTATCGAGCCACGTACGGCTCGAGGAGCGACGTGTCGTGCACGCGATCGAAGCCGACTCCCGTCATCCGCACGATCGTGTTCGGCAGGTCGTCCGAGTCGAAGACGCTCGCCCACGCTGCGGCCTTGCCTTCCGCCGTCGGGATGGCGGCTCGTGCCTGCGCAGCGGCCTGAGCACCGTTCGCGGTGTTGTCGGCGGCCAGCGCGGCGTCGATCTCGGCGGCACCCGCCGCGCCTCCGGCGACGAGGGAGGTGAGAAGCTCCCACGCCAGGTCGGTGTCGATCGCGAGATCGTCGAGCACGACGGATCCGTCCCGGAGCCCAGCGACCTTCGACAGCTGGTCAGGCGTCGAGGCCAGCGCCGCGAAGAACTTCACGAACTGGAACTGTGCGTCGCTGCCGGCTGCGGCGGACGAGGCGAGCTGCCACAGGGCATCCGCCGCTTCTTCACCGGATGCCGCGCTCCGCTCGGGTGCGACGTACGAGTGCACACTCAGAACCAATTGGTTGAGGGTGGTACGCAGCGTGGTGGACTCGGTCTCCGAGCCGATGTTGCCGAGCACCAGGCGCACGTAGTCGCTCGCCGGAGTCTCTGCGTCGCGCGTGGCATCCCACACGGACCCCCAGACGAGCGAGCGGGCGAGCGGCGACTCGATGTCGGAGAGGTGCTCGATGGCGAGCGCGAGCGAGGCGTCGTCCAGGCGGATCTTCGCGTACGCGAGGTCGTCGTCGTTGATCAGGATCAGGTCGGGACGCTTCTTGCCGACGAGCTCCGGCACCTCGGTGCGCTCGCCGTCCACGTCCAGCTCGAGACGTCCGTCGCGCACCAGCCGCTGCTGATCCGTTCCCGCTCCTCGCAGGTTGTACAGACCGATCGCTAGGCGGTGCGGACGCAGCGTCGGGTAGTCGGGGTGCGCGCTCTGCAGTATGGCGAACTCGGTGACGATGCCGTCGGCATCCGTCTGGATCGCGGGTCGGAGCGTGTTCACACCCGCGGTTTCGAGCCACAGCTTCGACCACGACGTGAGGTCGCGGCCGCTTGTCGACTCGAGCTCGACGAGGAGGTCGCGCAGCTCGGTGTTCGAGTGCGCGTGCTTCTTGAAGTAGTTGGAGACGCCGGAGAGGAAGTCGTCCTGGCCGACCCAGGCCACCAACTGCTTGAGCACCGAGGCGCCCTTCGCGTAGGTGATGCCGTCGAAATTGACCTGAACGTCCTCGAGGTCGTTGATGGTCGCGACGATCGGGTGGGTCGACGGCAGCTGATCCTGCCGGTACGCCCAGCTCTTCTCCATGGCGGCGAAGGTCGTCCAGGCCTCGGACCACTCGGTCGCCTCTGCGGTGGCGAGCGTCGACGCGTACTCCGCGAACGACTCGTTGAGCCAGAGGTCGTTCCACCACTTCATGGTCACGAGGTCGCCGAACCACATGTGCGCGAGCTCGTGCAGGATCGTGACGACTCGGCGCTCCTTGATGGCATCCGTCACCTTCGACCGGAAGACGTACGTCTCGGTGAACGTGATCGCGCCGGCATTCTCCATGGCGCCCGCATTGAACTCGGGCACGAAGAGCTGGTCGTACTTCGCGAACGGGTAAGGGACGTCGAACCGGTCCTCGTAGAACGCGAAGCCCTCGCGGGTCTTGTCGAAGATGTAGTCGGCATCCATGAACTCGGCCAGCGATGCACGTGAGTAGACGCCGAGCGGAATGGTGCGCCCGTCGCTGCTGGTCAGCTCGGAGTGCCAGCTTGTGTACGGGCCCGCGATGAGAGCCGTGATGTACGAGGAGATGACCGGGGTCTCCTCGAAGACGGTGGTCTTGGCATCCCCGGACTCCTCGACGGATGCCACGGGCGAGTTGCTGACGACGGCCCACTTCGCGGGCGTGGTCACCGTGAACGTGAACCTGGCCTTGAGGTCGGGCTGCTCGAACACCGCGAACATGCGCCGCGACTCCGGAACCTCGAACTGGGTGTAGAGGTACACCTCGCCGTCCACCGGGTCGACGAACCTGTGCAGGCCCTCGCCGGTGTTCGTGTAGCGGGGGTGCGACACGACGATCAGCTCGTTCTCGGCCTCGAGGTTCGACAGCTGGATGCGCACCCCGTCGCTCACGGCCGCCACGTCGAGCGACTTCCCGTTGAGTACGACGGACTCCACCGACGCAGTGATCGCATCGATGAACGTCGACGCGCCCTCGGTCGCCGCGAACGTCACTGTCGTGGTGCTGAGGAAGGTCTCGTCACCGACCGTGAGGTCGAGCACAACGTCATAGGTGTGCGTGTCGACGATGGCGCGGCGTTCGGCCGCCTCGATGCGCGTGAGGTTCTCTCCTGGCATGTCTCTCCTGATGTCGATCGGCGCAGAAGCGCCGAGATCCTTCCGTGCGGCTGTTGCGGCCGGCCCGATGTCGGGCTCGTATCGTGGACGATGCCCGATCGTCAAGCCTAATCGCGCGACGCACGCGTCCTCCTAGACTTCGTTCGTGGTCGAACGGGGTGAGCGCACGGCGCGGCCGGAGCACCGGTGGCCCGTGGTCGTCGCCATCCTGATCGCACTGGCGTTGTACACGTTCTTGCCCAGCAACCTGTTCGCCATCCAGCGGTACGTCGTCGTGGGGATCGGGCTGGTGCTGCTGATTCCGCTGATCGTGCTGAACCCCCGCCGTTACACGAAGGAGACCCGGTTCTCACGCCTGTCGGAGGTGGCGCTGGCCCTGATCATCCTGGTCGCCAACCAGCTCACGCTCGTGCTGCTCATCGTTCAACTGGTGCACAAGTCGAACGAAGGCGGCTCTCTCCTCCTGGCGTCGCTTCAAGTGTGGGTCACCAACGTCATCGCCTTCGCCCTGCTCTACTGGTGCATCGACCGCGGTGGTCCCGTTGCACGGACCACGGTCAAGCGCGCGGAACTCAAGCGCGCGGACTTCCGGTTTCCGCAGGACGAGGATCACGACAACGTCGTGGAGGTGCGCGCGGGGTCGTCGATCGACAGCGACTGGGTGCCGGCCTTCGTCGACTACCTCTATTTCTCGCTCACCAACTCGATGGCGTTCAGCCCGACCGACACGATGCCGTTGTCCACCAGGGCCAAGGCATTGATGGCGCTCGAGTCGTTCGCCGGATTCGTGATGCTCGCACTGGTGATCGCCAGGGCGGTCGCCCAGATCGGCTGACCGCGTCGGCCGCGTCACCGGCTGGACGGATGCGGCGTCCGCGGATCCGGGGCGTCATCGCTTAGATGGACGTCATGACCGACGTTGACTTCTGGTTCGACCCCTCCTGCCCATGGGCCTGGATGACCTCCCGCTGGGTGGACGAGGTCGCCCCGCACCGCGACCTGAACGTGACCTGGCACATCATGAGCCTCTTCGTGCTCAACGAGGACAAGGACGTGTCGGATTCGTACCGCCGGATGCTGCCGCGCACGCTCCGCTACGCCCGCCTCGTCACGGCGGTGGGGGAGCTGGAGGGACAACAGGCTGTCAAACCGTTGTACGACGCACTGGGGACGCGCATCCATCCTGGCCACCGCAAGGACGCCGAGGCCGTCGTCGCCGAGGCGCTCGCCGAGGTCGGTCTGCCGGCGGACTACGCGCAGTACGCGGACTCCGACCAGTACGACGCCCAGCTGCGTGCCAGCCACGCCGACGGCATCGAGAGAGTCGGGCAAGATGTCGGCACGCCGGTCATCGCGGTGAACGGCGCAGCCTTCTTCGGTCCGGTCATCTCGCCGACTCCGCGTGGCGAGAAGGCGCTCACACTCTGGGATGGTGTGGTCGCCGCATCGTCGTACGACGGCTTCTTCGAGCTCAAGCGCAGCCGCACCCGCGAGCCGATCTTCGACTGATCGGGAGAGTACGGGCGGCTCGATCCGGGGCCATCGCCGTCTCCCTAGACTGGTGCCCATGCGCATCCACATCGGTACCGATCACGCCGGCCTCGAGTTCTCCCAGACTCTGCAGGAGCATCTTCGCGATGCCGGTCACGAGGTGATCGACCACGGACCGCAGGACTTCGACCCGCTCGACGACTATCCGGCGTTCTGCATCAACGCGGCGAAGGGCGTCGTCGCCGACCAGCAGGCGGGTGTGCAGGCCCTCGGCGTCGTCTTCGGCGGGTCGGGCAACGGCGAACAGATCGCAGCGAACAAGGTGCGCGGCATCCGCGCCGCCCTGGTGTGGAACGAGAGCACGGCTCTCCTTGCGCGCCAGCACAACGACGCCAACGTCATCGCGATCGGCGCGAGGCAGCACACCGTCGACGAGGCCATCGACTACATCGACACGTTCATCGCGGAACCGTTCTCCTTCGAGGAGCGCCACGTGCGCCGCATCGCCCAGCTCGCCGAGTTCGAGACCACGGGCGACATCGCGGGCAAGAACGTCGACCACTAGCGATGCCAGAGGGTCACTCCGTTCATCGCATCGCGCTCCAGTTCCGCGGCAACTTCGTCGGCAAGCGCGTCGCGGTGACCTCGCCGCAGGGGCGTTTCGCGGCGGAAGCCGCACTGATCGATGGCCGCACCATGGCGGATGCCCGCGCCGTCGGCAAGCAGATGTTCCTCGAGTTCGACAACGGTCTGTGGTTGCGCGTTCACCTCGGCATCTACGGCGCCTGGGACTTCGCGGGTGAGATCACCGTTGACGACACGATCCGGTCATCCGGTGGCCGGATGGGCCAGACGAACCAACGCGGAACCGTGCTCGACTCCCGAGGCGAGGATTCGATCGCGAGCATGGGCGCTCCGCGACGTGCGCGACTGTGGATGTCCGAGTCCGAGAAGGAGGACGACAGTGCGTTCGTCTTCCCTCCAGAGCCGGTGGGTGCGGTGCGTGCGAGGCTGCTCACCGACACCGCGGTCGCGGACCTGCGGGGTCCGACGGCGTGCCAGGTGATCGACAGCGAGACCGCCGCATCGGTCATCGCCGGGCTGGGACCGGATCCGGAGGTGGACGACGGCCCCGAGGTCGAGGAGGCGGTCGCGCGGGCGCTCACGTCGAAGAAGACTCCGATCGGACTGCTCCTGATGGATCAGTCCATCGTCAGCGGGATCGGCAATGTCTACCGAGCCGAGCTCCTGTACCGGGCTCGCCTGAACCCGCACACCCCTGGCAACAAGGTGCCGCTGAAGACGGCCCGCGCACTGTGGCGGGACTGGGCGCACCTGCTCGACATCGGCGTGCGAACCGGCCAGATGATGACCATGGACGACCTCACGCCCGACGACTGGGCGAAGGCGATGGCCAGCCGCGAGGACCGTCATTGGGTCTACAAGCGCGAGGGACTTCCATGCAGGGTGTGCGGCACGCACATCGCGATGGAAGTGATGGCCGCTCGCAAGCTCTACTGGTGTCCGTACTGCCAGGCGTGACTCGAAAGAGACCTCAGCCGAAGGCGTCGAGTTGCTGAACCCTGCTTGGCTGCGCAGCGGAGATGCTCAACGCAACACGCTCTCGAGGCGGCGGCGTGCACGCCGCCGGACGCATCGACTCGACAAGCCGACTGCGGTGCGCCCGGCGGGGCCGGGCGCACGAATCAGTTCTGTGCGATGTGCGCGAAGAGCAGCCAGCGGTCCTTGTCCAGGCCGCGCGCGATCTCGATCGCGACATCCTGGCTGGTCTGGTCGAGCTCGTCCAGCTCGTGCACGGCCGTGTTGACGGCCTCGAGTGCGACATCGATCTGACGGATGACCTCGGCGATGGACTTGTCGGACTGCACGAATCCGTCGCTGAGCGCCGGTGCCTTGGTGGCAGCCGCGACGGTCGCGATCCTGGCGTCGATGGGAAGGCCGAGCGCGACGATCCGCTCAGCCGCCGTGTCGGCCCAGTCCTGGGCATGCTCGACGAGCGTGTCGAGCAATTCGTGCACACCGATGAAGTTCGCGCCGCGCAGGTTCCAGTGCGCTTGCTTGCCGTTGACGACGAGCGCCTCGAGTTCGATGACGACGGGCGTGAGGAACTGTGCGGTGCCGGCCGCGACGTCGGGGTTGGTGGTGGCCTTGGGTGTCGTGTCGGTGGTGCTCATGGATGCAGTGGTCCCTTCGCTCGTGATGACACGGACAACGCTACGCAGCGTTGCGCATTCCGCAACCAAGCACAGGCTGGGCTAAGTCGCTGCCTGCCGCCGTCGAACAGCGCTACTTGCCCGCTGTGACTCCGTTCACGACGAGCAGGATGTTGCCGACCATCGCCAGAACACCGAGCACGATCGAGATCCACGACACGATCCGGGTTCCGGTGTACATGCCACTGCCGTAACCGCGCACACGGATCAGCGCCCAGATGCTGAGGCCGATGCCGAAGAGCGAGAGCGGCTCCAGCAGCCACCAGAACCACGCTGTGAGGGACAGTACGAGTCCGATCGCAGCGATGATGAACGACCGCTGCTTGCGCACGAGCTCCTCATCTGCGGTGCGCGACTTCCCCTTGGGCGCGTCGTCCGGCCATCCGGATTCGACGGGAGCAGCAGTCCGCTCGCCGTACTCCGGCTTGCCGGATGGCTGAGGGGTCTTGCCGGCTGCCCGCGCGGCGACCTCGGTGCGCTGCTGCGTGCCCTGCAGCTTCTGCCGGTTCGTCATCAGGGTGACCCGAGCATCCTGCAGAATCTGCACCTCGGCCTTCTCTGCGGCGAGGTCACCCGACCCGCCGGCAGCCTGCGCCTTCTTGGAGTAGGCGGCGAGGATGTCGGAGGCGCTGGCATCCTTCGCGACCTCGAGGATGGCTGCTGCTTCGTCAGGAGTCATGGTGGACTTTCATCGTGTGAGAACGGCGGCCTTGCCGTACTGCGGGCTCGTGGCGCAACTCTGCGCGCCTCATTGACGATTCTCGCAAACGGAGTGCTGTGTCAGCGAATGCAGTCCGGTCAGCGGATCTGCAGGGTGTCGTTCTGGCCCGTCACCCGATAGTCGCTCGGCTTGGCGTGGGTGGTCACGACGTTGTGGTCGCCCTGCACCATCACGGAGCCGAGTGCCGGCACCGAGATCGAATTGTTCTGCCCGGTGACCTGCACGGATCCGACCGAGTCCGCCGTGAGGGAGATGCCGTTGCCCTTGATGATGGCGGATCCGACGCGGTCGGCGACGGTGATCGAGTCGGACTCGCCCTGGATGTCGAGCGACACGGCCCGCTCGATGCGCACCGTGATGCCGTCCCCGTGCACGGCAACCGAGGCGCATTCTCCCGACAGGAGGAATGTGCGCGACTGCCCATCCAACTCGATGGATGCGCCAGGCGAGCAGGTGTGCCTGCCTCCCGTTGAGAGGTGGGTCGTGGCGTCGATCGGAGGTGCAGCAGCCGTACAAGCGGTCAGGCCCAGAGCGAGAACGCCCATGATGATGGCGGACACGGCGCGGGATAGTGCAGTGGTGCGCGTCGGCATCCGCCCATCCTGGCAGATGGATGCGTCCCCCTGTCCAGGGCACAGTTCCGTGACGGATGCTCACGCTCCGCCGGGTATCGCGGACCGACGGGCGAGTGCGAAAGGCTCCGATCCTGCCCGATCGGGCAGTCGCGGGGCCGTTGGAGGGGATGACGGGAATCGTCCCTACCGCCCCTCCAGCCGCCGCTGCGCGGCGCCCGGAGCCTCCGGCGGCGTGGGCCCACCCAAGGGTTCGATTCACTCCACGCACACGAATGGCCCTGCCACCGCTGGAGCGGCGTCAGGACCATTGGAGGGGATGACGGGAATCGAACCCGCACCATCAGTTTGGAAGACTGAGGCTCTACCATTGAGCTACATCCCCGAGAGATCCAGTGCATGGATCCTGGGAGCGGTCGATGACCGCGCTGGCAAGCATAGTGCATGGCGGCTGAGGGTTCGGAATCGGCGGGATCTGCACCGCACCGGGCGTCTCATATCATTCGCTAGACTGTTCGAGGTCATTTCGGCTTGCTGAACGCCTGGCGCGTGCCTGGCTGGTCAGACCTCGCGGGTCCACCACGATCCGGGGCGTAGCTCAGCTTGGTAGAGCGCCCGCTTTGGGAGCGGGAGGCCGCAGGTTCAAATCCTGTCGCCCCGACAACGTCGACTGACCGAACCACTTTCAATAACAGGAGATCTCCCACGTGAAGACCACGGTCGAACAGCTGAGCCCGACTCGCTCGAAGCTCACCATCGCAGTGACCCCGGAGGAGCTGCAGCCCAGCATCAAGCACGCCTACGAGCACATCGCAGAAGAGGTGAGCATCCCCGGCTTCCGCAAGGGCAAGGTGCCGCCGCCCATCATCGACCAGCGAGTCGGCAAGGCCGCCGTTCTCGAGCACGCGGTCAACGAGGGACTCGAGGGCTTCTACCGCACTGCGGTCGAGGAGAACGACGTGCGTCCCGTCGGCCGTCCCGAGGCGGACATCACCGAGTGGCCCAGCGACAAGGACTTCTCCGGCGACCTGATCGTCGCGATCGAGGTCGACGTGCGTCCCGAGATCACCCTTCCCGAGTACGACGGTCTCGAACTCACGGTCGAGGCGGCAGAGGTGACCGACGAGGACGTCGAGGCGGAGCTCGAGCGACTGCGCAGTCGCTTCGGCACGCTGATCACCGTCGACCGCCCGGCCAAGAAGGGCGACTTCGCCCAGCTCGACCTCGTCGCAGCGATCGGTGACGAGCAGGTCGACACGGCCAGCAACGTCTCCTACGAGGTCGGCTCCGGTGAGCTGGTCGACGGCATCGACGAGGCGCTCGATGCGCTGTCCGCCGGCGAGACGACGACGTTCACCTCGAAGCTGCTCGGTGGCGACCACGAGGGCGAGGACGCCGAGATCACGGTCACGCTGAACGCCGTCAAGGAGCGCGAGCTTCCGGAAGCCGACGACGACTTCGCTCAGATCTCCAGCGAGTTCGACACCATCGCCGAGCTGCGCGACTCGCTCCGAGGCGAGGCAGCCCGTGGCAAGACGTTCAACCAGGGCAACGAGGCGCGCAACCTCATCGTCGACCGCCTGCTCGAGCTGACCGAGATCCCGGTTCCCGAGGGGCTCGTCGAGGACGAGGTGCACCGTCACCTCGAGTCCGAGGAGCGTCTCGAGGACGACGTGCACCGCGCCGAGGTGAAGGAGGCCAGCGAGAAGGCCTTCCGCACCCAGGTTCTCTTCGATGAGATCGCGCAGAAGGAGAACATCCAGGTCAGCCAGGATGAGCTCAACAACTACCTCGTGCAGGCGGCTGCCCAGTACGGCATGGACCCGAACGAGTTCATTCAGGTGCTCGGCGAGAACGGCCAGCTCGCGCAGATCTTCGGCGAGGTCGCCCGCAACAAGACCATCGCCGTGCTGCTCGGCCGTGCCGTGGTCAAGGACAGCAACGGCCAGCCGGTCGACCTGGCAGAGTTCGCCGCGGTGAACGAGCCCGTCGAGGAGCCGGCGCATGACGAGTCCGCTGACACCGAGGCCGCTGCGGACGACGCTGAGCCCGTCGCAGACGAGGCGGAGGCCGCCGAGAAGCCGAAGAAGAAGGCAGCGAAGAGCGCGAAGGCGTAGCCGCGATAGAGTCGTGAAGGGGGTGGATGCTCGGCATCCGCCCCCTTTTCGCATCCGTCGACGGTCCCAGCGGCACGCTGTCGGGTGCGCATGCGGCGATGGTGCGAGACGAGTGCGGAGAGGTGCGACGGTGACCGACTGGGACAGTCAGTTCGACGCGGTCTGGGCGGACGAGGAACTGAGCGACGCGGAGCGCATCGAGCGCATCGACCGCCTCGCCGGGGTGTGGGGCGATAACGCGATAGCGCTGTTCCACAGGGCGGGGGCGAGGGATGCCGCAGGCCGTGAATCCGAGGCAGAACCCCTGTACCGGAGGGCTCTTCTGATCGGACTCGACGACGACCACAGGGTGCGGGCGATCGTCCAGCTGGCGAGCACGCTGCGCAACCTGGGACGGGTGCACGAGGCGGTCTGGATGCTCGGCGACGAGTACACGAAGCACGCCGACTCGCCGTACCGCGACGCGGTCGCCGCGTTCTACGCCCTGGCTCTGGCTTCGGCGGGGGAGTCGCGACGGGCTACCTCCGTCGCGCTGACGGCGCTCGCGCCGCACCTTCCTCTCTATACGCGTTCCGTTTCGGACTACGCACGCGAGATCGCCTATTGACGAACGCCGACGGAGGACACGGTCGAATGACCATCGCGTCGCACGTGCTGGCCGAGATCGTCGCCGGAGTGGACCGCGAGCGCCTAGGCGCGTACGGCGTTCACCTGCTCATTGGCGACGACGAAGCGCAGCATCGCTGGCGCAGCGACGACCGGGAGAACATCTACTCGGCGTCGAAGGGGGCGTGCGCCCTTGCCGCGGGCATGGCGGTCGACGAGGGCGTCCTGAGCCTCGACTCGACCGTCGCTGAGGCGCTCCCCAGGATGCGTTTCGGTGCGCGCGCCGAAACCGTCACGCTGCTCCAGTTGCTCACCATGCGAAGCAGCATCGATTTCGAGTGGTTCGCGGACGAACCGGTTCCCTGGCCCGATCTCGCCTAGGAGATGCTCGGCCGCCCGACTCGAGGTTCCGGGGCGGTGTTCCAGTACTCGGACGCGAGCACGTATGTGGCCATGCGGATGCTCGGCGCGGCAGTCGGCGATGTGCGCGACTGGCTCCTTCCGCGGCTCTTCGAACCGCTGGGCATCCACAATCCGCAATGGCTCAGATGCCCGCTGGGCTGGATCACGGCCGGATCCGGACTGGAGCTCAGCACCCGAGAACTCGCTCGCATGGGCCGAGTGCTGCGCGACCGGGGGCGATGGCGCGACCGGCAGCTCGTCGATCCCGCATGGATCGACCGATTGCACGAGGACTGGCTGCCGACAGGGGCACCCGCTCCCTTCGAGCGTTACGGCGTCGCCGTCTGGGACGGACCAGGACCGTCGTGGCGGCTCGATGGCCGCTACGGGCAATACGTGATCGTCGATCAGGCTCGCGACGCGGTGGTCACGATCACCGCACACGAGGAGCCGCGGGACCACCGACTGGCCGAGCTCGCTCAGCTCGCTCTCGAGCGGCATCTGCCGCTGTCGTCGTAACCCAGGGCCGTGCCGGTGCGCGCGCCGACTCGGGTTCGCCGGCGGCTCTGCCGACGGCGAACAACGCCGTGTGCCCGCGACCCCTTCGATAGATTCGAGAACACGTACGAAGAAGGAGCACGTTCATGGCCGAACCGACACTGCAACCCAGTGTTTTTGACCGACTGCTGAAGGACCGCATCATCTGGCTCGGCTCGGAGGTGCGTGACGACAACGCCAATGAGATCGCCGCGAAGCTTCTGCTGCTGGCGGCGGAGGACCCGAAGCGCGACATCTACCTGTACATCAACTCTCCCGGTGGTTCGATCACCGCTGGCATGGCCATCTACGACACCATGCAGTTCGTGCCGAACGACATCGTGACGGTCGGCATCGGCATGGCGGCCTCCATGGGGCAGCTGCTGCTCACCGCCGGCACGAAGGGAAAGCGGTACATCACGCCGAACGCGCGTGTGCTGCTGCACCAGCCGCACGGTGGATTCGGTGGCACCGCGAGCGACATCCAGACGCAGGCGCAGTTGATCCTCGACATGAAGAAGCGCCTGGCCGAGATCACGGCATCCCAGACCGGGAAGACGGTCGAGCAGATCAACTCCGACGGTGACCGCGACCGCTGGTTCACCGCCCAGGAAGCGCTCGATTACGGATTCGTCGACCACATCCGCGAGTCGGCCACCGACGTCATCGGCGGCGGCGGAACCGAGTAGCGAGAGAAACGAAGGACACGACACAGATGGAAACCCCGAACTTCTCGTCTCTGGCCGGCGCTTCGCGCGTCGCCATGCCGAGTTCCCGCTACATCCTGCCCAGCTTCGAGGAGCGCACGGCCTACGGCTACAAGCGCCAGGACCCCTACGCGAAGCTCTTCGAGGACCGCATCATCTTCCTCGGCGTGCAGGTGGACGATGCGTCAGCCGACGACATCATGGCCCAGCTGCTCGTGCTGGAGAGCCAGGACCCCGACCGCGACATCGTCATGTACATCAACTCGCCGGGTGGCTCGTTCACGGCCATGACGGCGATCTACGACACGATGCAGTACATCCGTCCGCAGATCATGACCGTCGTGCTGGGCCAGGCGGCGTCAGCCGCGGCCGTACTGACCGCTGCCGGCACGCCTGGCAAGCGTCTCGCCCTGCCGAACGCGCGCATCCTCATCCACCAGCCCGCCGTCGGCGAGGCCGGTCAGGGACAGGCGTCCGACATCGAGATCCAGGCGAACGAGATCATGCGCATGCGCACCTGGCTCGAGGAGACCCTGGCGGCGCACACCGGCAAGGATGTCTCACAGGTGAACAAGGACATCGATCGCGACAAGATCCTGTCGGCAGAGGAAGCCCGCGAATACGGACTCATCGACCAGGTTCTGACCAGTCGCAAGAGCCTGCCGGCTCTGACCGCGAAGTAGCAGCACCACCCGTGGATGACGGCGGAGGACGACTCGTCCTCCGCCGTTTCTCGTCCTCGCCGCGCCGTGCCACACCGGTGTGGAGAGCTACCCATCATTGTCCGCACCACAGGTTAGGCTCGTAAGAAGCAGCCCACCCGGGAGGTTCCATGGCTCGCATCGGAGAAAGCGCCGACCTGCTCAAGTGCTCGTTCTGCGGAAAGAGCCAGAAGCAGGTACAGCAGCTCATCGCGGGCCCTGGCGTGTACATCTGCGACGAATGCGTCGAGTTGTGCAACGAGATCATCGAAGAGCGGATGGCCGAGTCCGGTGAAGAGAACACCGGCCAGTTCGACCTGCCCAAGCCGAAAGAGATCTTCGCCTTCCTCGAGGAGTACGTCATCGGCCAGGAGGCCGCGAAGAAGGCGCTCTCCGTCGCCGTCTACAACCACTACAAGCGGGTACGGGCGCGCACCACGCTCGGCCCGGCCGATCAGGTGGGCGAAGACGTCGAGATCGCCAAGTCGAACATCCTGCTCATCGGTCCGACCGGTTGCGGCAAGACCTATCTGGCGCAGACACTGGCTAAGCGTCTCAATGTGCCTTTCGCCTTCGCGGACGCCACGGCGCTCACCGAGGCGGGCTACGTCGGAGAGGATGTCGAGAACATCCTGCTGAAGCTCATTCAGGCCGCCGACTACGACGTCAAGCGCGCGGAGACCGGGATCATCTACATCGACGAGGTCGACAAGATCGCCCGCAAGGCCGAGAACCCGTCGATCACGCGCGATGTGTCGGGTGAGGGCGTGCAGCAGGCACTGCTGAAGATCCTGGAGGGGACCGTGGCGTCGGTGCCGCCGCAGGGCGGTCGTAAGCATCCGCACCAGGAGTTCATCCAGATCGACACCACCAACGTGTTGTTCATCGTCGCCGGCGCATTCGCCGGTCTCGAGGACATCATCTCGTCGCGCGCAGGCAAGAAGGGCATCGGCTTCGGCGCCCCCCTGCACAGCAAGGGCGACGACATCAACCTCTTCAGTGAGGTGCTCCCCGAAGACCTGCACAAGTTCGGCCTGATCCCGGAGTTCATCGGGCGTCTTCCGGTCGTGACAACCGTCACGCAGCTCGATCGCGAGGCGCTCATCCAGATTCTCACCGAGCCGAAGAACGCGCTCGTCAAGCAGTATCAGCGCATGTTCGAGCTCGATGGCGTCGAATTGGACTTCGACCAGCCGGCTCTGGACGCCATTGCCGACCTCGCCGTGCTGCGCCAGACCGGCGCTCGTGGTCTGCGGGCGATCCTGGAGGAGGTGCTCGGACCGATCATGTTCGAGGTGCCCTCCAGCGAAGAGGTGGCGCGCGTCGTGGTCACCCGTGAAGCGGTCCTCGACAACGCGGCACCGACGATCGTTCCGCATCGTCGCACGCGTCGCGAAGAGAAGTCGGCCTGAGCCTCAAGCCGCGGCGGCTGCATCCGGGCGACCGGGTGGCGATCGTCGCAACATCGTGGCCGGGGTCGACTGTGTTCCCGCACGTGTATCGCGCCGGCCTCGCTACTCTCGAAGACCGGCTCGGGCTCGTACCCGTCGAGTTCCCCTCCACCCGCCTGACGCCGGACGAGGCGTGGCGGAGCCCGCAGGCGCGAGCCGCCGACGTGAACGAGGCGTTCGCGGATCCGCAGATCGCCGCCGTGCTGAGCGTCATCGGGGGCGACGACTCGGTTCGCATCCTGCCGTATCTCGACATGGATGCCATCGCCGAGCATCCGAAGATCATGCTCGGCTACTCCGACACGACGACCCAGCTCGTCTGGCTTGCGCAGCATGGCCTCGTGACGTTCAACGGTCCCTCGGTGATGGCCGGATTCGCTCAGGCGGCGAACCTCCCGGGAATGATCGATCACGTGCGGGACATCCTCTTCACGCCTGCAGACGCGTACGAGTACCGCCCCTTCACCCAGTGGTCCGCCGGATATCCGGATTGGTCGCAGCAGGACGGCACCCGGGTGAACAGGCTGCGCCGGAACAGCGGATGGCGGTGGCTCCGCGGATCCGCACCGCGAAGCGGTCGACTGTTCGGCGGATGCATCGACGTGCTGGACATGATGGTCGGAACCCCGTTCTGGCCAGGGCCGGAGTTCTTCGACGACGTCATCCTGTACCTGGAGACGTCGGAAGACCGGCCATCGGCGGCGCAGGTCGGCTATTGGCTGCGCAACTACGGTGCGCAGGGAATCCTCCAGCGGATCGCGGGTCTCGTGATCGGTCGGCCGAACGGTTACGACGCCGCGCAGGTGCGCGAGCTGGATCGGATCGTCCTCGAGCGCCTGGATGAATGGGGGATCGGGGAGATCCCGGTACTCGCCGGCGTCGACATCGGCCACACCGATCCTCAGTTCGTCGTGCCGAACGGCGTGCGCGCCGAACTCGACCCCGGCACAGGACGATTTCGGCTGCTCGAAGCCGCAGTTTTGTGAGCCGGACCGTGGTGGGCGACTCAGAGCCCGGCGTAGCATCGCCGGTGACATCTCGATTCGCTTCAGACACGGGGGACCCGATGAACACGAATATGACGGCCGAAATGATGCAGAACATGTCGATGGACGCGATCGGTATGCCTGCGATGGACGCGATGACGATGCAGGCCTGCATCGAGGCGTGTTCGGCGTGCGAGCAGGCGTGCACGATGTGCGCGGACAACGACATGGCCGACGGCATGATCAAGTGCGCGTCGATGTGCATGGACTGCGCGGACGTCTCCAACACGATGATGCGCATGCTGATGCGTCCGAGCGGATTCGACATGACGGCGATGCAGGCCATGCTGCGGGCATGCATGGCCATGTGCTCGGCGTGCGCCGACGAGTGCGGAAATCACGCCGAGATGAGCGAGACCTGCCGCATGTGCGCGATGGCCTGCACGGAGTGCATGAACGCCTGCCAGGCCATGCTCGACATGATGCGCGACGCGGAGACGGTCTGAGCCGAGACGATCTGAGCGAGGACGTCCGACCGACGCCACCCGCCGCGGTGGCTCAGGCGGCGGAGGCCAGAACGTTGAACCGGCGGGGTCCCGCGGCCAGCACGTTGTACATCGTGTGCAGAGCCACGGGCTCGCCCGCGGTAACCGACTCCGTCAGGTCTCCGTGATTCCAGAGGGACACGACGGATCCGTCGAGGGTGGCGACATCGATCCAGCCGTCACGCTCGCCGACGATGATCGCGTCCTGCCAGCGCGACGGCGTCGCGGCCGCCAGGCGGAGCTGCAGGGCGTGCAGACCGTGTCCAGGTCGGATGTCGGCGCACATCAGCCCGGACTCGCACGCGCACGCTGCGGTGTAGTCGAGTTCGGGGAGCTGTGACATGGCTTCTTCCTGCGCTGTTCGTCTGGCCTGCGGATGGGAAGTCGCGGCGGATGATCCACCTGACGACCTGATCACAGTATGAAAAGATGCGCACAGGCGCACGTCCGTTCGTCACGCTCCGCAACAATCGGCCCGGCGGACGTCGTGTCCACCGGGCCGACTCGAAGGGATCGGATCAGTCGAGACCGCGCCGTCGCAGCAGCGGATCGATCACCGCGTCGCGCCCGCGGAAGTCGCGGTACGCCTCCAGAGGATCCTTCGAACCGCCGACGCCCAGCAGCCGTCGGCGGAAGCGTTCGCCGCCGTCCCTGGAGAGTCCGCCGTTCTCCTTGAACCATTCGACTGTGTCGGCGTCGAGCACCTCGCTCCAGATGTACGAGTAATAGCCGGCGTCGTATCCGCCGGAGAAAGTGTGGGCGAAGTACGTGCTCGAGTACCGCGGCGGCACGGCAGCGTCATGCAGGCCCGCCTCGTCGAGCGCGGCAGCCTCGAAGTCCTCGACTGATTCGACGATGGTGTCCGCGTCGATGCGGTGCCAGGCCTGGTCGAGCATGGCCGCAGCAAGGTAGGTGCCCGTAGCGTAGCCCTGGTTGAAGGCCTCTGAGGCGTGGATCCGCTCGACGAGTTCCTCCGGCATCCGGTCACCGGTCTCGAAGTGCCGCGCGTAGTTGTCGAGGACTTCCGGCCAGAGCATCCACATCTCGTTCACCTGGCTGGGGAACTCGACGAAGTCGCGGAAGACGTTCGTCCCGGCGAACTTCGGATACGTGGTGCGGCCGAAGAGCCCATGCAGCGCGTGGCCGAACTCGTGGAACAGCGTGCCCACCTCATCGAACGTGAGCAGGGTCGGCTCGCCCGCAGCGGGCTTCGGCACGTTGTGGTTGTTGACGACCACCGTGTCGCCGCCGAGCAGCCCCGTGCGCTGGCCGAGGTCGTTCATCCACGCTCCGCCGCGCTTGGAGTCACGCGTGTAGAGGTCGTAGAGGAAGAGTCCGAGCGTTGAGTCGTCGGTATCGAAGACCTCGAAGACGCGCACGTCGGGGTGGTATCCGGTGAGGTCTGGGCGTTCGTCGAAGCGGATGCCGTACAGCCGGTTGGCCGCGAAGAACACGCCGTCGTGCAGAACCCGCTCCGCCTCGAAGTAGGGACGCATCGCAGCGGTGTCCACGTCGTACTTCGCCGCGCGGACCTTCTCGGAGAAGAAGGACCAGTCCCATGACTCGATGTCGAATCCCGCGGACTCTCGGAGGTCTGACTTCTCGGCCCTGGCGTTTCGCGCGGCCGCGGGGGCGAGGCGTTCGAGCATCCCGGCGACGGCATCCGGGGTCTTCGCGGTCTGGGAAGCGGTGACAAATGCAGCGTGGTTCTCGAAGCCGAGGAGGCGTGCGCGCTCGGCGCGCAGTGCGGTGATGCGCTGCACCAACTCGCGGGTGTCGTGATCGCCGCCGTGCACTCCGCGGGAGCGGGACGCCTGCATCACGCGCTCGCGCACGTCACGCCGCGTGAGCCGGTCCAGGTAGGGATGTCCGGTCGGGAGCACGAGCGTGATCAGGTATCCGTCGAGCCCGCGATCGGATGCCGCGGCACCGGCGGCGGAGACCTCTGCGGCGCTCAGGCCGTCGAGCTCGGCGACGTCGGTGATGTGCACCGCCAGGTCGTTGGTGTCTGCGAGCAGGTTCTTCTCGAACCGGGTGGACAGCGTCGAGAGCTCCGCGTTGAGCTCCTTGAGCCGGACCTTTTCGGGCTCGGCGAGTGCGGCTCCGGCGAGCGTGAACTCCTCGTGGTATCGCTCGACGAGATAGCGGGACTCCGCGTCGAGCCCGAGCTCGTCCAACCCGGAATGGATCGCCTCGATGCGGGAGTAGAGGCGCGGATCCAGGCGAATCGCGTCCTCGTGCGCGGCGAGCTTGGGTGCGAATTCCTCCTCGATCGCGCTGACGTCGTCGTTCGAGTCGGCGGAGCTCTTGTTGTAGAACACCTCGGCCACGCGTCGCAACAGCTGTCCGGATCGCTCGAGCGGGAGGAAGACGTTCTCGAACGTGGGCTCGGCGGTCTGGGATGCGATGGCCTCCACCTCTTCGCGCTGCTCGGCCATGCCCTGTTCGAAGGCAGGTGCGTAGTGCTCATCCCGGATCTCGGTGAACGGCGGAAGTCCTTGCGGCAGCCCACTGGGGGCCAGAAGGGGATTGGTCGTCATAATCACCAGCCTAGGCGGGCCGATTTCCTAGGCTGGGCCCATGGCATCCCACGACAACGAGCGCTATCTGCACGGTCACCACGCCAGCGTGCTCCGCTCTCATTCCTGGCGCACCGCAGAGAATTCGGCCGCTTACCTGATTCCGCACCTGTCGCCGGGCTTGAACGTGCTGGACGTCGGCAGCGGACCGGGAACCATCACCCTCGATCTCGCCCGCCTGGTGTCGCCGGGAAGGGTCGTCGGAATCGACGCCTCGGAGGACGTCGTCGCCAATGCCAACGGTCTGGCATTCGACAACGACCTCCACAACGTGGAGTTCCGCACGGGTGACGCCTACGCGCTCGAGTTTGCGGATGCCACGTTCGACGTCGTGCACGCGCACCAGGTGCTGCAGCACCTCGCCGACCCGGTGGCCGCCCTCCGCGAGTTCCGGCGGGTGCTCAAGCCAGGTGGCATCGTGGCGGCGCGCGATGCGGATTACGGAACGCCAGCTTGGTATCCGCTGCTTCCCGGCATCGCCGAATGGCTGCGGATCTACGTGGACGCCGCGCACACCAGTGGGGGAGAGCCTCTTGCCGGGCGGCGTCTGAAGGCGTGGGCGCAGCGAGCCGGGTTCGAGGAGGTGACGGCATCGGCGTCGGTGTGGTCGTTCGCCTCGGATGCGGATCGCGAGTGGTGGGGTTCGTCCTGGGCAGAACGGGCGACGGAGTCCGAGTTCGCGGCTCGGGCAATCGAAGGCGGGCACGCGACGGTGACCGATCTGCGGGCGGTGGCCGCCGCCTGGCGCGAATGGGTCGCGGCGAAGGACGGGTGGTTCTCGCTGACGCACGGGGAGATCGTCGCCAGAGGGTGACCGGCGGATCACCGCGCTGGTGAGGGGCGTAGGCAAAGGATCTGTTGCAAAGATCCAATTGCAAAGAAATGCTTGCAAAGAATTGTTTGCACGCGTAGTCTCGTCCCATGAGCACGGACGACGAGCAGGCACCGGCAGAGAACCCGAGGTTCCGGCGACTCGACGCGTCCGCCTTGAAGGCGCTCGCGCATCCGCTCCGCATGCAGATCTTCGAGGAGCTCGTGCAGTTCGGGCCGCTCACAGCGACCGGGCTCGGCGAACGCCTTGGGGAGTCGAGCGGGTCCATGAGCTATCACCTGCGCGAGCTCGCCAAGCACGGCTTCGTGCGGGAGGTCGAGGGCAAGGGGACAGCTCGTGAGCGCTGGTGGGAGCGCACGCCTGGTGCCGTATCGCTGAGGTCGTCGGACGACCAGAGCGAGTCGGAGAACGCGGCCGCCGATCTCATCGCGAAGACATGGCATCACCGCTGGTTCGAGCAGACGATGCAGTTCATCGACCAGGCCGACAACACGATCCCGAGGCGATGGGTCGAGGCCAGCACGATCAGTCACACCTCGCTCCCGCTCACGATCGAACAGCTCGAGGAGCTCAAGACGGAGCTCGACGCTCTCTTCCTGCGTCTCGGCGACCGCTATCGCGGCCAGGAGGCTGACGGCACGCGCCGCGTGCAGATCCAGTTCAACATCTACCCGCTCACCGATCCGAAGGGGACCAGCTCATGAGCACCGCAACGCTGCACTACCGGGAACCGTCCTTCGCCGAGCGCACGGCCGTGAGGCTCGGCGCGCTGATGGTCGAGTGGGGAAACGCAAGTGCCCAACGGCGTGAGGATCGCGCGGAGCACGTTGCGCGCATCCAGGCCCGCTACGACGAGGACAGCGCGCGCCGGACCCAGGTCTGGGGACGGATGATGCCCTGACCGTCGACCATCGCATCCGCTCCACCGTGTGCTCGGCGGGCCGCATCGGCCGCCGGGCACACGTGCGTCAGTCGGCCTCGAGTGCTTCCTCGTCGGGCTGCGACACCGTCGCGGAGTCTTCCTCGGGGTGATACCGGATGACGGTGCCGTCGTCCAGCTCGACCACCGGCTTGCCCTCGAGCCAGGTCAGCGTCCAGCGCCACGTCGAGGCATCGACGTCGAGTGCCTCGAGCTCGTCCTCGACGGAGCGCACGGCAGAGACGACAACGGAGGGGAGCCGGTCGGGAGCAGCCCCTCCGACGGGCCAGCGCGTGCCGAGTTGCATTGCTCAGGCCTCCGTCGTCGAGGACTCGGCGGCCGGACTGCCGGCAGAGCTGTCTACCGGGTTGTCTTCCGGGTTGTCCCCAGAGGCATCGGATGCCGATGCATCGGCATCCGGCGCATCGGTCGCCGGCGCATCGGCGGAGGCGTCGTCGGCCGGGGAGTCATCGGGGGTGGCGCCGTCGTCGGTCGCCTCGACGGCTTCGTCGCCGGTCTGGACGGGCTCGACGGACGGTGCATCGGCGGAAGCCGGACTGGCCGGGGCCTGCTGAGCGGATCGCAGCCGGTACACGACAACGGTCGACGCGTCCGCGATCTCGTCGTAGAAGCTTCTGGCGTCCGGGTCGTCCTGCTTCGCCAGCCACTGGACGAGCGGTGTGCCGAACTCGGCGCCGACCGTCGCGACAGCCTCGATCAGGGCGCGCCCGAAGCCCTGCTCCCGGTGCTCCTCCAAGACGAAGAGGTCATCGATGTGCAGGGCGTGGTCGCCGTCCAGCGGGCGCGGAACCTCGTGGTAGTGCACGAGGCCGATGAGCGCGCCATCGTCGTCGACGGCGACGAGACCGCGTTCGGCACGGGCGGCATCCGTCAGCCAGCTCCAGACGAGCAGCGCTCCCTGGTCGGTCAGGGCTCGCTCGTAATACGTTGCGTAGTCCTCGTAGAGGGCGAGCCACGAGAAGAAGTCGCCCTCCGCGGGTTCGCGAATCGTGATACCCATCAATCCCCCTCCGTACCTCCTGATGGCGGCGTGCATTCCGTCGTTGGACTGAACACCGTGATGTAAAACCTAGTTGCCGAAAGGGCAGCAGAGCTATGCCGTGTGCTCATCATCGGCGAGCTCGACCTTGACGGACAGCTCATCGCCCGGCGCGAACTCGAGCGTCGTGATGCGTCCGACGGCGCGGATGTCCGCGGCGGCCTGCTCGATCGCCCACAGCTCCTCCTCGGGCGCGGTGACGACCGCACGGGAGATCGGAGCCTTCTGCGACGCCTTCGCGGCGGTCTTGGCACGACGGATGCCGATCAGCACCCCCGAGGTTGCGGAGAGCACGAGCGGCGTCGCCTCACCGGCGGCCTCGCCAACCTGGTCGGCGGACGGCCACGCCGCGCGGTGCACGGAACCGTGCTGGAACCACGACCACGACTCCTCGGTGGCGAACGGGATGAACGGCGCGAACAGCCTCAGCAGGGTGGACAGCGCAAGTCGCAGTGCCGCGGCTGCGGATGCCGCGCCAGGACCCTCGCTGTAGGCGCGCTCCTTCACGAGTTCGAGGTAGTCGTCGCAGAACGTCCAGAAGAAGGACTCCGTCATCTCGAGCGCGCGGGCGTGGTCGTAGTTCTCGAGTGCCTTCGTCGCGTCGCCGACGACCTGTGCCAGCCGCGCGAGCATGCTGCGATCGATGGCCTCGGTGATGGCGCCATCGGCGGACGGGAATCCGAGGATGAATTTCGCCGCGTTGAGCACCTTGATGGCGAGTCGTCGACCGATCTTGATCTGCGTGGGGTTCTGCGGGTCGAATGCGGCGTCGGTGCCGAGCCGGCTGGAAGCCGCCCAGTAGCGGACGGCGTCCGATCCGTGCTGCTCGAGAATGTCGGCGGGCGTCACCACGTTGCCCTTGGACTTGGACATCTTCTTGCGATCCGGGTCGACGATGAACCCCGAGATGGCGGCGTGCGCCCACGGGGCGACGTCGTCCTCGAGCTGCGCGCGTAGCAGCGTGGAGAACAGCCACGTGCGGATGATGTCCTGTCCCTGGGGCCGCAGGTCGTAGGGGAAGACGGCCTCGAACAGCTCCGGGTCCCGCTCCCAGCCGCCGGCGATCTGCGGCGTCAGCGACGATGTCGCCCACGTGTCGAGGATGTCCACCTCGCCGACGAACCCGCCTGGGAGTCCTCGCTGGGACTCCTCGTAGCCGGGCGCCGTGTCGGTGGTCGGGTCGATGGGCAGCTGCTCTCGGGTGGGCAGGATCGGTGCGTCGAAGACCGTCTCGCCCTCCGCGTTCACCGGATACCAGACGGGGATCGGCACACCGAAGAAGCGCTGGCGGGAGACCAGCCAGTCGCCGGAGAGGCCTCCGACCCAGTTCTCGTAGCGCACGCGCATGAAGTCCGGATGCCAGTCGATGCCCTTGCCGAGCTCGATGAGCCTGCCGGCGAGCTTCTGGTCGCGGGCGCCGTTGGTGATGTACCACTGGCGCGTGGACACGATCTCGAGCGGGCGGTCACCCTTCTCGTAGAACTTGACCGGGTGGGTGATGGGCTTCGGATCTTCCAGCAGGTCGCCGGACTCCTTCAGCAGCTCCACCATGGCCTGCTTCGCGGAGAACACTGTCTTGCCGGCGAGCTGGGCGTAGGCATCCTTCGCCTCCTGAGTCGCCAGCGCCTCCGGCGGCTCGGGCAGGATGCGACCGTCGAAGCCGATGATCGGACGGGTGGGAAGGTCGAGTTCGCGCCACCACGTGACATCCGTGATGTCGCCGAAGGTGCAGACCATGGCGATGCCGGTGCCCTTGTCGGGCTCGGCGAGGTGGTGGGCGAGGACGGGCACCTCGACGCCGAACACCGGAGTGCGCACGGTCTTGCCGAAGAGCGGCTTGTACCTCTCGTCGCTCGGGTGCGCCACGAGCGCGACGCAAGCGGCGATGAGCTCGGGGCGAGTGGTCGCGATCACGACCGGGTCGGTGTCGCCGTGGAAGGAGATGGTGTGGAAGGCACCGGGCTGGTCGCGGTCCTCGAGCTCGGCCTGGGCGACGGCGCTGCGGAAGGTGATGTCCCACAGCGTCGGCGCCATGGCCTGGTACGCCTCGCCGCGCTCGACGTTGCGCAGGAACGCGAGCTGCGACACGAAGAGCGATTCGTCGCCGATGGTGCGGTACGACTGCTGCCAGTCGACCGACAGGCCGAGCTTGCGCCAGAGCGCCTCGAACTGCTTCTCGTCCTCGACGGTGAGTTTGGCGCAGAGCTCGATGAAGTTGCGGCGCGAGATGGGCTTCTGGTCGGCCGCGCGCGAGCTCTTGTTGTCGCCGCCTTCATAGGGCGGAACGAAGTCCGCCTCGTACGGCAGCGACGGATCGCAGCGCACGCCGTAGTAGTTCTGCACGCGACGCTCGGTCGGCAGGCCGTTGTCGTCCCAGCCCATCGGATAGAACACGTTCTTGCCGCTCATGCGCTGGAAACGGGCGGCGATGTCGGTGTGCGTGTAGCTGAAGACGTGCCCGATGTGGAGTGATCCCGAAGCGGTGGGCGGCGGGGTGTCCACCGAGTAGATGCCGGCACGACCCGCGGCCAGGGCGCTCTCGCGGTCGAAGTGGAAGGTGCGATCGCGGCGCCACCGCTCATCCCACACCTGCTCGAGGTCCTCGAGCGCCGGCTTGTCGGGGATCCGCCCGAAGGCGTCGGTCGTGGCTGCGTCGGAGGACTGGGCATCGGTCATGGCGGATCTCCATTGCGGTATGTACGGCACCGTGTCAACTGGTGCCTGAGTGTGGGATGCCCGCAAGTCTATCGTGCGCAGGTTCCGCTCCCTGGGAGAGCCGCCGAACCCCGCCCGAGCTTCCCGAGTGCGCGGCCACGAACGGAATGGCAGCCAGCGCAAGTGATCGCGGCCCGATCGGCCGGCTGGGATCACGCGAACTGGCTGCCATTCAGCATCGAGCCGAGCCGTCGCTGAGTCAGACCGGGGTGGCCTCCGCGAACTCCTCGTCGTGAAGCACGTCGGCGGCGTCGGCGGTGTCCTCATGGCGCTTGCGGGCGATGGATGCGGCGGCCAGGGCCGCGATGAGCGTGATGGCCGACAGCACGGCGAGAACGACGCCGGGGTGCCACCAAGCCTCATGCGTCGCGTTTCCGAACGCCTCCGTCACCAGCGGGATCAGTCCGGACAGGGCCGCTGCGATCGCATAGGCGATCGACAACGCGCTGTACCGGATGGACTGACCGAAGATGTCGGCCATGAGGCCGCCGAGACCGGCCCAGCTGAGTGTCGGGAAGATGCCGCCGACGATCATCGTGCCGACGAGGATCGCGAACGTCGCCTGCTGCAGCAGGAAGTACATCGGGAAGGCGATGACCAGCGTGGTGAGCGCGCCGATCCACACCACTCGTGCTGAGCCGATGCGGGTCGCGAGCAGGCCGAACAGCGGGATGGTGATGAGCTGCAGAAGGCTGCCGATCGTCGTCGCGATGAACAGCTGCGTGTAGTCGAAGTGCAGGGTGGTGACACCGTAGCTGATCGTGTACGTGTTCATCAGCGAGTACGAGCCGATGCCGAGCATCGCCGCGCCGACGGCGACCAGGAGCGCGACCGGCTGCTTCGCGAAGACGTCGGCGACGGGCATCCGCGTGCGCTTCTTCTCGGCGACCAGGTGCGAGAAGACCGGCGTCTCGTCGATCGAGAGTCGCAGGTAGAGGGAGACGGCGAGGAGCGGGAGGGCGAGAAGGAACGGTACGCGCCAGCCCCACGCGAGCATGGCGTCGGGCGACAGATTCAGGCTCATCACCAGGAACAGCACGGCCGTCACGATCGTGCCGATGGGGGAGCCCAGCTGGGGAAGCGCGGCGTAGAAGCCGCGCCGCTTCGCCGTCGAGTGCTCGACGCCGACGAGGATCGATCCGCCCCACTCGCCGCCGAGCGAGATCCCCTGCACGACGCGCAGTGTGACGAGCAGGATCGGCGCCGCGATGCCGATGGTCGCGTAGCCGGGGAGAACACCGATCAGAGCAGTCGCGACGCCCATGATGCCGATGGTCCAGATCAGAGTCGCGCGCCGGCCGATGCGGTCACCGAGGTGCCCGAAGATGATCGCGCCGATCGGGCGCACGAAGTAGGAGGTCGCAAGGGTGAGGAACGCGAGAAGAGTGCCGGCGACCTTGTCCTGGGTGGGGAAGAAGACGGCGGCGCTGAACAGCGCACTGAAGTAGCTGAAGACGTAGAAGTCGTAGGACTCCAGGGACGTGCCGACGACGGAGGCGAGGGTTACCCGCCAGGCGTTGCGGTCGGCGTTGCGTGCAGCGATGGCTGTGGAATCGGTCACGGGCTCTAAGTGTGCCGGGAGTTCGCCGCAGCGTGGCGCATGTTTCCTCCAGCGTTACGCGTCGTCGATTGTGGTGTGGTCCCAATCGCGCCCGGCGATCGCGACGTCCGATGATCGCCGTGCGGGCGAGCGGGGAGTCATCAGAGGGAGGCGTCGAGCCAGGTCAGCACGGCGAGCACGCGACGATGGTCCGCGCCGGAATCCTCGAGCCCGAGCTTGATGAAGATGGACGACACGTTCTTCTCGACGGCGCCGACACCGACGTGCAACCGTGCGGCGATCGCGGCGTTGGTGCGTCCTTCCGCCATGAGCTGAAGCGTCTCGCGTTCGCGCGGCGTGAGCGCTGACAGCGGGTCGGCGCGACGCCCGACGAGCTGGGCGACGACTTCGGGGTCGAGCACTGTGCCTCCGGCCGCGACGCGGGTGACGGCATCCGCCAATTCGTCGAGGGATGCCACCCGGTCCTTCAGCAGGTAGCCCATGCCGCCGGCGCCCGCGCCGAGCAGCTCTCGGGCGTAGGTCGTCTCGACATACTGGCTGAGCAGCAGCACGCCGGCTTTCGGATGGCGTCTGTGCAGTTCGAGCGCCGCACGGACGCCTTCGTCGCGGAACGTCGGCGGCATCCGCACGTCGAGCACGGCGACGTCGAACGGGACTGTCTGCGCCGCGTCGAGCAGGGCGTCGGCATCACCGAACGCGCCGACGGTCAGGAAGCCGGCCTCGTCGAGCACGCGGGCGAGCCCTTCGCGCAGCAGTACGGAATCGTCCGCCAGGAGCACGCGAAGGGCATCGGTCACCCGTTCACGATATCGGCACGCTCACCGAGACCGTCGTCCCCGTCGGGCCCGAGGTGATGCTGGTCGTTCCGCGCATTGCCGTGACCCGCTCGCGGATGCCGGACAGGCCGTGCCGGGGGTTCTCGCCTGCGCCGCCGACTCCGTCGTCCGACACGCTGAGCGTCAGAGCGTTTCCCGCGAGAGCAAGCGTGAGCCGCGCCCTGTCGGAACGGGAGTGCTTCGCGACATTCGTGAGCAGCTCTGCCGCAACGAAGTACAGGTTGCGTTCGACCTCCTGCGGCAGTGCGACGTCCGTCGACACGTCGTTCGTGACGGTCACCGGGATCGTGCTCCGAGCCGCGAGGGAGTCGATCGCCGCGGCGAGTCCGCGATCCTGCAGGATGGGCGGGGCGAATCCGCGGGAGAGTGCGCGAAGCTCGTCGAGGGCGTCCTGGGCGCGTACGCCCGCCTCGTCGAGGAGCCGGGAGGTGGCGTCCGGGTCGTCGGCCAGACGTCGTTGTGCGGCAGCGATGTCCATGCGTAGACGGATGAGCTGCTGCTGCGGTCCATCGTGGATGTCGCGCTCGAGGCGACGCAGTTCGCGATCCTCCGCGGCGACGGCGGCCGCCCTGGAGGCGGAGAGCTCGGTCACCTCTCGGCGCAGCCGGTCGGACGGCCACGCTCCGAGGAGGCCACGGGCAACACTCCAGTGCAGGGTGATGAGTGCGCGTGTGATGTACGGCAAGGTGAAGAGGAAGACGAGTCCCACGACGGCATACAGGACCGTGTCGGCGGTCACGGGGTCGAACGTCGCCGGAGTGCGCGTCACCCACTCCCAGATGACGCTGGAGAGCCACACCGTGCGACCAGTGGTGGGGAGGAATCCGCCCCAGATCCAGAACGTCGTACCGCCGAGCGCCGTCGAGACCCAGGTGATGAAGATGCTCCACGTGAGGGTGGTGACGGCGATCTGCACCACGATCGCGTCGAGCAGGTAGATCCAGTAGTGGCCGTCGGCGAGCGGGCTCAGAACCCGTCCGATGAAGCCCGTGCCGACTCTGCCACGCCAGACCGGGCGAGGGATGCGCGGCCGGCCTGCCCCCTCGAGCATCGCCAACGTCATCGTGCCGTATCCGCGCGCGATGTACAGCGACGCCAGCACCAGGAAGAACCCCACGACGAGCACGAGAAGCCCGATGCCGGTCGAGAACAGCGGCCAGAGCACGCTCGTGGCGATCACCGCCAGCGGGAAGGCGACGAAGAGCACGCCGGATTCGGCAGGCACACGCGCCCATCGGCGACCGTATGAGCGCCAGAATCCCGTCCCCTCCTGTGCTGCGGACGCGCCCGGTGATGCGCTCGTGGTGACCACACCGTCATTCTCGCCGATCGCGGTCGTCGCAGAGGCGCCGCCACCCTCGAGGGTCGAATCAGTCATGATGCATTTCCTTCCATGGAATCCTTCAGAAGCGGAGGCGGGGTTTCCCGGATGCTGCCCGGGCTTCGACAGGAACCACTTCAGCGTCGTCGACGGCCGGCGCACGGCCCATCCGGACGCTCCCCGAATACGGACGGGGGTTATCCCTACGGATGCCGGTGAGCCCCAGGCTCCGGACGCGCTGCGTCTCGGCATCCGACCTGCCCGACGCCGTGTCCACCACTCGCGGCGCGACTGTAGACTTGTCGGCAACGACTGCGATCCGGCCATCACCGGGGAGTCTCCGGAAGAACGGCGAAGCGTCCCATCACGTGGCGACGACGAGTCCAATAGAACCGGACGGGCCGGCCCGTCACAGCCTTGAACGAGTGGTCGTTCTCCGTCGACGGATGCCGGAGCTCGGCAAACGGGGTGGTACCGCGTCACCAGGATCGAATGGGTCTGGCGGCGTCCTCGCGCAGAAGCACTCGCCTGCCAGGAGAAGCATGCCGTACCCCAAGTCCGACGATTCGTCCTATTCCGCCGCCAACGACGGACAGGACGCGCAGCGCATCACGCCGTCTCCCCGCTTCCCCCGGATCGAAGAGGACATCCTCGCGTTCTGGAAGGGCGATGACACCTTCCGTGCCTCCGTCGACCAGCGGGAGGGCGCACCCGAGTGGGTGTTCTACGACGGGCCGCCGTTCGCCAACGGGCTGCCGCACTACGGTCACCTGCTGACCGGATATGCGAAGGACGTCTTCCCCCGTTACCAGACGATGCGGGGCATGCAGGTGCACCGCCGTTTCGGCTGGGACACGCACGGACTGCCAGCTGAGCTGGAGGCGGAGCGGCAGCTCGGCATCACCGACAAGAGCCAGATCGACGAGATGGGCATCGCCGCCTTCAACGCGGCAGCGAAGTCCTCGGTGCTGAAGTACACGCAGGAGTGGCGGGAGTACGTCACCCGCCAGGCCCGCTGGGTCGACTTCGACAACGACTACAAGACGCTCGACGTCACGTACATGGAGTCCGTGATCTGGGCGTTCAAACAGCTGTACGACAAGGGGCTCGCCTATCAGGGCTACCGCGTCCTCCCGTACTGCTGGCGCGACCAGACCCCGCTGTCCAATCACGAGCTGCGCATGGACGACGACGTCTACAAGATGCGGCAGGACCAGACCGTCACCGTCACCTTCCCGCTCGTGGGAGAGAAGGCCGAAGCGCTCGGTCTCACCGCGGTGCGCGCACTGGCCTGGACGACGACCCCGTGGACGCTTCCGACCAACGCGGCACTCGCGGTCGGCCCCGACATCCAGTACGCGGTCGTGCCGGCCGGACCGAGCGGGACTGCGGATGCCGAGGTGCGTCGCGAAGGCGGTGACGCATCCGAGGTGCTGAGCGGCGAGTACCTGCTCGCCCTCGACCTTGTCGGGTCCTACGCGAAGGACCTCGGCTACGACGCCGCGGACGACGCACGCGCTGCCGTCTCCCGCACGGTCACCGGATCCGACCTGGCCGGAGTGCGTTACGACCGCCTCTGGGACTACTACGCGGATGCCGAGAAGTACGGAACGCAGAACGCCTGGCAGATCCTCGTGGACGACTACGTCTCCACCGAGGAGGGCACCGGCATCGTGCACCAGGCGCCCGCCTACGGCGAGGACGACCAGCGCGTGTGCGCCGCCGCGGGCATCCCCGTCGTCATCTCGGTGGACGACGGCGGACGCTTCCTGTCCGACGTGACGGACGTCGCCGGCCTTCAGGTCTTCGACGCCAACAAGCCGCTCACGCAGGCGCTCAAGTCGATGGGCAGGCTGCTGCGCCAGGCATCCTACGAGCACAGCTACCCGCACTGCTGGCGGTGCCGCAACCCTCTCATCTACAAGGCCGTGTCGAGCTGGTTCGTGCGCGTGCCCGAGTTCCGCGACCGCATGGTGGAGCTGAACCAGCAGATCGACTGGGTCCCGGAGAACGTCAAGGACGGCCAGTTCGGCAAGTGGCTGGCCGGCGCGCGCGACTGGTCGATCAGCCGCAACAGGTACTTCGGCTCGCCGATCCCCGTGTGGGTGAGTGACGACCCGGCGCACCCGCGCACGGATGTCTACGGCTCGCTCGCCGAGCTGGAGCGCGACTTCGGCCGCCTGCCGCTGAACGAGAGCGGCGAGCCGGATCTGCACCGCCCGTTCATCGACGATCTCACGCGTCCGAATCCGGACGACCCGAGCGGTCGGGCGACCATGCGCCGCATCCCCGACGTGCTCGACGTGTGGTTCGACTCCGGATCCATGCCGTACGCGCAGGTGCACTATCCGTTCGAGAACCGCGAGTGGTTCGACGGAGTCGCAGGCGACGCCTCGATGCCCCAGCACAATCCGGCGGACTTCATCGTGGAGTACATCGGGCAGACGCGTGGATGGTTCTACCTGATGCACGTTCTGGGCACGGCGCTGTTCGATCGTCCTGCGTTCAAGCGGGTGATCAGCCACGGCATCGTTCTGGGCAGCGACGGCCAGAAGATGTCGAAGTCGCTGCGCAACTATCCGGACGTCGCCGAGGTGTTCGACCGCGACGGCTCGGATGCCATGCGCTGGTTCCTCATGTCGTCTTCCGTCCTGCGCGGTGGCAACCTCGTCGTCACAGAGGAGGGCATCAGGCAGGGCGTGCGCGAGGCGTTGCTTCCGCTGTGGAGCACTTGGTACTTCTTCTCGCTGTACGCCAACGCCTCCGGATACGAAGCGCAGCGTCGCACGGACTCGACGGACGTGCTCGACCGTTATCTGCTCGCCAAGACGCGCGAGCTCATCGACGCCGTCACACTCGACCTGGACAACCTCGACTCGACGCTCGCCGCGGCGAAGGTCCGCGACTTCGCCGACGTTCTCACCAATTGGTACGTGCGACGTTCGCGCGACAGGTTCTGGGAGGGCGTGACACCTGACGGCGGCAACACCGAGGCGTTCGACACGCTGTACACGGTGCTGGAGACGCTGACCCGGGTAGCCGCTCCGCTGTTGCCGCTGGTGACCGAGCGCATCTGGAAGGACCTCACCGGCGGGCGCAGCGTGCATCTGACGGACTGGCCGCAGGCATCCGAGTTCCCGTCGGACGAGGCGCTCGTGACCGCGATGGATCGGATACGTCAGGTGAGCTCCTCCGCTCTTGCGCTGCGCAAGGCCGCCGGCCTTCGCGTGCGTCTGCCGCTTGCCGAGCTCACGGTGGTGACGGAGGATGCCACCGCGCTCGAGACGTTCGAGAGCATCCTGCGCGACGAGCTCAACGTGAAGGCCGTTCGCCTGGTCGAGCTCACCGAGGACAGCCCCGCCGAGTACGGCGTGAGCAAGCGACTGACGGTGAACGCGCGGTCGGCCGGGCCACGGCTCGGCAAGAACGTGCAGGCCGCGATCCGGGCCGCCCGCGATGGCGACTGGAGCGAGGTGGACGGCGTCATCGTGGCCGGCGGGATCGCGCTGCAGCAGGGCGAGTACGAGCTCGTGCTCGAGACGGCGGATGCCGAGGAGACCGGTCGTGCACTCGCGCTGCTGCCAGGGGCCGGCTTCGTGCTGCTCGACACGACGACGACGCAGGATCTGGAAGACGAGGGCCTCGCCCGCGACGTCATCCGGGTGGTGCAGGAGAGCCGCAAGAACGCGGGTCTCGATGTGAGCGACCGCATCAGGCTGCGTCTCGTGCTCGATCGTGGGGGAGCGGATGCCGTGCGCGTCCACTCCGACCTGGTCGGGGCGGAGACGCTGGCCGTCGAGCTCGACGTCGACGTCGACGACGCCGTGGCGGATTCCGCCGAGTCCTCAGCCGTTGGAGCAGGTTCGGCGCTGCTGGTGAGTCTGGAGAGAGCACTGTGACCGACGTGACCGACGACGACGAGTTCCGTGAGGCGGCAGATGCCGTCTACGACACGCTCCTGACCCGCCTCGGCGAGGGAAGTCCTCAGCACCGTCTCGGGCCGACTCGCAAGGCCGTCGAGCTGCTCGGCGATCCGCAGCGGGCGTACCCGATCATCCACATCACGGGCACCAACGGCAAGACGTCGACGAGCCGCGTCATCGAGAGCATCCTGCGGGCCTACGGCCTCCGCGTCGGACTGTTCACCAGCCCTCACCTGCTGCGGTTCAACGAGCGGTTCATGATCGACGGCGTACCGATCAGCGACGAGGCGCTCGCCCGCAACTGGGACGACATCGCGCCATACGTGCAGATGGTCGACGCGGAGCTCGAAGCTCAGGGGGAACAGCGGCTCACCTTCTTCGAGGCGATCTCCGTGCTCGCCTTCGCCTGCTTCGCCGACGCGCCCGTCGACGTTGCGGTCATCGAGGTCGGCATGGGCGGCGAATGGGATTCCACGAACGTGGGGGACGGCCAGGTCGCCGTCTTCACGCCCATCTCGCTCGACCACACCGAACGCCTCGGATCGACCATCGCGGAGATCGCGCGCACCAAGAGCGGCATCATCAAGCCGTCGGCGACGGTCGTCAGCTCCGCTCAGGTTCCCGAAGCAGTGCAGGAGCTGCGGCGCGCGGCCGAGCTGCGCGAGGCATCCATCGCGTTCCAACCCGTCGACTTCGATGTCGAGAACGACGCCGTCGCGGTCGGTGGCCAGCTCGTCACGATCCGCGGACAGGCCGGCACGTACGGCGACCTGTTCCTTCCGCTCTACGGCGCACACCAGGCGCAGAATGCGGCGGTCGCCGTGGCGGCCGTCGAAGCGTTCCTCGGCGGCCGTGACGAGGCGTTGCGCCAGCCGCTGCTCGAAGAGGCTTTCGCGACCGTGACGTCACCGGGTCGCCTGCAGCTGATCGGCATCGAGCCGACAGTGCTCGTGGATGCCGCCCACAATCCGGCAGGCGCCCTCACTCTGGCTCGTGCACTGCCGGAGTTCTTCGACTTCGACGAGATCGCCTTCGTCATCGGGATCCTTCGCGACAAGGATGCCCACGGCATCGTCGACGCGCTGGCGCCGCTTGCGGCGCGGATCTTCGTGACCCAGTCGCACTCGGAGCGCTCGACCTCATCCGGCGAGCTTGCCGACAGCGTCGAGGAATGGACCCACGAGCACGCCGACGCATATGAGGACCTCGGCGACGCCGTCGAGGCGGCCCGGGCGTGGGCGGTGGAGGATGCGCGCCGTGCTGTCGTCGTGACCGGATCCATCGCCCTCATCGGCGAGACGCTCGCCCTCGCCCAGGAGCGCGAGTGGAAGGCGGCGGCCGAGTGATGGGCGGTTTCGCACCCGCGCCTCGGAGCGTGAAGCGATGAGCGATCGGGCATCAGCTCGGGCACCGCGTCAGCGCAGGGCGCGCGGCGCGCAGGAGAGCCTCGGCGCGATAGTGCTCGGGTTCGAGCTCGTCGTCGTCTTCCTCGGCAGCCTCGTGGTGTTCGGCCTGCACGCGCTTCCTCCGGCGGCGGCACTCGGCGGGGGAGCAGTGCTCATCGTGCTCATGATCGTGGCGATCCCGCTGCTGCGTTTCCGCGTCGGGTATTGGCTGGGCTGGTTCGTGCAGCTCGTCGTCGTCGCTGCAGGATTCCTCGTCGGCATGCTCTTCATCGTCGGCGCGATCTTCACCGCGATCTGGGCCTACGCCATGATCGCTGGCGCGCGACTTGATCGCCGCAACGCCGAGATCCGAGCATCCGGTCAGGCCGCGGACCACCCGTCCGAATCCGTCGAAGATTCCGAACCGACCCACAAGGAGAACGAATGACCACCATCGAAGAGACCCTCGTGCTCGTCAAGCCAGACGGCGTCGCCCGTGGACTGACCGGCGAGATCCTGCGCCGCGTCGAGGCGAAGGGCTATGCGCTCGTCGACATCAAACTCGTCGAGGCCGACCGGGAACTGCTCGCGCAGCACTACGCGGAGCACCAGGGCAAGCCGTTCTACGAGCCGCTGGTGGAGTTCATGGAGTCGGGGCCGATCGTGGCGATCCGTCTCGCAGGCAACCGCGTCATCGAGGGATTCCGCTCGCTCGCGGGCGCAACGGATCCGACCGCCGCCGCCCCTGGCACGATCCGCGGCGACCTCGCCCGCGACTGGGGCCTTGCGGTGCAGCAGAACCTGGTTCACGGGTCGGATTCGCCGGAGTCGGCAGCTCGCGAGCTCGCCCTGTGGTTCTGAGACCGAGTCAGCGCAGCTGACTCGGCGCTGGCGTCGCGGCGGAGGCCCACCGGGCCTCCGCTTTCAGCTCCAGCGCGTAGCTCGCGAGCTCTGATCTCTATGTCAGGTCGGTGCAGCTGCCGTGAGTTCCCGACTCGACGGATGTCAGGTCGCTCCGCAACTGGAACGGGGCCGGTCTACCGGAACGCGTTCGGAATCCATTGCACCTGGATCTGCGCGAAGACCGCGACGATCACGTAGCAGATGAGGGTGATCAGCGGAATCCAGGAGTACGCGGCAGCGAAGAAGGAGCGAACCCGCTCGTTCGTCGGGATGTTGCCCTCTTTGAGGTTGTAGAAGGTCACTGTCCAGAACGTCGGGATCGTGACCACCCACGTGATCATGCAGTACGGGCACAGCACGTACAGGTCGTAGAGGCTCGAGACGATCAGGAAGATCACGAGCACGAGCGCGCCGAGAACGCCCAGGTTGAACAGCATCCAGAACCAGCGCTTGAACCGCGCCCCGGCGAGGATCGCCACGCCGACGGCGATCGGCGCGACCCAGCAGGCGATGCCGATCAGCGGGTTCGGGAATCCGAGGACCGACCCCTGCCAGGAGGCCAGATTCTTCGAGCAGCCGATGAGCGGGTTGATGTTGCACGTCAGATTCGCAGCCGGATGCTCCAGCACCGTGAACTTGTCGAGGGTCAGCGCGAATGCCGCCAACCAACCGATGACGCCGGCGATGATGAGGAAGATCGCAAGCCCGATCGGCTGCTTCGTTTCGGTGGGGGAGTCGAGCGACACCATCGCATTATGGCAGAGCGGCACACGGGTTCCGCTGGCGCCTGAGAGGGCGGGGCAGGCAGTCGTGCGATAATGGAAGACAGTCGTTCGCACACCGTGCGAGCGGCGGCGAAGAAGCTTTTCCAGGCACCGCGCACGCGTGGATGTCTGGCCGCTTGGTCGCGCGCGATCGGGCGAGAAGACGTTGATGACCACGTGAGACAGTTCACGAAAAGAGACAGGGGACGGGCGAACGAAAGCGAGAGCAGCGACGGCAGCGCCACGAAGCGCGAAGTCCGTTGCGCACCCTTTCGAACGCCGAACCGAGGATTGGCGGACGAGCGCCCTGCGCGCCGCCCGCATGAGTACAGCCGTACCGGGTGCGCGCGTGCATCGTACGGTCGAGGAGTGCACCAGCGATGGTGGAGAACGATCAGAATTCATGGGACGAAGCAGGAGCACGAGGCAACGAAGGGGCGTCACCGCGTAAGCGTGGTCGGCTCTTCGGCGGTCGGCGGGCGAATCGCAGGGCCGACAGCAGTAGCGCATCCACTGCTCAGAACGACTCGAGCGCGAGCGCACCGCTCGCAGGGTCGGTGACGGGTGGCGCATCCGCTCCTGCAGCTCCCGAGCAAGCGTCGTCGGGTGTGACGCCCCGCGCGGAATCGTCTGCGACGACCTCGACTTCCAGCGTGTCCGGCACGGAGCCCGCGGAGACCGCGGACGATGCGCAGCAGGTGAGTCGTCAGGCGACCGAGCCCGAGGCCGAGGCCGCGGATGCCGCTGCGGCCGCATACGCCGCAGCCCACTCGGCGCAGGCGCCCGGTCTGCCCAGCACGGCACTGCTGTTCCAGGCTCCCCCCGTGCTCCCGCCGGCCCCTGTCGCAGCACGCGAGGAGACCCAGGAGCGCGAGGAGGCCACTTCCTCCCGCCGCCGCACGCGTCGTCGAGGTGCAGCGGATGCTCCGCGCGAGGAGGAGCCGAAGCGGCAGCGCGAACCGGAGCTCATCACTGAACCGCAGAAGGTGAAGGGCTCGACCAGGCTCGAGGCCAAGAAGCAGCGCCGCCGCGACGGGCGTGATGCCGGTCGTCGTCGTCCGGTGATCACCGAGGCCGAGTTCCTCGCCCGCCGCGAGGCCGTCGATCGCCAGATGATCGTCCGCTCGAAGGGTGGCCGCATCCAGATCGGGGTTCTCGAGGACGGCGTGCTCGTTGAGCACTACGTCGCCAGGTCGCAGGAGGCGTCGCTCATCGGCAACGTCTACCTCGGCCGCGTGCAGAACGTGCTGCCGAGCATGGAGGCCGCATTCGTCGACATCGGACGCGGCCGCAACGCCGTGCTCTACTCCGGTGAGGTCGACTGGGACGCCGCAGAGACCGGCAACCAGCCCCGCCGCATCGAGCTGGCGCTGAAGCCCGGCGACCGCGTGCTCGTGCAGGTGACGAAGGATCCTGTCGGACACAAGGGTGCTCGACTCACGAGCCAGGTCAGTCTTCCCGGCCGTTACCTCGTGTACGTGCCGAACGGCTCGATGAACGGAATCAGTCGCAAGCTGCCCGACACGGAGCGGGCGCGCCTGAAGAAGATCCTGAAGGAGGTGCTTCCGGAGAACACCGGCGTCATCGTGCGCACGGCGGCCGAGGGCGCGACTCAAGAGCAGCTCACCGTCGACGTCAACCGGCTCACGGCACAGTGGGCGGACATCTCGAAGCAGGCCGATACCGTGCAGGCGCCTGCGCTCCTGCACAGCGAGCCCGACCTGCTGATCAAGATCGTTCGGGATGTCTTCAACGAGGACTTCCAGAAGATGGTCATCGCCGGCGATGACGCCAGGCAGACCATCGAGAGCTACCTCCGCCAGGTTGCACCGGATCTGTTGGAGCGCGTCGAGCCGTTCCAGGGCAACCGTGACGCGTTCGATGAATTCCGCATCACCGAGCAGATCGAGAAGGCCCTCGACCGCAAGGTGTGGCTGCCCTCCGGTGGCTCGCTCGTCATCGACCGCACAGAGGCGATGACCGTCATCGACGTGAACACCGGCAAGTTCGTGGGCTCTGGCGGCAACCTCGAGGAGACCGTCACCAAGAACAACCTCGAGGCCGCCGAGGAGATCGTCCGTCAGCTGCGGCTGCGCGACATCGGCGGCATCATCGTCGTCGACTTCATCGACATGGTCCTCGAGTCCAACCGCGACCTCGTGCTGCGCCGCCTCGTGGAGTGCCTGAGCCGCGACCGCACGAAGCACCAGGTGGCGGAGGTGACGTCGCTGGGCCTCGTCCAGATGACGCGCAAGAAGCTCGGGCTCGGACTGCTCGAGACGTTCAGCGAAGCGTGCGAGGTGTGCGCGGGCCGCGGCGTGATCGTCCATCACGATCCGGTCAGCAGGCACCGTGCACCGCAGCCGCCCGAGCGTCGCCGTGGGGGCAAGACGGGTCAGACTCCCGCGCCGTCGAACGGCGGGAACGGAAATGGTGCGAACTCGAACCACGCGGGAACCCACGCCATCACCGACGACGCAAAGAGCGCGCTCGCGCAGATCGCGGCGAGCACGTTGCACGCGCACCACGACGAGACGGTGGGGGCCGAGCAGGCGTCCGTCGACGGCGCGCAGGGAACGGCGGATGCCGCGCCCGCAGCTCCGAGGCACCTCGCGGCGTCGGCATCCGACCCGTCGGGCGACAAGCAGGACGCGCCGCGCACACGGCGCGGCAGCCGCGGACGTGGCGGCGCACGCCGTGCGACCGGAGCGGATGTCTCCCGCACCGATGACACGGCGGTGGACGGCGCCGAGAAGGCTTCGAACGAACGGCCGGCTCCCCGGACCGAGCCGGAGCCCGCGGCGGCCGAGCGTGAGCCCGTGGTCATCGAGGCGGCAGAGGCCACTTCGGCGGACGGCGCGGTGGCGAGCGACGACGCTGCGCACCTGTCCATCCTCGACATCCCCGTTGAGGCTCACAACGAGCCGAAAGCACCGATCGATCGGGCGCAGGCGCAGGAGCTCCTCGGATCCGTCCTCGACGCACTGCCCGAGCCGAAACAACCCGGTCAGGGACGTGCGCGGCGGCGAGTCACGACGGCAGGGCTGACCGGTGGTGTGATCGCGGAGCACGACGACTCCCAGGCGAGCTGAGTGAGTGTGGGCGACGGCGCGCTTCGCCGTCGCTCACACTTCCGGCGGCGGTGCCGACCGTGCCCACGCGGAACGTGACTAGTGCGGATGCCGCTCTGCGGCCGTGATTCGGAGGCCGCTGTCTCGGAGTCGAACCACAAGTTCCCTGTTCGTGACCGGATGCGCGCCGGCGGCAACGAGGTCGTCGTGCAGTCGAGCCGGCACGTCGTAGTGATCGAGATCGAAGGCCCGCTCGGGTACGCCGTTCCCGAGTGCGAACGCGTGCAGTTCGTCGAGAGAGGCGTCACTGACCAGGTGCGACCACAACGTGCCATGGTTCGGCCACATGGGTGTGTCGATCAGGATCGCCATGCCGGCGAGTCTACGAGCAGCGTACGTACAGGCTTCGCAGGACGGAGTCCGCGACGGTCGCTCGGTCCCGCCCGACTCGCGGGCCGGTGCCCGGTTTGACCGTGTTGGTGTGGTCCGGTACGATTAACCCTTGGTGTGCGCCGACTTATCACGGCTAACGCCCTTTCGTTTTCTGGCACGAACCCTTCTCCCACTGGGGGCGTGACCGGCGACATTCAACGTCAGTCTGGGACTGGATCAGTCCCTCCTTCAGATAGGTACGAGTAGTGGTTTACGCAGTTGTGCGCGCCGGCGGTCGGCAGGAGAAGGTCGAGGTCGGCACCATCGTGACGATGGACCGCGTGAAGGCCGGAGAGAACGGCACCATCGAGCTCCCCGCGGTGCTCCTCGTCGACGGTGACAAGGTCACCAGCGACGCGAAGGCGCTGGCCAAGGTGAAGGTCACGGCCGAGGTCCTCGGCGACCTCCGCGGCCCGAAGATCGTGATCCAGAAGTTCAAGAACAAGACCGGTTACAAGAAGCGCCAGGGCCACCGTCAGGAGCTCACGCGCGTCAAGGTCACCGGCATCAAGTAAGCAGCGGCGAGGAGAGACACTCATGGCACACAAAAAGGGAGCGAGCTCCACTCGCAACGGCCGCGACTCGAACGCGCAGCGCCTCGGCGTCAAGCGGTTCGGCGGCCAGGTCGTGAACGCGGGCGAGATCATCGTCCGTCAGCGCGGCACGCACTTCCACCCGGGCGCGAACGTCGGCCGTGGTGGCGACGACACGCTGTTCGCCCTCGAGGCGGGCGCGGTCGAGTTCGGCCACAAGGGCGGCCGCAAGGTCGTCAACATCGTGGCGGTCGACTGACACGTCCTGTGCGGAACACAGCCGATGGGCGGGCCTCGTGCCCGCCCATCCGTGTTTTCGAAAGGACCAGGCGCGCGGAGCCATCCGCGGCCACCCCGATAGCGTAGAAGCGCCGCCTGGCGGCGAAGGGAGAGCATCATGGCGACGTTCGTCGACACCGTGACGTTGCACCTCCGTGCCGGTCACGGCGGCAACGGTTGCGTGTCCGTGCGACGCGAGAAGTTCAAGCCGCTCGCCGGTCCGGACGGCGGCAACGGCGGGCACGGCGGTGACATCGCGCTTGTGACCGATCCCGGCGTGACGACACTTCTGGCGTACCACCGTCATCCGCACCGTTCGTCGGCGAACGGCGGCTTCGGCATGGGCGACAACCGCAGCGGCGCATCCGGCGACGATCTCGAGCTGCCGGTGCCGATCGGAACGGTCGTGAAGGATGCCGACGGCTTCCCGCTCGCAGACCTCGATCAGCCGGGCATGCGGTTCGTCATCGCACCGGGCGGCCAAGGCGGCCTCGGCAACGCAGCGCTGGCCACCACCAAGCGCAAGGCGCCGGGATTCGCTCTGCTCGGCACGCCGGGCTGGGAGGGCGACCTCGTCCTCGAGCTGAAGACGGTGGCGGACGTGGCTCTGGTGGGCTTCCCGTCCGCTGGCAAGTCCAGCCTCGTCGCGGCGCTTTCGGCAGCGAAGCCGAAGATCGCGGACTATCCGTTCACCACGCTCCACCCGAATCTCGGTGTGGTGCAGGCGGGCGACGTGCGGTACACGATCGCGGACGTTCCTGGACTCATCGAGGGCGCCAGCGAGGGCAAGGGACTCGGGCTCGAGTTCCTCCGTCACGTGGAGCGCTGCAGCGCGCTGCTGCACGTTTTGGATTGCGCCACGCTTGAGCCCGGCCGCGACCCGATCACCGATCTCGACGTCATCCTCGGCGAACTCGCCGCCTACCCCGTGCCGGATGGCCAGGTTCCCCTGTTGGAGCGCCCGCAGCTCATCGCGCTCAACAAGACGGACGTGCCCGAGGCCGCCGAACTCGCCGAGTTCGTACGCCCCGACCTGGAGGCGCGCGGATACCGCGTCTTCGAGATCTCGACGGTCAGCCACCACGGGCTCCGCGAGTTGTCGTTCGCACTGGCCGGACTGGTCGAGGAAGCGCGCGCCCGTGAGGCCGCGGCGGCCGAGATCAAGCCGCGCATCGTCATCCGTCCGCGCGCGGTCGACGAGGCGGGCTTCACCGTCAAGGCCGAAGGCGGCTCCGACGGAACGATCTACCGCATTCTCGGTGCGAAGCCGGAACGCTGGGTGGCGCAGACGGACTTCGCCAACGACGAGGCCGTCGGCTTCCTCGCGGACCGGCTCGCGAAGCTGGGCGTCGAGGACGAGCTCGTGAAGGCGGGTGCCATCGCCGGTTCGACGGTGGTGATTGGGGCGGCAAACGGGGTGGTGTTCGACTGGGAGCCGACGCTGACGTCCACGGCGGAGCTGGTCACCTCGCCACGCGGAACGGATGCGCGCATCGACCAGAGCAATCGCCCCACGCGCGGCCAGCGTCGCGAGGAGTACCACGAGCGCATGGATGCCAAGGCTGAGGCCCGCGCCGAACTCGTACGCGAACGCGATGCCGGCCTGTGGCACGACGAGGACGAGTGACCCGATGGTGATCACCGACCGTTCGCTGGTGCCCGCTGCCCGCCGCATCGTGGTCAAGGTGGGCTCGTCGTCGATCAGCGGTGAGAACGCCCACCAGATCGGTCCGTTGGTGGACGCGCTGGCCGAAGCGCACGGCCGTGGAACCCAGGTGGTGCTCGTGTCGTCCGGAGCGATCGCCACCGGCATTCCGTACCTCGCGCTCTCTGAGCGCCCGAACGATCTCGCCACGCAGCAGGCGGCCGCTGCCGTCGGCCAGAACGTGCTCATCTACCGCTACCAGGACAGCCTCGACCGCTACGACATCGTCGCGGGCCAGGTGCTCCTGACGGCCGGCGACCTCGAGAATCCGACGCATCGCTCGAACGCGCGTCGTGCGATGGAGCGGCTGCTCGACCTGCGCATCCTGCCGATCGTGAATGAGAACGACACGGTGGCGACCCACGAGATCCGGTTCGGCGACAACGACCGCCTCGCGGCGCTGGTCGCGACTCTCATCCGAGCAGACCTGCTCGTGCTGCTCTCCGACGTGGACGCCCTCTACACGAGGCCTCCGCACGAGCCGGGCGCCGAGCGCATCGACTACGTGGCAGCGGATGACGCACTCGACGGAGTCGAGATCGGCTCGACGGGTCTCGCCGGGGTCGGCACCGGGGGTGCTGTGACCAAGGTCTCCGCCGCCCGCCATGCGGTCGAGGCGGGCAGCGCCGTGCTGCTCACTTCCACCCGGCTCGTGCGTGCCGCTCTGGACGGCGAGCCGGTCGGCACGTGGTTCGCCCCTCGACAGCAGGACGAGCCGGCCGTCGCACCACCGCTGAGCGCCTAGCGTCGAGCCGGGGAGCGGCCGGGTGCGCGCTCTAGACTGGCTCGATGGTCCCCACCGTTCTCGAGTCGGCTTCGTCGTCCCTGGATTCCGCGTCGACGGATGCCGCTTTCGCCCGCAAACTCGAGGCCGCGAAGGCCGCGTCGCTGCCGTTGGCCACGGCGACGACGGCGCAGAAGAACGATGCCCTCGAGCAGATCGCGCTGTCGCTGATGGCGTCGGCCGATCGCATCATCGAAGCCAATGCTGCAGACCTCGATCGAGGGCGCGAGAGCGGGTTGTCGGCAGGCTTGCTCGACCGTCTCACGCTCGATGAGAAGCGGATCGCAAGCCTCGCGCAAGCCGTGCGCGACATCGCGACCCTGCCGGATCCCGTCGGCACCTCGGTGCGTGGCAGTCGACTGCCCAACGGCGTCAGCATCCAGCAGGTGCGGGTTCCGTTCGGCGTCGTCGGAGCGATCTACGAGGCGCGTCCCAACGTGACGGTCGATATCGCTGCTCTCGCGCTGAAGAGCGGCAACGCCGCGGTGCTGCGCGGCGGCAGAGCCGCAGAGTCCAGCAACCGCGTGCTCGTCGCGCTGATTCAGGAAGCGGTCGCGCGAACCGGCCTTCCCTCGGATGCCGTCCAGACCGTCGACGAGTTCGGTCGGGCCGGCGGCACCATGCTGATGCAGGCGAGAGGCCTGGTGGACGTGCTGATCCCCAGGGGCAGCGCGGATCTCATCCGCACCGTCGTCGAATCGGCCAAGGTGCCGGTCATCGAGACGGGCGCCGGAGTCGTGCACATCGTGCTCGACGAGAGCGCGGACGAGAAGTGGGCCGTCGACATCGTGCGAAACGCGAAGGTGCAGCGTCCCAGCGTCTGCAACGCCGTCGAGACCGTACTCGTGCACAGTGCTGCCGCGCCCCGCCTCCTGCCCGCTGTGCTGGGCGCGCTCCGCGAGGAGGGTGTGACGGTGCACGCGGATGAGCGGGCTCTTGCGATCTTTCCCGACGCTGTTCCGGTGGTCGAGGAGGACTGGTCGACCGAACACATGAGTCTCGATGTCTCCGTCGGTGTCGTCGATTCGCTGGATGAGGCGATCGCCCACATCCGCCGCTACTCGACGCAGCACACCGAGTCGATCATCACCGACGACCTCCGGAACGCGGAGCGCTTCCTCGCCGAGGTCGACTCGGCGGTGGTGATGGTGAACGCGTCCACCCGGTTCACCGACGGAGGCGAGTTCGGCTTCGGAGCCGAGGTCGGCATCTCAACGCAGAAGCTTCACGCACGGGGTCCGATGGGGCTGCCGGAGCTGACGAGCACGAAGTGGCTGGTGCGCGGGAGCGGTCAGATGCGGGCCTGACTCCAGACGTGACACGACGCGGGCGCGCGGCTGGGTGCCCGCGTTCATGAGTAGACTGGCAGCCTGGCATCCGCCACGAAAGGAAGAGTCGCATGACGTTCGTCGCCGCAGCCATCGCAGCCGAGGAAACCTCCGGTGCTGTCACAGTGCAGCCCTGGGCGCTCGGCGTCGTCGTGCTCTGCGTGTTCGCCGCTCTCGCCTTCGTCGTGTGGACCTATCGTGACGTGGCGAACCGCCACAGCCACAAGGCAGAGGCGGATGCCGCCCAGCACGCAGGTGCTCCCGGTGCGTTTCACCACGGCGCCGGTCACCCGTCTACGCAGGATCACTGACCCTCGGGTTCCATGCAGCCGACTGCGTCCACGGGACCGTCCGGACAGCGTCGCCAACGCGTCGGTGTGATGGGTGGAACCTTCGACCCCATCCACCACGGCCACCTGGTCGCCGCGAGTGAGGTGGCGCAGTCGTTCGACCTCGATGAGGTCATCTTCGTTCCGACCGGACAGCCCTGGCAGAAGGGCAATGTCACCGAGGCGGAGCATCGCTACCTGATGACCGTGATCGCCACGGCGTCCAATCCACGCTTCACCGTGAGCCGGGTGGACATCGACCGGCTGGGTCCCACGTACACGATCGACACGCTGCGCGATCTGCAGGAAGCGCGTCCGGATGCCGACCTCTTCTTCATCACGGGAGCGGATGCGATCGCCCAGATCCTCAGCTGGCGCGACGTCGAGGAACTCTGGAAATTGGCTCACTTCGTCGCTGTGAGTCGACCGGGACATCTCCTCGAGGTGACGGGTCTCCCCAACGGCGACGTAAGCTTGTTGGAGGTTCCGGCATTGGCGATCTCCTCCACCGACTGTAGGGACCGTGTCAGCCGGGGTTTCCCTGTCTGGTATCTCGTACCCGATGGAGTTGTCCAGTACATCTCCAAGCATCACCTTTACCGGAGTGTGGCATGACGTCGTGGCAAGACCAGCCGCCACAGACTCGGCGCCAGGCAAGAGAGAATCAGCGCGCCGCTGAGCGCGAACTCGGGCCCGCCGAGGGCGAGCAGCCTCCTGTTTCACGCCGCGCAGCAACTGTCGCGCCCATTCAAGGGGGCGACGTTCCTCAGGTCGCCACGCCGTACTCGTTCGCTTCGACCCAGCGCGATCCAGCGCCTCAGGGTCCGGCTGCGCCCGTTGAGGCGCCGCCGATGCGGCCCCGAGCCCCTCGGTACGAGGAACTCTCCTTCGACAGTCTCCTCGCGGCCTCGCACGCCGGGGGACCGGCCAACGCCGCCCCCGCTGAGGATCGTGCCCCGGCATCCGTGGTTTACGCGCCCGGCGGACAGCAGCCGGCCGTCCGTCCGCAGGCGGCCCCTTCACGTCCAGCGCCGTCGGCCGAGGTGCCGTACGGGCAGTCCGCATACTCGGCGCAGCCCGGTGCATACACGCAGCAGCCGACCGCAGCACCGCAGGGTTCGCCGCAGCAGGCTCCGGCGCCGACCAGTGCACCGTGGAATTCACCCATGGGCCAGCAGGCTCCGTCGGCACCCGAACCACGCGGCGGTGCGACGTACTCGCCGACGCAGACCGGCGCCGTTCCGCAGGCCGTCGACGGGCATCCCCTGACCAGGCGCGAACTCCGCGCCATGATGCAGGCTCAGACGGCAGGCGAGTCGACACAGACCGAGGCCGACGCTCAACAGGCCCCTGGCGCGCAGCGGGTCGGCGGGGTTGCGGCCAACGCGGCCCAGCCCGGCCCAGCTCAGCAGTACGCGCCGCAGCAGGCCGCGGCGCAGCCCAACGGCCAACAGTTCAACGGCCAGCAGTTCAGCGGCCAGCAGCTCAACGGTGCACAGTCGGGTAGCGGTCAGTTCGCCGGCGGCCAGTTCAACGGTGGCCAGTACAACGCGCCGCAGACGGCAGCATCGCAGGCGGCGCAGCAGACGGGGACGACCCCGTACCCCGGTCCTCAGGTTCCGGCTCCTTCGCAGCAGCAGCCCGGCGTCAGCGCGCCGCAGCAGGCTCCCGCGATGCCCTTCACGGCGGCAGGCACTCCGCAAGGGGCGCCAGCTCAGCCCGGGCAGGATTCAGCCTTCGCTGCGCTGCTCAACGGTGGCGCCGAGGTTCCCCCTCAGCCTCCTGCGACGCATCGGGTCATCCCGCCGGCGGCAGCCCCTCACGAGCAGGCAGCACCCCAGGTGCCGATCAGCGTGACGCCGTCTCGGACATCGCAGCAGGGGGCGTCCGCTGCCGCGGCGGCGGAGATTCCGCAGGCGGGCATCGGAGCGCGCGCCTCTGGCGGCCAGAACGGTCCGGCGACGGATCCGCAGCTCGCTGCCCGCGCAGCGGGCCACTGGTCCACCATGAACGACGACGATGCCGGATCGCCGAGGTCGGCGGTGTCGACGGGCAGCGTGACGACCGCGAATGCGCTGATCCTGCCGTCGGTTCCGTCGGCAGGACTCGCGACGGCGCCGCTGACGAGCACCGGCGAGGTGATCGTCACAGGTTCCATCGAGCTCCCGCGATCGCTCGGATCGACGGGACAGCATCCGGATCACTTCGATTCGTCGGACATCGACCGGCTGTTCGAGGAGTCGGATGCCGTGCCGAACTCGAGCGTCGCCCCGGTTCGCGCAAGCAAGGCGGTCGCGACCCACACGTCAACACGCGGCATGATCACCCCGCCCAGTAAACGCGGCAACCGACTGCCGGTGGTGCTGGCGGTCACGGCGGGATTCATGGCGCTGGGCGTGACGGCGCTTCTGGTGGCGGGCTACGTCTTCCATGCATTCTGACCCGATCGACGTCGAGTCCTCGTTCTCTGCGGGGCATGTCCGATCCGGATCCTCACAACTCAGATCACACGAGGTGACTACCGTATGACCGCGTCAGCGCGTGTGCGCGAACTGCTCCAGCTGGCCGCCGAGGCCGCAGATTCGAAGACCGCAACCGACTTGATCGCACTCGATGTGTCGGGCCCACTGCCGCTGGTCGACGTCTTCCTCCTGGCGACGGGCAACTCGGAACGCAACGTGATGGCGATCGCCGCAGAGGTGGAGGACCGCCTGAACGAGGCCGGCGCGAAGACCTTGCGACGTGAGGGGCGATCCGAGGGGCGCTGGATCCTGCTGGACTTCGGCGACCTCGTCGTGCACGTCTTCCACCAGGAGGATCGGGCCTACTACGCACTCGAGCGCCTGTGGCGGGATTGCCCGACTGTGCCGTTCGAACTGCCGGTCGTCAACGAGGCGTGAGGCCGGCTTCCGATTCGTCTCCCGGCAGTCGGATGTAGTACTCTAGTGAGGTTGCTCCGCACGACGGAGCAGCGAGCAAGGGTCTGTGGCGCAGCTGGTAGCGCACCTGCATGGCATGCAGGGGGTCAGGGGTTCGAGTCCCCTCAGATCCACCAAACGAGAGAAACGAAAGGGTCCCGCTGAGGCGGGGCCCTTTCGTTTCTCTGCGGCGGCGTCGAACGTCGAGGACGACGTGCGGATCGCACGCGAGGCGATAGTCGGACCGGCCATGTCGGCGATCCCGTTCGACGGTATGGACGATCTCGGGCGCAGCGCGAAAGCCGACGAGTTCAGGCTCGGCCGCGGCATATGGACGCGGGATGTCGGCAAAGCGCACAGCGTCGCGAAGGCGTTCCGCACCTGCATGGCGTGGGTCAGTTGCTACGGCCTCTTGGATCCGGCGGTGCCGTTCGGCGGCTACCGGATGTGCGGATACGGATGCGAGTCCCGCGTGCATCACCTCGACGGACATCTCGAGGTGAGGTCGGTCATGATCAGGACGGTCTGATCTCGAGTGCCGGCTCGACGTCCGCACGCAGGCTCATTCCGTGCTCGAGCAGTGCGGGCGAGCGCAGTCCCGTGCGGCGCGTGATCACGCCTGCGCGGACCGCACCGGCTGAACGAGGTCGGTGACCCATTCGGACTGCGGGCGGTCGCCCGGAGTCCAATAGACCTCCCGGCAGACGCCGTCGAGCTCGTATCCGTTGTCACGAGCCCAGGTGATGAGCGCGTCCCACGACTCGCCGATGAGGGCGACCTCGCCTCTGTGGACGGTCACCGCCGCCTGGGCGATACCGGACAGCGTGTGGACATCCAGTCCATCGACTGGTGCCGTGTCCGAAGGCACGACGAATCCGGCCGTGACGATCGCGCCGGTTCCATCGCCGGATTCGTCGGCCTCGTAAAGGGCTATCGCAGGCCCGAAGTCGTCGACCCCGGCTGCGGCGAGCAGACCGGCCGATTCCGGGAACATGGGTCCGACGACGGGGGAGATGTTGACCGGGCCGAAGCCTGGCGCCTTGCGGGTGAGGGTCGCGACGAGCTGCGGTTCGATCGAACGGATGTCGGCGGTGATGGTCTGCGAGGTGGGCATGACGGTTTCTCCTTGGATTCGTCGGAGGCTCGCATCGACGCGCCGCAGCCGAGCCTGCGCGTCGGCGATGGCAGCTTGCAGCTCGCGATGGGCTGAGGTGAGCATCCGCTCGACCTCGCCGTCGTCGGCGTCTCCCCAGATCACGCGCGATACCTGTTCGAGTGTGAGGCCGAGGCCCTTGAGCTCGATGATACGGGTGAGCGCGGTGAGCTGAGTCGGCGCGTACGCGCGATATCCCGTGAGCGGATCCACCCGCGCGGGTCGAAGCAGGCCTATCTGGTCGTAGTGGCGAAGCATCCGTACGGATACCCGGCCGATCGACGCGAACTCTCCGATGGTCAGCATGATCCTTACGAGAATGCCGCCTGACACCGTGTGAGAGTCAATACCGAACGAGGATTCTCAGACGCACTTCACGCGCGCTGCGCGCACCCTCGACGGGCTGCTAGCCGAGTGCCGGCTTGATGTCCCGCACGATCGACTCGAGCACGCGTGCGTTGAAGTCGACGCCGAGCTGGTTGGGCACGGCCACCAGAATGGTGTCGGCGTTCTGCACTGCAGCATCGCGCGCGAGCTCCTCCGCGATCACGTCGGGCTCGCCGATGTAGCTGCGGCCGAACCGCGCCAGCTCGTCGCCGATGTAGCCGACCTGGTCGTGGGCGTCCGCCTGGGCACGCAGACCGAAGTAGCGTCTGGTGTCGTCGTCGATGATGGGGAGGATGCTCCGGCTCACCGACACCCGCGGCTCGCGTTCGTGGCCGGCCTTGGTCCACGCTTCGCGGTAGAGCCGCAACTGCTCGGCCTGCAGCTCCGCCAGCGGAACTCCAGTGTCCTCGGTGAGAAGCGTGGAGCTCATCAGGTTCATGCCTTGCTCGGCTGCCCACACGGCCGTTCCGCGGCTGCCGGCACCCCACCAGATGCGCTCGGGAAGCGTTTCGGAGCGCGGTTCGATCGCGAGCGGCACGCGTTGCCCGGTCATCTCCGGATTCGAGTACACCAGCCCTGCGCCCGCAATCGCCGCACGGAACAGCTCGGTGTGGTTCCTGGCCATATCGGCGTCGGATTCGTCCTCGCCCGGCAGGAATCCGAATGCCTCGTATCCCTTGTCCGCGGTTTCCGGTGAGCCGCGGCTGATGCCGAGCTGGAGTCGACCGCCCGCGATGAGGTCGGCGGCAGCCGCCGATTCGGCGGCGTACAACGGATTCTCGTAACGCATGTCGATCACGGCCGTGCCGATCTCGATGCGCGAGGTGCGGGATCCGATCGCCGCCAGCAACGGGAACGGAGAGGCGAGCTGCGGAGCGAAGTGGTGCACGCGCACGAACGCGCCGTCCGCTCCGACATCTTCTGCAGCCTGCGCGATTTCGATCGTCTGCTGCAGTGCGTCGGCTGCACTTCGCACGACAGAGCCTTGAACAGGCGACCAGTGCCCGAAGGACAGGAAACCGATGCGCTTCACTGCAGTGTCAGCCTCGAGCGGTGCACAGGTATTCCCGGTGAACCGGATCCGGCATCAGTACCAGTGCGGGTTCTCGGAGATCTCGTGGTTCCATGCGCCGCACGGTGTGCCGTAAACGGTCGAGATGTAGGCAAGGCCCCAATTGATCTGCGTATCGCCGTTCGTCTGCCAATCGGCGCCCGCCGACGCGAGCTTGTCGGCGGGGAGGGACTGCGGAATGCCGTACGCACCGCTCGACGAGTTGTACGCGTTCCACTGCCAGCCCGACTCCTGATTCCACAGCTGGATCAGGCAGGAGAACTGGCTGCCGTCCCAGCCGTAAGCACCCATGCGTCCCTGGGCGAAGGACTGAGCGTCACTGGCGCTGCACCCGCCGGTGCATGGTGCCGAGAAATCGATGGTCGAGTCGCTGCCGCTGATGGCGTTGGCCGCCTCTGCAGCCTTCTGGCGAGCGTCGTATCCGACCCAGTACTGCGCCTCGATGTCCGCCGCTTGTGACTCGAGGCTCGCGGCTTGGGCCTGAAGGACGGCCCCTTGCGTCTGCTGGGTCGCCAGCGCTGAATCTGCGGCGGCCTTCGCAGCCTGAGCCGCCTGGTACTTCGTGTCCGCGTCTTGCTCGAGACCGACGCGGATGTCCTCGGCCTGCTTCGCCTGCGCCTGCAGCACCGAAACCACGTTCTGCTTCTGCTTGGCGTACGTCTGCAGCTGCGCAACGTGTCCAGTCAGCTGGCTGACGGCTCCGAGCTGATCGAGCAGGTCGCTCGCGTGCCCATTGCTCAACAACAGCTTTGCGGTGAGGTCGCCGCCGCCCGACATGTACAGCTGGCTCGTCAGCTTGCCGTATTGGGTCTTCGCCTGCGACGCATCCTTCTGCGCGGTGCCGACCTGGTTGTTGATCGCGTCGAGCTTCGTGGTCTGCGCGTCGAGGGCGTTCTTCGCTGTCGTGTACTCGAACTCCTTCTTGAGTTCGTCCGCCGCCGCAGCCTGGGCGGCTTGCTGAAGCTGACCGATGAGCGCTTGGATCTTGTCGTACTCCGCCTGTGCCGCAGCGGCGTTGGCCTTCGCGGCCTGCACCTGATCCCAACTGGGATAGTCGTCGGCGTGCGCCGGTACCGCAGTCAGCAACGGAATCGCCATCGCCGCGGCGACGCCGAAGACGACCAATCGAAGGCGGCCCCCCGGCCTCCTGTCTGCGTTCGCGGATCGGGTTCTGCGCACGGCCACGTCTTCCACCATAGGCAGGCATTCGGCAAGGTCAACGCGAAACGCCCGGCGACGCGAACGTCGGCGAATGCGGGATGCCGCCCGAAATCGGCGTCCAGGCGTCGGCCGTCGGTGCTTGACTGACCCGGTGACCACTTTGCAGCGTGCGGTGCTGACCGTCGCGATCCTGGCATCCCTCGTGGCATTCCTCGACGGATCCGTCGTCAATGTCGCCCTTCCGGCCATCGAACGAGAGCTGGGCGGGGGCCTCGTGCTGCAGCAGTGGGTGGTGGATGCGTACCTCATCACGCTCGGCGCGCTCATCCTCCTCGCGGGGTCGCTTTCGGACGCGTTCGGGCGCAAGCGAATCCTGATGATCGGCCTCTTCGGCTTCGGGATCGCGTCGATCGCGTGCGCCGTGGCCCCCGACGGTGTGTCGCTCGTCGTGTTCAGGGCCATCCAGGGCATCGCGGGCGCGCTGCTGGTGCCGAGTTCGCTCGCGATCATCATCCAGGTGTTCAGCGAGGACGACCAGCCGAAGGCCATCGGGCGCTGGACGGCCTGGACCTCGGCGGCCATGCTCGTCGGGCCGCTGCTCGGCGGGCTCTTCGTCGACACCCTGTCGTGGCGGCTCGTGTTCGCCATCAACCCGATCCCGATCGCTGTGACCATCGTGATCCTGTGGCGAATCCAGCTCGACCACGAGCACGCCCACGGTCACATCGACTACCTGGGCGCCGTGCTCGGCGCTGTCGGGCTCGGCGGAGTGGTGTTCGCGCTGATCGAGCAGGGCCAGGTCGGCTGGGGCGATCCGCTCGTGTGGGGCGTCGGTGCGATCGGATGTCTGTGCCTCGTCGCGTTCGTCGTCGTGGAGATGCGGACGAAACAGCCCATGCTGCCGTTCGCCCTGTTCCGCATCCGCAACTTCGGAGTCGGCAACGTCGCCACTCTCGCTATCTACGCGGCGTTGTCCCTCGGAACGCTGATCGTGGGCATCTACCTGCAGGAGGTCGCCGGATACAAAGCGACGCTGGCCGGGCTCGCGCTCGTCCCGGCGACGGTGGTCTCGCTTCTGCTGTCCGGCCGGTTCGGTGCACTCTCCGGCAAATGGGGGCCGCGACTCTTCATGGCAGTAGGTCCGCTGGTCGCCGCCGGCGGATACGCCCTGCTGCTCACCATGGGCACGGACGTGAACTACTGGCTCGAAGTACTTCCCGGCATGCTCGTCTTCGGCCTCGGCCTCTCGATCACGGTCGCCCCTTTGACGGCCGCGATCCTCGGCGCTGTGCCGCCGGAGCATGCAGGCATCGGCTCCGCGATCAACAACGCCGTCGCACGCATTGCGGGTCTGGTCGCCGTCGCCTGCGCAGGGCTGATCGTGGCCGGCCCTCTCGATCAGGGGGGAATGAGACGGGTGCTGGCTGTGTGCGTGGTACTGCTCGTGCTCGGGGGCGTGGTGTCGGCGATCGGCATCACCAACAAGAGAAGGCGTCCGCAGGCTGCCACGCAGGCGGCTATACCGACAGCACAGGGCCCGCTGCCACCAACGCGATGACGTCGACCAGGGCGGCTGTCATGATCAAGCGCATCAGCCACCTGGAGTGCACGCCGCGCAGAGTGAGGACGACGCCGAGGCAGGCGATCGCCACCGTGATCACCGATCCGACGATGACGAGCACGGACGGCCATCCACTGAGGCCCGCCAGCGCCACCGCGCCCACCGCGATCAGGACGCCGACGACGGCAAGGAGGCCGAACGAGACGAGGCCGCCGATCCGCGGTCCGAGAAGGTGCCCGAAGCCGCGGACGCCCGTGATGCGATCCTGCTCGAGGTCGGGGAGGACGTTCGTGACGTGCGCGGCCGCGCCGAGCAGGGATCCGGCTGCCACGACCCACCACGCCGGCCACTGCGGCGTCGGAGCGCCCAGTGTGACGATGGCCGGCAGCGTTCCGAAGCTGACGAGGTAGGGGACGACGGAGAAGAGGGTGCGTTTCAGTCCCGCGTTGTAGCTCCACGCGCTGCCGAGCGCTACGACGTGCGCGACGAGGGCGACCGGTCCAAAAGGGACCGTCAGCACCAGCGCGAGTCCGAGCGCGACGAATGCCGCGATCCCCACGGTGCGCCGTGTGATCGCGTGCGCGGCGATCGGCTTGTCCGCTCGCGCGACGGCGCTGTCGCGGGCGGCGTCGATCCAGTCGTTGGACCAGCCGACGGACAACTGATCCGCCAGCATCGCAGCGGTCAACAGCACAACGCGCCAGGCCGGGTAGGCAACAGCGATCGCGAGGACCGCGGCGACCACGGTGACCACGAGTGCTGGGCCGGGATGGCTCGCCAGCGTCAGTGCCCGCACCGCTTTCGGCATGGGGACATGTTAGGGCGTGCCGGACGGTTCGTGACCGGCACGGCACTCGGCACGCTGTGTGCTGTCAGCAGCCGGTCGAACGCGACACGATTGCCCCACTCCTCCGGCTCCAGTCCGACCATCGACGGCGCGATAGGGGACCCCGCATGTGCGGCTGAAGTCCCTGCACAATAGTTCTTGCGTTAGGTTGCAAGAGTTTGCGTAGAATCAGGGCATGGCCAAACGACTAGCCGAGGTCGCCCGCAAGGTGGGTGTCAGCGAAGCCACCGTCAGTCGCGTGCTGAACGAGAAACCCGGTGTCAGCGAGGCGACGCGCCAGGCCGTGCTCACCGCGCTCGACGTGCTCGGCTACGAGCGTCCGACCAAGCTCAGGGGCGAGCGGGCGCGTCTCGTCGGCCTCGTGCTGCCCGAGCTCTCCAATCCGATCTTCCCCGCCTTCGCCGAGGTGGTAGGCGGCGCCCTCGCGCAGAACGGCTATACGCCGGTGCTCTGCACGCAGACGGCAGGCGGGATCTCAGAGGCGGACTACGTCGACCTGCTCCTCGAGCAGCACGTGTCCGGCGTGGTCTTCGCAGGTGGGCTCTACACGCAGGAGGCCGGCTCGCACGAGCACTACGAGAAGCTGCGCGACGTCAATCTTCCGACGGTGCTCGTGAACGCGCCGATCGACGGCATCGGGTTCCCGACGGTGTCCTGCGACGACCGGGTCGCGACCCAGCTCGCGGTGCGCCATCTGGTGCAACTGGGGCACACGCGCATCGGATACGTGCTCGGGCCGCGCGATCACGTGCCGTCGAGGCGCAAGTACGAGTCGGCTGAGGCTGAGATGCAGAGGGCTGACATCCCATTCGACGACGACCTCGTCGTGCGGTCGCTGTACTCCCTCGAAGCCGGTCAGGCTGCGGCCGTCAAACTGCTCTCCGCCGGGGTCACTGCGATCGTCTGCGCCAGCGATCCACTCGCTCTCGGCGTCATCCGTGCCGTCAGGCGTGCCGGACTGCGCGTGCCGGAGGACGTCTCCGTCGTCGGCTACGATGACTCGGCCCTCATGGGCTGCGTCGAGCCGCCGCTGACCACCGTGCGCCAGCCGATAGAGCCTATGGGACGCATGGTGATGGAACTTCTGACCGCGCAGATCACGGGCGAGCGCCCGTCGATCGACGAGTTCCTCTTCGAGCCGGAACTCGTCGTGCGGGCATCGACCGGACCGGCCCCGCGCTGATCGCGCGGCGTGCGGCGATGGCTCTCTCGCGCCGGATCCGTCGCCCACGGTAGGCAGAAAACGCGCGACCGCTGGCGCAAGAGGACGCAATTTCGCGCAAGCAGATTGCTGTTTGTTTAGTTCTTGCATCATTCTGTCGAGTTGATTACGTTGTGATCCAACGCCGGTCGGAACCCGAACCGACCGGCCACGACCTGCAACGAGTCCTCGGCACCGCCGCCTTTCTGGGTGGCTGCCGCCGCCCAGAAAGGCTCCATCAGTGGACCTGTCCTCCGTCGCCGACACGCTCCACGCCGGCCCCGCCGACACCGTCAGCCCAGCATCCGCGCACGCCCGTCGTGCGCCTTCGTCGTCAGACCCGCTGTGGTGGCGCAGCGCGGCGATCTACCAGATCTACCCGCGCAGCTTCGCGGACGGCAACGGGGACGGAATCGGCGATCTGGCGGGAGTGCGGCGTCACCTCGGATACCTCAAGGACCTCGGGATCGACGCGATCTGGTTCACGCCGTGGTACGCATCCCCACTGGCCGACGGCGGATACGACGTCGCCGACTACACGTCGATCGATCCGCGATTCGGGACGCTCGACGAGGCCGAGGCACTGATCCAGGACGCGCTGGCCCTGGGCATCCGCACGATCATCGATGTCGTTCCGAACCACATCTCGGATCAGCATCCCTGGTTCCAGGCGGCTCTGGCAGCGGAACCCGGATCACCGGAGCGCGAACGCTTCTGGTTCCGGCCGGGCAAGGGTGCCGATGGGTCGGAGATGCCCACGCACTGGGAGTCGAACTTCTCCGGGGAGACCTGGACGCGAACGACGAACGCGGACGGAACGCCGGGGGAGTGGTACTTGCACCTGTTCACCCCGCAGCAGCCGGACCTCAACTGGAACCATCCCGACGTGCGCCGCATGCACGAGGACGTGTTGAAGTTCTGGTTCGACCGCGGTGTCGGCGGCGTGCGCATCGACTCAGCGGCCCTTCTCGTCAAGGACGACACGCTGCCGGAGGTGCCAGAGAATCCAGGGCCGGGCGCGCACCCGAACCAGGACCGCGACGAGCTGCACGACATCTACCGCAGCTGGCGTGCCATCGCCGACTCCTACCCGGGCACCCGCGTACTGGTGGGCGAGATCTGGCTGCCGGACATCGACCGGTTCGCCAAGTACTTGCGCGACGACGAACTGCACACGGCCTTCAATTTCGACTTCCTCGCGCGGCCGTGGAGTGCGAGCGAGCTCCGCGAGTCCATCGATGCGACGCTTGCGGCGCACGCACCGGTCGGCGCTCCGTCGACGTGGGTGCTGTCGAACCACGATGTGACCCGCCCCGTTACCCGATACGGGCGCGAGGACAGCTCGTTCGCCTTCCTCAAGAAGCGCACGGGTACGCCCACCGACCTCGTCCGCGGCACCCGGCGGGCACGGGCCGCGGCCCTCCTGACAGCGGCACTGCCCGGTGCACTGTACATCTACCAGGGCGACGAGCTCGGGCTTCCCGAGGTGGAGGACATCCCGGAGGAGCTGCTCGAGGATCCCATGCACTTCCGATCCGGCGGGGTGGATCCAGGGCGCGACGGATGCCGTGTCCCGCTGCCCTGGAGCGGGGCGGAGCCGCCGTTCGGGTTCAGCCCGGCGGAAGCATCCGCGTCGCCGTGGCTGCCGCAGCCTTCTACCTGGGCTGCACTCACCGTGCAGGCGCAGCAGGCCGACCCGTCGTCGATGCTCTGGCTGTATCGGCAGGCGCTGCGGATGCGTCGCGTGCTGAACACGACGGCCGAGGACGAAGTCTCCTGGCGATCGCTCGGCGACGACGTGCTCGCGTTCGACCGCGGCACGGAGTTCCTCTCGGTGACCAACCTCTCGGATCGCAGCATCGAGCTGCCCGACAACGGCGGCATCCTCCTCTCCAGCAGCCCGCTCCAGGGCGGAAAGCTGCCCCCAGACTCCACGGCATGGCTACGAACACAGCACGAGCCGCCGGAGATCCGCGCCTGACGTCCCAGGCGCGGAGACGACATGAAACAACAGGCAACAGCCACCTTGAAAGGACACAGACAATGAAGTCACCAGGAAAGATCGCGGTCCTGACGGCCGCGGCCCTGGTCGGCGTCGGCATTCTCAGCGGATGCTCGTCGAACAGCGGCAGCGACGACGGCGGCAAGGTGAACCTCGTCGTCGCCCCGGTGCTGCCCGGCGCCACGGCGGATGCTCTGAGCGCGTTGCACAAGCGTGTTCAGGAATTCGAGAAGGCGAACCCCGACATCAACGTCAAGGCGATCGAATACCAGTGGACCGCCTCCACGTTCGCCGCGGAGCTCGCGGGTGGGACGCTCCCCGACGTGTTCAACGTTCCGTTCACGGACTCCAAGACGCTGGCGAACAACGGCCAGCTGGCCGACATCACGACGGACTTCAAGAAGACGTCGACGGCGGACAAGTGGAACAAGAACGTGCTCGACGTCGCGACCGGCAGCAACGGCCACGTCTACGGGATCCCGTGGGGTCCGTATGCCATGGCGCTGTCGTACAACCGAGACATCTTCAAGCAGGCAGGCCTCGACCCCGACAAGCCGCCGACAACGCTCGATGAGATCGCGGCTGACGCCAAGATCATCTCCCAGAAGGTCCCGGGAGTCGCCGGCTACATGCAGATGACCACCGACGCGACGGGCGGTTGGGAACTCGCGACGCTCACCCAGTCGCTGGGCGGACGCCTCGAGAAGGTCGCATCGGACGGCAAGGTGACGGTCACCGCGGACAACGCGCAGACCAAGCAGGGCCTGGAATGGCTGCAGAAGATGCGGTGGACCGACAACTCGCTCGGCAACAACTTCCTGCTCAAGTGGGACACCACCAACCAGGCGTTCGCGTCGGACCAGATCGCCATGTACATGAGCGGTTCGGATGTCATCGGCTCGCTCATGCAGGCCAACGGATTCGACCAGAACAAGTACGGCGTGACGACGTTCCCGATCGCGTCCGGCTCGAGCGCCGGCATCCTCTCCGGCGGAAACGTCGACGTCGTCAACGTGAAGGACAACGCGAAGCAGATCGCGGCAGCCGTGAAGTGGATCGACTTCTACCGCACGCAGCCCAACGTGGACAAGACGGCAGCGGTCAACAACGCCAAGACCCTTGCAGCCGGCAAGCAGGCCGTGGGCGCTCCGACTCTTCCGGTCTTCGACAAGGCCACGTGGGAGCAGAACCAGGAGTGGATCAAGCCTTACGTGAACGTGCCTGCCTCGAACGTGAAGCCGTTCACCGACGGGATCTGGAATCAGAAGATCGTCCCCGAACCGCCGTCGCACACCCAGGACCTCTATCAGGCCCTCGACTCCGTCGTCCAGGCCGTGCTCACGGACAAGAACGCCGACGTCGATTCCCTGCTGAAGGGTGTCAACACGAAGGTGCAAGCCCTGATCGACGCGGACAGCAAGTAGTCATCGTCGAACCACGGTGTCAGGGTCCGGCCGTTCGAAATCGCATCGTTCGAACGGCCGGCTCCCGGCCGATATCCACACCGCCTCGGGTCGCCGGTTCGCATCGGCGGCCCAATGGCATGGCACCGATCGACACCGGTCGACCGTCGCCGCCGACCACCGACACGAGAGCCCATCTCCATGACAGCCCAGACCACAGCAGGCTCGGACACCGTCGTCCGACCGCCTCGGCCGCCGCGCCGCCGCAATCCGATCACCTGGGTGAGGCGCGGCGGGCTGACCACACTCCTCTTCCTTCTGCCCCTGCTCATCATCTTCGGCGTGTTCTCCTGGACGCCGATCGTGGAAGCCGTCGTCATGAGCTTCCAGAAGACCAACCTCGTCACGCCCGCAGTCTTCGTGGGGTGGGACAACTTCGCCGCCGTGTTCAGGGATCCGACGTTCTGGATCGCGGTGCGCAACACCGCATACTTCGCCGCCCTTGCGCTCCTCTTCGGATATCCGATCCCGCTCGTCGCCGCCGTGCTGATGAGCGAGGTGAAGCGCATGAAGGGCTTCTACAGCGTTCTGGCGTACCTGCCGGTGATCATCCCGCCCGTCGTGTCCGTCCTGCTGTGGAAAATCTTCTACGACGCGGGTCCGAACGGGGTGTTCAACACGATCCTGGGATGGGTCGGCATCCCGCCGCAGCCGTGGATCCAGGATGCGACGACTGCCATGCCGTCGCTCGTGCTCGAAGCCACGTGGGCGGGCGCAGGCGCGACCATTATCATCTACCTCGCAGCGCTGACCTCGGTCTCCCCTGACCTCTACGATGCGGCCGAGGTCGACGGCGCATCCATCTGGGGCAAGGTCTGGCACGTCACGCTGCCGCAGCTGCGGGGGATCCTCTTCATCACGCTGATCCTGCAGATCATCGCAACGGCGCAGGTGTTCCTTCAGCCGTTCCTCTTCACCGGCGGCGGGCCCGTCAACTCGACCACGACCATCCTGCTGCTCATCTATCAGTACGCGTTCACCAACAGCCTCGGCGGCGCATACGGACAGGCGACGGCGCTCAGTCTCATGCTGGCCGTCTTCCTGGCCGTCCTCTCCGTCGTCTACTTCCGTGTCACGGCGAAATGGAGTGACAATTGACCACCACAGTTCCCGCTGAATTGCCGCTTCAGGAGCCCATCGAGGCCAAGGCACGAGGCAAGAGGACGCGCGCAGCGGCCGAGTCCGACGCGGACCGCGGCATCCTCTCGACCGCAGACCGGCGACGGCCGCACGTGCGAGTCGTCGGCACCATCCTCAACGTGATTCTCGGCGTCTCGCTCGTCGTCGTGGGGCTCCTGCCGCTGCTCTGGCTGTTGAAGTCGGCCGTCACTCCGACGGCGGACACGCTGGCGCATCCGATGGCCCTGTTCCCGAACGGCTTCGCGTGGTCCAACGTCACGAGGGCGTGGAACGACGTGCAGGTCGGCAACTACTTCTTCAACACCATCTGGATGGCAGCAGGCGAGTGGGCGGTGCAGCTTCTCGTGGCGACCACGGGCGGATTCGCGCTGTCCGTGCTGAAGCCGCGCTACGGCAAGATCATCAGCGCTCTGGTGCTGGCGACGCTCTTCGTTCCGGCTGTCGTGCTGCTCGTTCCGCTGTATCTGACGATCTTGCATCCGCCGCTGATCGGCCACTCGCTGATCAACACGTTCTGGGCGGTCTGGCTCCCCGCCGGCGCGAGCGCGTTCAACGTGCTGCTGGTGATGCGATTCTTCGACAGCCTGCCGCGCGAGGTGTTCGAAGCCGCGAAGACCGACGGTGCGGGTACCTTCAGGTTGTTCTGGTCGATCGTTCTGCCCATGTCGAAGCCGATCCTCGGTGTCGTCTCGGTGTTCGCGATCAACGCCGCCTGGGCCGACTTCCTCTGGCCGAACCTCGTGCTCACCGACATCGGCATCCAGCCGCTCTCCGTGCGATTACCGCAGATCCAAGGCTCGACCGATCTCGGGGTCTATCTCGCGGCGCTCACGATCGCGTCGCTTATCCCGGTCGTGATCTTCCTCATCTTCCAGCGCACGTTCCTGCGTGGCGGTGGGCTCGGAGGCGCCGTCAAGGGCTGACGGGGATCAAGAACTGCGCCCGCTGGACTCGTGCCGGGTCGCGCACGAGTCCAGCGGGTGCGCGCTATGAGGCTGTCGTGCCCAGAAAGCGCCCGAACCCGACGGTTGCCTTCTCGAACCCGCGCAGCTGAGAGGCGGTGAGTGCCTCGAACGGCTCGGTCGCCGCGGTGAGGACTCCCCGTTCGACGACGTGCCGCCAGGTTCCCGCGACCCGTCCATTCGCGACGATCACCGGCAGGAACACCCCGTTCCCGGTCGGCGAGACCTTGAGTGCGTGCACCGGTGGAAGTACCGGCGCACGATCGCCGTATCCCAGCACGTACTCGTCCCACGCCGGTGCGAGGTGCACGCCGGAGGCACGCGAGCGGATGTCCGCCTCGGCGCGTCCCGGCGCAACCAGGTACTCTGCGCCGTCGAGGTCGACTCCCTCGACGTCGGCGGCAGCGACCTCGCGCGCCCGCCGTGCGTCCGTGAGTGTCAGGCCCGACCACCACGCGAAGTCCCGCACAGTCGCCGGGCCGTGACCGATGACGTAACGGGTGATGAATCGTCCGAGGGCTTCGTCGCGGTCGATGCCGGGATCCGTTCGCAGTGCCACGAGTTGCGGCTGCTTGCCCCGATTCGGCCCCCACGCGACGAATCCGCGGAAGGCGGCGTCGCGGAGGAAGCGGTATCCGCGCTCGTTCCCGACGTCGATCCCTGCGCGTTCGAGCGCTTCGAGGGCTTCGATGCGCGTGGCGGGTCCGTGCTCGGCGACGTGCTCCGCAATGGACGATGCAGCGCGATCGAAGTCGGCCTCCGAGATGCCCCGCTGCACGGCCTCCCGCGCTGCTGAGGCGCGCTGCCTGCCGGAGGTGAGCGACAGCATCCAGTGCAGGTCGTCGGCGCGCACGACATGCAGCGTGCCGCGCATCGTCCACGAGCGGACCGCGACGCCCGACTCGAAGAGATGCTCCACATCGGCCGAGGTCGCGCCCGACGCGCGAACGCCGATCGCCCAGCGAGACGCCGTGGCGTTCTGCGCCTGTACGGCGCCGAGCCTCGTGACCACGTCGAGAGGAGCCCGTCGCCGGCCGTCGAGGAGCTGCGAGCGCAGACGCTCGGCGCGCAGCCACGCGTTCGTCAGAGCCACGGTTCACCTATCGCCATGCTGCGTCTCGTCTCGTGGCGCGCTCCGCCATCTGTCCTCCGTCTCGGCCGGTGACTCGGGTGAGCGACCGTTCGGCTCGGCGTCGTTCGTGCCTTGACGATCGTCGCAGTTGCCACCGTCAGACGCGGATGCCGAGCGCCACGAGCTGAGCGAGCAGGTCGGCTCCGTCGGCACCGTACACCCAGGGGACCCCGCTGGTCTGCGTGTGCTTCTCCGCTTTGGGGCCGCCACCCGCGAGCACGGACTCCGTGTTCGAGAGCTGCCGGATGGCGACGGCCGTCACGTTCTCAGGATGCTCCCGCGCGAACTCCGCATAGATGGCTTCGTCGTGCTGGCCGTCGTCGCCGACGAGCAGCCATTTCACGCCTGGGAACTCACGCACCAGGCGCCGCAGACTGCGCTCCTTGTGCTCTCGGCCGCTGCGGAACCACCTGTCGTGGGTCGGGCCCCAGTCCGTGAGCAGCAGGGCGCCGGGCGGGAAGAGGTTGCGCGACAGGAACCGCGTGACAGCTGGCGCCACGTTCCACGCTCCGGTGGAGAGGTAGACCATCGGGGCGCCGGGGTGCGATGAGGCCAGACGCTCCAGCAGAACGGACATGCCGGGCGTGGGCACGCGAGCGTGCTCGTCGACCACGAACGTGTTCCAGGCGGCCAGGAGCGGGCGGGGGAGTGCCGTGACCATGACGGTGTCATCGACATCCGAGATGACGCCGAAGGATGCGTCGCTCGCGACCACCTGCACGGGCGCGGTGGCCACCTGGCCGGAATGTCCGGCGCGCAGGGACACCCAGTGCGTGCCGGGCTCCAGTGTCACGGGGATCACCGTGTCCACCACGCCGCCGCGATCCGGACGGACCGTGTGGGTGCTGCCATCGACCTCGACCGTCACGTCGACGTCACTGAACGGGACGCTCACGAAGCTCCGCCAGCCGCGGACACTCTCCTCGCGCTTGCGGTTCGTGCGCTCTGCGCGGGAACCGGGACGCGGATCCCTCGCCAGGACGACCCGGCCGAGCACGCGGATCCACTCGGTGGTGCCGTATCCGCTGTAGGAGAGGACGGTGGGCAGGTAACCGCGCTTGAGCGCACGGCGCCCTCGGAAGGCGTGGAAGGCGTCCTCCACACGCGCGGCACGGTGCATCCTCTGCACGGGGCGGGGATGACGGGCCATCGGTACAGTCTTTCACGAGCACGGATGTCGACGGAGTCCCCTGACCCCCTGGGAACATGAAGCTTCGTCGGATACCGTCGAAACCACGAGGCACCACACGGTGCGTGCGCAGCGCGGCGCACGGAAGGAGACAGTCGAATGATCGAGCAGATCCTCGTCGGAACGCAGGACGCCCCCAACGGGGCAGCACTTCGCGTCGAGCCAGCGCAGGAGCGAAGCCTCGCCCGCATCGATGCACTCCTGGATGCCGCAGCCAACGTCGTCGACGAGGTCGGCTTCGATCGCCTCACGACGGCGCAGGTCGCCGAGTTGGCCGGGGCGTCGATCGGCACGGTCTACCGCTACTTCCCAGACCGCATCGCGCTGCTGGTCGCACTGCGCGATCGTGCGGTGCTGCGCTATCGGATCGCGGCGGCGGAGGCGATCGAGACGGCCCAGCCGGCCACCTGGCAGGACGCTATCACGTGCCTGGCGGACGAGTTCGCCACGATGTTCCGCATCGAGCCGGGATTCCGCATCATGCGGTTCGAGGAAGTGCGGGGCGTGGACGAAGACACGCCGGTCGTCGACCACGTGCACGAGTTCGCGGAGCGCGTGGCCGAGATCCTTGCCAGTCGATACGGATTCACGCACGACGACGAACTCGTCTTCCATCTGGACATCGCGAGCCAGATGGCGGAGGCGTTGACCGAACGCGCCCACTTGCGTCAGCAGCACGGCGACGAGCGGACCCTGCGCGAGGCATCCGTCGTCGCGGTGGCCTACCTCGAGAAGTACTACGCCTGACGCGTCGGGCGCGATGCGCCCGGCCTGATTTCGTCGCCGCGCCGATCTGTGTTGCGGCGCGTTTCCTGTACATCGCCGTGGATGTCGGGGGAGTGCGACATAGTGGGATTCGTCGATTCGCCCTCGACCCCCGGCTGCAACCGTGCTTCGCTGGGGTGATGCTGACCGACGTGCGACGATCGCGTCCACTCCCGCAGGAATGAGCCACCAGACATGATCGAATTCCGATCGGTGACCAAGCAGTTCCCCGACGGCACCGTCGCGGTGCGGGACTTCAGCCTTGTCATCCCTTCGCGCAAGATCACGGTGCTGGTGGGATCCTCCGGCAGCGGCAAGACGACCATCCTTCGCATGATCAACCGCATGGTCGACCCCACGAGCGGCACGATCGAGATCGACGGCGACGACATCGCCACACTCGCGCCGGTAGGCCTTCGGCGCAGTATCGGCTACGTGATGCAGAACTCCGGACTCCTGCCGCATCGCAAGGTCGCCGACAATATCGCGACGGTCCCGTTACTGCGCGGGGTGAAGCGCAAGGACGCCCGTGCGCGTGCCCTCGAGCTCATGGACAGCGTCGGATTGGACCGTTCGCTCGCCGACCGGTACCCGAGCCAGCTCTCTGGCGGCCAGCAGCAGCGCGTCGGCGTTGCCCGCGGCCTCGCGGTGGATCCCAACATCCTGCTCATGGACGAGCCGTTCGGAGCCGTCGACCCGCTCGTGCGTGCAGAACTGCAGCACGAACTCGTTCGCCTGCAGCACGAGCTCGGCAAGACGGTCGTCTTCGTCACCCACGACATCGACGAAGCGTTCCTGCTGGGCGACAAGGTCGTCATCTTCAAGAAGGGCGGGATCGTCGAGCAGATCGGCACGCCGGAGGAGATCCTGGCCGATCCGGCCGACGAGTTCGTCGCACGGTTCGTCGGGGCGGATCGCGGCAAGCGGGCACTGCACCTGCGCAACGAGTCCGGAAGGGACATCGTGGTGGACGGCGACGGGCGGCCGGCCGGCGTACTCGTCGGCCGGGACACCGCGGATGACAAGGCCGAGGCGCGTGACACCGCCTCGGGTGCTTCGGCGCAGGGTGATCAGCCGCGGTGAACTGGCTGATCCAGAACGCGGGGCAGGTCTGGCAGCTGACCTTGGTGCACGCCGGTCTGTCGGCGGTTCCGATCATCCTCGGATTCGTGCTTGCGATCCCGATCGGCTGGCTGACCAACCGCTACCGGCTGAGCCGCGGAACCGTGTTGACGATCGTCGGACTGCTGTACGCGGTGCCGTCACTGCCGCTGATCATCGTGCTGCCGGGAATCCTCGGAACGCGCATCCTCGATCCGGTGAACATCGTGGTTGCGCTCACCATCTACGCGATAGCGATCATGGTGCGCACGGCGTCCGACGCGTTCGCGTCGGTCGACGTCGATGTGCTCCTCTCGGCCACTGCGGTCGGTTTCTCGACGTGGCGACGGTTCTGGACAGTGGAGCTCCCGCTGGCCGGACCCGTGCTGCTCTCCGGAATCCGCGTCGTGTCCGTGAGCACGATCAGCCTCCTCACGGTGGGGGCGGTGATGGGCGTGACGAGCCTCGGCTACCTCTTCCTCGACGGCTTCCAGCGCTCGTTCCCGCTGGAGATCATCACGGGCATCGTCGCCATCATCGTCATCGCCGTGATCTTCGACGCGGTGTTGGCCCTGGCGGGAAGACTGCTCCTGCCATGGAACCGGCGCACGCGGTCACGTCGCACGGGCGTGCGGACCTCCTCTGACCTCGAGGCGGCGGGTATCTCATGAACAATTGGCAGTCGACATTCGTCTGGCTCGCGGATCCGGCCAACTGGGTCGGACCCGGCGGTATCCCGACCCGTCTCGGCGAGCATGTCGTGTACACGCTCGTGACGCTCGTCCTCGCTGCGGTGATCGCTATCCCGATCGGCTTGGCGATCGGTCACACGGGCAAAGGCCGAGCCGTTGCGGTGCAGTTGTCGGGGGCGCTGCGCGCCCTGCCGACCCTGGGTGTCGTGCTTCTGCTGGCGCTCTGGTTCGGTCTCGGGCTGGGTCCACCGCTGATCGCCATGGTGATCCTGGCGCTGCCCCCGCTGCTCGCCGGTGCGTATTCCGGGGTGGAATCCGTCGACCGTGCCACCATCGACGCCGCGCGCTCGATCGGGATGACGGGCTGGCAGGTCCTGGTCAAGGTCGAGCTCCCGCTCGCGTTGCCCATCATCATCGGCGGCCTGCGATCCGGATGCCTCCAGGTCATCGCCACGTGGACGGTCGCCGCCTACCTGCCTCTCGGCGGACTCGGTCGGTTCATCTACGACGGCTACGCGGTGCAGAACTACGCGGAGATGCTCGGCGCATCTGTGCTCGTCATCGCGCTGGCGCTGGTCGCCGACGGTGTGTTCGCGATCGTGCAGCGTCTCGTGGTTCCCCGCGGCGTCGTCGTCGGGCGTGCATCCGACGTTCGCGCACGACAATCCAGAAAACTCGCACCGACCTCGCAATCCACCACAGCCGGCTGAGGCTCGAAGCCCGCCCAGAGAAGAAAGCGAAGCACCATGTCATTGAAATCACGCAGCATCGCCCTCGCCGCAGTCGCGGCGCTGAGCGCCGTGGCCCTCGCGGGATGCGCGTCGAGCAGCCCGCTCGACTCATCGTCGACGTCCACCGCGAAGGCAGGCGGACCGATCGTCGTCGGCTCCGCGAACTTCCCGGAGTCGGAGATCATCGCCCAGATCTACACGCAGGCGTTGAAGGACAACGGCGTCGACTCGAGCATCAAGCCGAACATCGGCGCTCGTGAGGTGTACCTGAAGGCGCTCCAGGACGGCTCCATCGACCTGATTCCCGAGTACTCAGGAAGCCTGCTGCAGTACTACGACCCCAGCAGCACAGCCCAGTCGAGCGATGACGTCTATGCGGCACTGAGTGACGCCCTCCCGAAGGGCTATCAGGTGCTCGACCAGGCGAAGGCGCAGGATGCCGACTCGTACAACGTCACCAAGGCGTTCTCGCAGAAGTGGGGCGTGACCAGCCTCGCCGACCTCACGAAGGTCACGGTGCCCCTCACCGTCGGCGCCAACCCGGAGTTCGCCGATCGTCCGTACGGCATCAAGGGGCTCAAGTCCGCGTACGGCGTGACGGCCACGCTCGACCCGATCAGTGACGGTGGTGGCCCGCTCACGGTGAAGGCGCTGCAGGACGGCACCGTGCAGCTTGCGGACATCTACACGACGAGCTCCGCGATCAAGGACAACGACTTCGTGACCCTGAAGGATCCGAAGAACATCATCATCGCCGAGAACGTCGTGCCGATCATCAACTCCAGCAAGGTCGACGACAAGGTGTCGAACATCCTGAACAAGGTCTCGGCGACCCTCACCACCGATGACCTGGTGACGATGAACGACAAGAGCTCCGGGTCGGCGAAGGAGTCCGCGGAGCAGATCGCCAAGGAGTGGCTCGCCGAGAAGAACCTCTTCACCAAGTAGCGGTGCCACGATCGCGCTGACATCGGCCGAGACGCCGCGGTGGTCGCGGGGTGGCCGCGGACCCGCGGATTCCGTTGCGTATGTTCGAGCGATCGGATCCGTGATCCCATCGGGACGGTACCGTGCGTGACAACGATGGGGAGTGGCTTGCTGCAGATGGCGCGGTAGCGCAGTCGGGCAGGGAGCCACTCCCGTTCTCCGTAGACCCCGTGCGCGTGTTCCAGGAGTTGTTCGCGGGGGCGTGGGGCGCGTTCTGGCTGGATGCGGGCATCCGCTCGAACGCGGGACGGAGCATGCTCGGGACGGCATCGCCGGTCAGGCCGAGCTACCTCGTGACCGGTGGCCGGCTCGAGGAAGTCCTCGATGGCCGGAAACGCGCAGTGCAGGGAACCCTTCACGAGCGCGTGCGAGCAGAACTGGGCTCGGAACGGATGCCGCAGCAAGGAATGCGGCAGCGGCATCCATCGATTCCGGTGTCTGAGGGCGATGCATCGATCGATGCATCGCCCATCGGATGGGTCGGCTGGCTCGGCTACGAGTACGGTGCGGCGATCGTCGATCCGACTCTGGTCGACGCGGCCGCAGGAAAGGCGACGTCCGCACCGGATGCCGCCCTTCTGGCCGCGGACCGGATCGTGTCTATCGATCATGCGACGGGCGCGACGTGCCTCTGGTTCGTCGACGACGAGGACGGCCGAGCATGGGCCGGGCGGACCCGGCACGAGCTGGAACGGCTCGCCTCCGATCCGACGTCCGCGCCGAAACCGAATGACAGCGGTCGACACATGGTGGACGCGCCCCGGTGGAGGAACTCCGACGACGAGTACCTGCGGATGATCGCCTCCTGCCAGGAGTCCATCCACGACGGTGATGCGTATCAGCTCTGCCTGACGACCCAGGTGTCGGTGACCACGGACGAGGATCCGTTCGACGTCTACCTCAGGGTGCGGTGCGGATCGCTCGCCGGCCACGGCGGCTTCATCCGCGTGGGAGACACCGCACTGCTCAGCGCGTCGCCCGAGCTGTACCTGACCGTCGGCGACGGGGTCGCGGTGAGTCGTCCGGTGAAGGGCACGAGGCGACGGGGGAGGACCGCGGCCGAAGACGCCGAGCTGCGAACGGAGCTGGCGGCGGACGACAAGGAACGTGCCGAGAACCTGATGATCGTCGACCTCATGCGCAATGACCTCGGCCGGATCGCCCGCCTGGGCGGCGTGAGCGTGACGGAGTTGCTGGAGGTGGAGACGCACGAGCACGTGCATCAGCTCGTGAGCACCGTCCGCGCCGAGATGGCGGATGGGGTCGACGTGTTCGACGTGCTCGAGGCGTCCTTCCCGGCCGGTTCCATGACCGGAGCGCCCAAGCTCAGCGCCATGCGGATCCTGCACGGGCTGGAGGCCGGGCCGCGGGGCATCTACAGCGGATGCTTCGGCCGCATAGGATGCGACGGCAGCGCCGAACTGGCCATGGTCATCCGCTCCATCGTGATGCGCGACGGGCAGGCGGCGATCGGCACAGGGGGAGGGATCACGGCCCTGTCCGTTCCGCGGAACGAGCTCGCCGAGGTGAAGCTGAAGGCGGCGGCTCTGCTCGCTGCTCTCGGCGGGTGAGCACGGCATCCGCTGCACTCTTCGGCACCTTGATGCCCGGCCGCAATCCGTGCGACACGAGCGAGTAATCTTGGAACGCCCCTTTTTCCGTGCGGACGGGGCTGTCCGCACACCTTCCCCGCACAGAGATTGAGAGCGACGTGCCAGAACACGACGAGCGAGAAGCGTCCGACGCCCGCTACGACTTCGCCGCCATCCAGGCCAAGTGGCTGCCGGTGTGGGAGCAGCTCCAGCCGTTCCGCACGGATGCGCCCGACGACAAGCGGCCGCGCAAGTACGTGCTCGACATGTTCCCGTACCCCTCTGGCGACCTGCACATGGGTCACGCCGAGGCCTTCGGATTCGGCGACATCGTCGCCAGGTACTGGCGTCAGCAGGGTTTCAACGTGCTGCACCCGATCGGCTGGGACTCGTTCGGACTGCCGGCCGAGAACGCCGCCATCAAGCGCGGAATCGACCCGCGCGGCTGGACCTACGACAACATCGCGCAGCAGAAGCGCAGCTTCCGCCTGTACGCCCCCTCCTTCGACTGGACCCGTGAGCTGCACACCAGCGACCCGGAGTACTACAAGTGGAACCAGTGGCTGTTCCTGAAGCTGTACGAGAAGGGGCTCGCGTACCGCAAGGACGGCAGCGTCAACTGGTGCCCGAACGACCAGACCGTGCTCGCGAACGAGCAGGTCATCGACGGGCACTGCGAGCGCTGCGGTTTCCCTGTCGAGAAGAAGAAGCTGACGCAGTGGTACTTCCGCGTCACGGATTACGCGGACCGGCTCCTCGACGACCTGAACCAGCTGGAGGGCGCGTGGCCTCCCCGCGTGCTGACCATGCAGCGCAACTGGATCGGACGCTCCGTCGGCGCCGACGTCAACTTCAAGATCGAGGGTCGCGACGAGACGCTGCCCGTCTACACGACGCGTCCCGACACGCTCTACGGTGTGACGTTCATGGTCGTCGCGCCCGACTCCGATCTGGCGACCGAGTTGGTCGCGGATGCCTCGCCCGAGGTACGTGCCCGCTTCGATGCGTACCTCAAGCAGACGCAGGCGGCGACGGACATCGAGCGCCTCAGCACGGAGCGCGAGAAGACGGGCGTGTTCCTGGAGCGGTACGCGATCAACCCGCTGAGCGGCGACCGTCTGCCCATCTGGGCCGCCGACTACGTGCTCGCCGAGTACGGGCACGGCGCCATCATGGCCGTGCCGGCGCACGATCAGCGGGACCTCGATTTCGCACGCACGTTCGGTCTGCCGGTGCGGGTCGTCGTGGACACGAACGCTCCGGTCACGGGCGCGATCCCGATCATCCCGAGGGACCCGGAAACGGGCGAGGCGATCCTGCCCGAGGATCTGCCGCCGCTCGATCCGTCCGAGACAGGCGTGGCATTGACCGGTGATGGCCGGCTGATCAACTCCGGCCCGTTCAACGGCCTGAGCAAGAACAACGCCATCCACCGCATCACGGATGCTCTGGCCGCGTCGTCGATCGGCCACGCGTCCCGCAACTTCCGGCTCCGCGACTGGCTCATCTCACGCCAGCGCTACTGGGGCACGCCCATCCCGATCATCCACTGCCCGGAGTGCGGTCAGGTGCCGGTGCCGGAAGACCAGCTGCCCGTTCGCCTCCCGGACGCCGACGGCCTCGACCTCAAGCCGAAGGGCACCAGCCCCCTGGGGGCCGCGACCGAGTGGTCCACCGTCGACTGCCCGAAGTGCGGCGGCAAGGCCACGCGCGACAGCGACACGATGGACACGTTCGTGGACAGTTCGTGGTATTACCTGCGGTTCCTCTCGGCGAACGACGACACGCAGGCCTTCGACCCGGCCGAAGTCGAGAAGTGGGCACCCGTCGATCAGTACGTCGGCGGGGTGGAGCACGCCATCCTGCACCTCCTCTACTCGCGCTTCATCACGAAGGTGCTGTTCGACCTGGGCTACGTCTCGTTCACCGAGCCGTTCACCTCCCTCCTGAACCAGGGGCAGGTCATCCTGAACGGCTCGGCGATGAGCAAGTCGAAGGGGAATCTCGTCGAGTTCGCCGACGAGCTGCGGCAGCACGGCGCTGACGCCCTGAGGGTCACGCTCGCGTTCGCCGGCCCGCCGGAGGATGACATCGACTGGGCCGACGTCTCGGCCGCGGGCAGCGCCAAATTCCTGGCCCGCGCATGGCGCGTCGCACACGATGTTGACAGCTCACCGGACATCGAGTGGCGTTCGGGTGACGCGGCATTGCGCCGCGTCACGCACCGCTTGCTGGCGGATGCCCCGGCCCTGATCGAATCGTTCAAGTTCAATGTGGTCGTCGCACGCCTCATGGAGCTGGTGAACGCCACCCGCAAGGCCATCGACGGTGGCCCTGGTCCCAAGGACGCCGCCGTGCGCGAGGCCGCCGAGGCCGTTGCGCTGGTGCTCAACCTGTTCGCGCCGTACACGGCGGAGGACATGTGGGCGACACTCGGATACCAGCCGACAGTGGCGCTGCAGCCCTGGCGCAAGGCGGATCCGAGCCTGTTGGTCGAGGAGTCCGTGACGGCGATCGTCCAGGTGGACGGCAAGGTGCGCGACCGCATCGAGGTCTCGCCGCGGATCGGCTCTGACGAGCTAGAGGCGCTGGCACGGGCATCCGAGGCTGTTCAGCGCTCGCTCGGAGACCGTGAGATCTCAGCGGTGATCGTGCGCGCACCGCGCGTGGTCAACATCGCGACGGCGAAGTAGTCCGCACCGCGCGTCCGGGTCGCTGATGGCCCGGACGCCGCGGGGACGAACGTCGACGCCGGCCCTCGCCCTCGCGGGCAAGCAGGCGAGAGTCGTGATCGCGGCGACGTTCCCTGCGTCCACAGGATGGCGGTGATGGACGCCATCCGCCGATCGGCCGCAGCCCGTCACGCGAGGCTCTGTCAGCTCCTAGCGTCGCACGAGTGGATGCCGACGACCCCTTCGCCCAACTGGCTCCGCGCTCGCGCACGCTCCCGCGCTCGCTCAAGGTGCGGATCGGCGTTGGCGCCGCGATCGTGCTGGTCATCGTCGCGTTCGGCGTCGCCGTTCTCGTCGGGCTGCTCGCGCCGCAGGGTGACACCGCCGACGTGCCCGCGGTCGCGGTGACGGCGGGGGCTGCCGGCCGCGCGACGCCGTTCCCCACGCCGAGTGCGCTCCTGTACGTCCATGTACTCGGCGCCGTGAACCGCCCCGGTCTGTACACGCTGGCGGGCGGATCCCGCGTCGTGGACGCCATCGGTGCAGCAGGGGGCATGACGGCGGATGCCGAGCAGTCCGGCGTCAACCTCGCCCGTCTGCTCTCCGACGGCGAGCAGCTCGTCGTCCCGCACGTGGGCGATCCGTTGCCGGCAGCAGGCACGGTGGTCGGCGGATCCGCATCCGCCGGCGCCGTGCCCGGCGCCAAGGTCAACCTCAACACGGCGACGGAGGAGCAGCTCGAGTCGCTGCCGCGGGTCGGGCCGGCGATGGCGGCGAAGATCCTGGCGTGGCGCACCCAGAACGGTCGTTTCACATCGGTCGACGACCTGATGAACGTCAGCGGCATCGGACAGAAGACCTTCGACGGCCTCAAAGACATGATCACCGTCTGATGCACGACCTCCGCCTCGTGCTTCCGGCTCTCGCGGCGTGGATGAGCGCCGCAGTCGCGATCGGGATGCCCGAGGGTCTTTGGTTCGCCATAATTCTGTGGTGCGTAGCGGTGGCCGCAGCCGGGGCCGCTGTGACGCTTCGCCTTCGGGATCAGCGCGACAGCGACGGTTTCCAGCGCCCGTCGCGCCGTGCGGTCGGTCGTCTCGCAACGATCGCGGCAGCAGTGTGCGTCGCCGCGGCAGCCGCGGCTCTGGTCGCAACAGCTGCGAACGCCGCCATGCCTTCCCGTCGTCCGGATGTCATCGCTCGGCTGGCCCACCACACCGTCACTCTTCGCGCGGACGTCGCCTCCATGGCTCAGCCATCGGCGGCCTCCGCGAACGCGGGCGGCGGCGTGCGGTTCTCCGCGACCGTCACAGCGATCTCCACGGGATCCGCGAGCTCCACGGATGCGACGGGTGCGACGGGCTCCTCGGGTGCGACGGAACCCACGTCGTCGCGCGACCGTCCGTCAGGATCGGTGCGGATGCCCGTCCTCGTGTTCGCACCGATGGGCACGCGGGTGCAGATAGGCCAGGCCGTCACGGTGGTCGGAACCGTGACCCTGCTGCCATCCGGATCGGAGACGGCGGGACTCGTGTACGCCTCGGCGAAACCACGAGTGGTGGCCGACCCGAGCGCGCTGTTGTCAGCGATGAACGGCATCCGATCCGGATTCTCGGCTCAGGCGGACGGCCTGCCCGGCGACGGCGGCGACCTGCTCCCCGGATTGGCCATCGGGGATGTGCACCAGCTTCCGGCACCGCTCGGCGATGCGATGAAGGCCGCGAGCCTCACGCACCTGACGGCGGTGTCGGGCGCGAACTGCGCGGTCGTCGTCTCGCTCGTGGGGGCGGCGGCCGCGGGCCTGGGCTTCGGACGCGGCATCAGGGCCGTGTCGTCGCTCATCGCGCTCGGCGGCTTCGTGGTTCTCGTGACGCCGCAGCCGAGCGTGCTTCGCGCTGCCGTCATGGCCGCCGTGATCGTCGCCGGAGCCTGGGCGGGCAGACCGGGTCGCGCCGTCTCCGCGCTGTCATTGGCGATCGTCGTGCTGCTCACGATCGATCCGTGGCTGTCGGTGGACTACGGGTTCGTACTTTCGGTGCTCGCGACCGGGGCATTGCTGCTGCTCGCTCCGCCCCTCGCGCACAAGCTCGAACGTTGGCTGCCTGCTCGGCTGGCGGCGATTCTCGCGGTGCCGATCGCCGCGCAAGTGGCGTGCCAGCCCGTGCTTCTCCTACTGAACCCCACCGTTCCCCTCTACGGCGTGCTCGCGAATCTCGCGGCAGAGCCGGCCGCGCCGATCGCCACCGTGCTCGGGCTTTCGGCGTGCCTGCTGCTCCCGTTGTGGCCCGCGGCGGGCGCCGTGCTCGCGCACGTTGCCTGGATCCCATCCGCGTGGATCGCAGCGGTGGCGCGAGTGAGCGCCGCGTTGCCGGGAAGCGGGCTGGGCTGGATCGACGGTGCGGTCGGTTTCGTGCTGATGGTTCTCCTGACAGTGGCCATAGTGATGCTCGTGATCAGTCCGACGCGCAGGTTCGCGGTGATGGCGCGTGCCGGCGCGCTCGTCGCAGTCGCCGCGATCGCGGCGTGCTCGCTCGCCGGCGTCGCCGGGTCGAGGGTGGCGGAAGCGCTCTCGCGTCCTTCGCATTGGAACATCGCCGCCTGCGACATCGGCCAAGGCGATGCCGTGCTGCTGCAGAGCGGATCAGCGCACGCACTGGTGGACACCGGACCCGATCCCGACCGCCTCACCGCGTGCCTGGACGAGCTCGGCATCCACCGCATCGACCTGCTCGTGCTCACCCATTACGACATGGACCACGTCGGCGGTACTGCGGCGGTGATCGGCCGTGTCGGAGTGGCGATGGTCGGACCGCCCGTCGACGACCGCGGCGAACGGCTCGACGCGCAGCTGGCCGCCGGAGGGGCTTCCGTGCACGTCGCTCAGACAGGCGATGCGGGACGACTCGGCGACGCGGACTGGCGCGTGCTGTGGCCCGACACGGACCGCCACGGCATGACGGACGGAAACGAACGCAGCGTCACGATGCTGTTCGAGGGTGACGGCATCCGCTCGCTCTTCCTCGGTGATCTCGACGAACGAGCGCAGGATGCGTTGCTTCAGACCGGACGCGTGCCCGGTGTCGACGTCGTGAAGGTGTCGCACCACGGCTCGAGGGATCAATCGGAGTCGTTGTACCAGCATCTGGGAGCATCCATCGGGCTCATCTCCAGCGGCGCCGGCAACGACTACGGCCATCCGACGGCCACCGCGTTGGGCATCCTTCGCCGCGTGGGCACAGTGGTGATGCGCACGGACGTGCAGGGGATCCTCATGGTCGAGGCATCTCCGGACGGAGGGCTGAAGACGTGGACGCAGAAGCACGCGACGGCCGCACAGCTGGCGCATCCGGGCACAGCCCGCGGCGTCGCAGGCGGCGGATAGGCTTGCCGAGCAGAATTCGATGGAAGCGGAGTCAGTGGCAGCCCGAGCGAGTGGACCAGGTGCACGTTCCGGTGGTGCACGCGCAACCGCGACATCGCGCGGCGCATCCCGTACGACTGCGGCGCGCGGCGGCTCTCGGCCATCGGCGAAGACCGTCATCCCGCAGCTCGCCTGGAACGAGGTGCGTGCCGCACCGGTCGTGCTGGTGAGCGGAACGGAGACGGTGCTCGCGGAGCGGGCGATGCGCATCCTGCGCGATCGGCTGCGCGAGGTGGATCCGAGCCTCGAGATCACGGACATCAGCGCACCGGATTACACGGCGGGGGAATTGGCCTCCGTGGCCAGTCCCTCGCTCTTCGGCGAGCCCCGCCTGCTGCGCGTCTCGGGCGCCGAGCGGTGCAACGACGCGTTCGTCGAGGACCTCGTCGCCTACCTGCAGGCACCGGCCGACGACACCACCGTCGTCGTGCGCCACGGTGGCGGCGTGCGCGGCAAGCGATTCCTCGATGCCATCCGCTCCGGCAGCGGTGACGGCGTCGAGATCGTATGCGCCGAGCTGAAGCGCGACAGCGACAAATACGACTTCGCACAGGCCGAGTTCCGCATCGCGGGCAAGAAGGTCACACCGGGCGCGCTGCGGGCGATCACGAGCGCCTTCACCGATGATCTCGCCGAGCTCGCGGCGGCGTGCCAGCAGCTCATCGCCGACACGGGTGCCGAGGTCACCGAAGCGACCGTCGACAGGTACTACAGCGGTCGTGTCGAGACCAACGCCTTCAAGGTGGCGGATGCCGCACTCGCCGGCCGCTACGGAGAAGCGCTGCTCACGCTTCGGCACGCGCTGGCGTCGGGTGCGGATCCGGTGCCGCTGGTCGCCGCCTTCGCCAGCAAGCTCCGCACCATGGCCAAGCTCTACGGCGCGCGGGGCAGCTCGGGGCAGCTCGCGTCGCAGTTCGGACTCGCACCGTGGCAGGTCGACCGCGCACGGCGCGACCTTCAGGGGTGGACGGAGGGCGGACTCGCCAGAAGCATCGAGGTCGTCGCCGACACCGACGCCAACGTGAAGGGCGCCGGGCGCGATCCGGTCTTCGCACTGGAGCGCATGATCGAGGTGCTCAGCGCTCGCGGAGAGAATGCTCGCGGAGACACCGCGCGCTGAGAGAGTGGGCGCTGCCCGAATGCTCCAATGAGGAGCGGGGGTCTCCATTCCCGACGCCATTTCCGAAACCTGCTTCGGCATGAGCGCGCGCTTCGAACGGGGGTCTTCGATCGGGGGGTGCTGAAATGCAAAGAACCCCGTCCGAAGACGGGGTTCCTAGCTCGGTGCCCGAGCCGTACGTTGCGCCCTACATCGGCGCGAACGGCTACAGCGCTGCGACCTGCTTCGCGATGGCCGACTTGCGGTTCGCGGCCTGGTTCTTGTGGATCACGCCCTTGCTGACGGCCTTGTCCAGCTTCTTCGACGCGCGGGCGAGCGCCGTGGTGGCCTTGTCCTTGTCGCCGGCGGAGATGGCCTCGCGGGTGGAGCGGATCGCGGTCTTGAGCTCGCTCTTGACGGCCTTGTTGCGCTCGCGCGCCTTCTCGTTCGTCTTGATTCGCTTGAGCTGCGACTTGATGTTTGCCACTGATGTGTTCTTTCGTTGTGAACGGACTGATGAAAGCCGCCTGGTGGGTAGAGGGGCCACCGGCGGCAATTCGCACGCGTGTGGGACACGTGCGCAAGCCGACTAACCATGGTAGCAGAGCCGATGACGGGCGCGCGGCCACTCGCCCCGGCCACCTCGACCGACGTTCCAGAGGCGGCGCCTGCGCCGTGCCTAGGGTGGAGATCATGAGCAGAACCGGAGCATCCATCGCCATCGTCGGCGCACACGTCGTACCCGTCGTCGGCGATCCGATCGAGAACGGAACCGTTCTCGTCGAGGACGGCGTCATCACGGCTGTCGGCACCGAGGTCGTCGTGCCAGACGGCATCCGCGTTCTGCATGCCGGTGGTCGCCGGCTGCTGCCAGGCTTCATCGAGGCGCATGGCCACGTCGGCATCCACGAGGAGGCCAACGGGTCTGCCGGCAACGACACCAACGAGCTGACGGATCCGAACACCGCCGGCGTGCGGGCCATCGACGCTATCGACATCGATGACGAGGGATTCCGCGACGCGCTGAGCGGGGGCATCACGTCCGTCGTCGTGAAGCCCGGCAGCGGAAACGTGATCGGCGGCCGCACCGTGGCGATCAAGACCTGGGGCGGCCGGATCATCGACGAGCAGGTCATCAAGGAAGCCGTCAGCGTCAAGTCGGCGCTAGGTGAGAACCCCAAGCGGGTCTACGGCGAGAAGAAGCAGACTCCGAGCACCCGGCTCGGTGTCGCGTACGTGCTGAGGCAGGCGTTCGTCGATGCTCAGAACTACCGGGCGTCCCGCGACGCCGCCGCGACCAAGGGCGAGCCCTTCGCGCGCGATCTCGCCAAGGAGACGCTGGTGCAGGTCCTGGACGGCGAACTCGCGTGGGATCAGCACGTGCACCGGCACGACGACATCGCGACAGCGCTGCGTCTTGCGGACGAGTTCGGCTACCGCTGTCATCAACCACGGAACGGATGGCGCGAAGCTCGCCGACATCCTCGCCGAACGGGACATCCCGGTCATCTTCGGCCCGCTCTTCACGTCGCGTTCGAAGGTGGAGCTACGCGACCGTGCGATCTCCAACCTCGGACGGCTCGCCGCGGCCGGGGTGCGCGTCGCCATCACGACCGATCATCCGGTTGTGCCCATCAACTTCCTCGTTCACCAGGCGTCGCTCGCGGTGAAGGAAGGGCTCGATCCGCAGACCGCGCTCGAGGCGCTGACGATCAATCCCGCTTCTTTCCTCGGACTCGACGACAGGGTCGGGTCGATCCGTCCCGGCCTGGACGGCGATCTGGTGCTCTGGTCCGGTGATCCGCTCGATGTGATGAGCCGCGCGGAGCGTGTCTTCATCTCGGGGGCCGAGGTCTATCGCTGGGAGAACGGGCAGGGCGTGGTCGTCGAGCGTGCGGAGCGCTTCGCCGGATAAGGGCGCACGGAGCGCCCGGCCGTTCATGGGAGAATTGCCGAACGATGTCCCCACGTGCCACAACGGCCCTCGAGCCCGCCGCGACAGACCCTGCGCGCATCCGCAATTTCTGCATCATCGCGCACATCGACCACGGCAAGTCCACGCTCGCCGACCGCATGCTGCAGTTGACCGGTGTGGTCGAGGAGCGCGCCATGCGCGCGCAGTACCTCGACCGCATGGACATCGAGCGCGAGCGCGGCATCACCATCAAAAGCCAGGCCGTTCGCATGCCATGGCAGTTCGAGGGCGACACGTACGCGCTCAACATGATCGACACCCCCGGTCACGTCGACTTCACCTACGAGGTCTCCCGGTCGTTGGCGGCGTGCGAGGGAGCGATCCTGCTCGTGGATGCCGCGCAGGGCATCGAGGCGCAGACCCTCGCGAACCTCTACCTGGCGCTCGAGAACGACCTCGCGATCATCCCGGTGCTCAACAAGATCGACCTTCCGGCGGCCGAGCCGGAGAAGTACGCGCGTGAGCTGGCGGATCTCATCGGCGGCAGTCCCGACGACGTGCTCCGTGTCAGCGGCAAGACCGGCGCAGGCGTCGACGCGCTGCTCGACCGCGTGACCGAGCTGGTGCCCGCCCCCTCAGGCGTGAGGGATGCTCCCGCACGCGCCATGATCTTCGACTCGGTCTACGACAGCTACCGCGGCGTCGTGACCTATGTGCGCATGGTCGACGGGCAGCTCACCCCGCGCGAGCGCATCCAGATGATGTCGACGCGGGCGACTCACGAGATTCTGGAGATCGGAGTCTCCTCGCCCGAGCCCACCCCATCGAAGGGTCTGGGCGTCGGCGAGGTCGGCTATCTCATCACGGGTGTGAAAGACGTTCGCCAGTCGAAGGTGGGCGACACCGTCACCTCCGCCGCGAAGCCCGCGACTCAGGCCCTTGCCGGGTACACGGAGCCGAAGCCCATGGTGTTCTCCGGTCTGTATCCGATCGACGCCAGCGACTACCCGGAGCTGCGCGAGGCGCTGGACAAGCTCAAGCTTTCGGATGCCGCGCTCGTCTACGAGCCGGAGACCTCTGTGGCGCTCGGCTTCGGGTTCCGCTGCGGCTTCCTCGGCCTGCTCCACCTGGAGATCGTCACCGAGCGTCTCGAGCGCGAGTTCGGCCTCGACCTCATCACCACCGCTCCGAGTGTGATCTACGAGGTCACGACCGAAGACGGCAAGCAGATCACCGTCACGAACCCGAGCGAGTATCCGGCTGGCAAGGTCAACACGGTGAGCGAGCCGGTCGTGAGGGCCGCCATCCTCACGCCCAAGGACTTCGTGGGCACGGTGATGGAGCTGTGTCAGTCCAGGCGCGGATCGCTGCTCGGGATGGAGTACTTGGGCGAGGACCGGGTGGAGATCCGGTATTCGATGCCGCTCGGCGAGATCGTCTTCGACTTCTTCGACCAGCTGAAGAGCCGGACGCAGGGCTACGCGAGCCTGGATTACGAGCCGTCCGGCGAGCAGGAGGCCGACCTCGTGAAGGTCGACATCCTGCTGCAGGGCGAGCAGGTGGATGCCTTCAGCGCGATCGTCCACCGCGACAAGGCCTACGCGTACGGGGTCATGATGACCGAGCGCCTGAAGAAGCTGATTCCGCGCCAGCAGTTCGAGGTGCCGGTGCAGGCCGCCATCGGCGCCAGGATCATCGCGCGCGAGTCGATCCGCGCCATGCGCAAGGACGTTCTGGCCAAGTGCTACGGCGGCGACATCACGCGAAAGCGCAAGCTCCTCGAGAAGCAGAAGGAGGGAAAGAAGCGCATGAAGATGGTCGGTCGCGTCGAAGTCCCTCAGGAGGCGTTCATCGCGGCGCTGTCGGGCGACGTCGAGGGCAAGGAACGCAAGTAGGGTTCCGGCCCTGACCAGGCGTGCAGGATGCGCTGCGCCGGTTCGGCTAAACTTCCTGGGCGACACGACGGGTGGCTCGAATCGCCCACACGACCCGCAGCGATACCGGCACCGAGACGAAGGGCACGTTCACGAAGGCCATGCGACGCAGTACCTTCACCGATCAGCCGGTGACCTACGCAGCCGTTGGCGCGACGCTCTCTCACGACCTGACGCAGCATCCGCCAAAGGGATACCGTCCGTACGCCCGGTCCATTCGGCTGGGCAGCGGGGACGATCGCTTCGAGACGTCCCTGCGCGCCCTGATGACGTGGGGCGTTCAGCGGGGGAGTGGCGTCGAGGTCGTCAGCGTGGATCCGGGTACGGGCGAGGAATACGCCGGAGTGCACTACGCGGAAGACGGAACCCCTGAGCGTCTCGAGCGCCATCGAGGCACGGAGGCGGTCTTCGACGAGGACGGGCATCCGTACATCTCCAATGGAATGACCGCCCTGCTGCGCGTGCCGTTCGGGCCCTTCCACCTCAACGCGCCGGTGCGCGTGGTCTACGTGATCGAGGAGGAGAACCGGGTGGGGTTCGGCTACGGGACGATGCGCGGGCATCCGCTGTCCGGTGAAGAGGCGTTCGTACTCGAGAGGCGCGACGACGACTCGGTGTGGCTGACGATGCGATCGTTCTCCAAGACGGCAGGCGGTGCCAGGGCCTTCATCGCGCCCTTCGTCCGCATCGGCCAGGCTCAGCTCGCCAAGCGCTACCTCAGGGCGTTGCATCCGGTGACGGGCAACCCGGTGATCGCAGAGGCGTCGGTCGCCGGCGAGACGGATGACACCGCGGGGACGATTCCGTCCGTCGATGTCCAGGTGCACCGCGACCCCGCGGCGGAGGTCACCGCACGGGTCGAGCATGCCGAGCACACTGCCGATCGCTGACCCGGCGCCGTCGGACGGCCTGCTTCCGGCGTCCGCGGCCGTCGACGCGACCTCGCGGGACTTCGGTGTGTACTTGCACGTCCCGTTCTGCCGCGTGCGGTGCGGATACTGCGATTTCAACACGTACACGGCGACCGAACTCCGCGGCGCGCGCCAGGCCGACTACGCAGAGCAGGCGGCGACCGAGGTGGCCTTCGGCGCCGAGGTTCTCGCGCTCTCCGGCATTCCGTCGCGCGAAGCGGCGACCGTGTTCTTCGGCGGCGGCACGCCGACGCTCCTTCCCTCGGCCGACCTCGCGTCCATGCTCGCCGCGGTGCGGTCGACCTTCGGTCTAGCGCAGCATGCCGAGGTGACGACGGAGGCGAATCCCGACAGCGTGGATGCCGGCTACCTCGCCGATCTCGCCGCAGCGGGATTCACGAGGGTGTCGTTCGGCATGCAGTCCGCTGTTCCCCACGTGCTGCGGACCCTCGAGCGCACGCACGACCCGGAGCGGATCCCGCTCGTGGTGCAGTGGGCGAAGGACGCCGGCCTGCAGGTGAGCCTGGATCTCATCTACGGAACGCCGGGGGAGTCGCTGACGGATTGGAGCACCTCCGTCGAGGCGGCGCTGTCGTGCGACCCCGACCATCTGTCGGCCTATTCGCTCATCGTCGAGGACGGCACGAAGCTCGCCAGACAGATCCGTCGGGGCGAGGTGCCGGAGCCCGATGAGGACCTTCAGGCCGACATGTACGAACTCGTCGACGAGCGGCTCGAGGCCGCCGGCTACGAATGGTACGAGGTGAGCAACTGGGCTAAGGATGCCGCGCACCGGTCCCGGCACAACCTCGCGTACTGGCTCGGCCACGACTGGTGGGGCGTCGGTCCCGGTGCGCACAGCCACGTCGGCGGGGTGCGGTGGTGGAACGTGAAGCATCCGGCCGCGTACGCCCAGCGCGTCCTCGCCGGAGAATCGCCCGCCGCCGGCCGCGAGACGCTCGATGCGACCACTCGCGAGCTCGAGGATGTGCTCCTCCGCGTGCGCATCCGCGACGGCCTGCCGGTGTCGGCGCTGCACGGTGCTGGACGGGCGGCCGTCGCGGGCCTGATCGCCGACGGACTCGTGGATGCGAAAGCCGCCCTGCATGGGTCGGTCGAACTGACCAGGACAGGGCGGCTGCTTGCCGACGCCGTGGTGCGTCGGCTGCTGGCGTGAACGCCGGCCGTTACCTCACGAACTGGATCGTGATGGGGTACCTGTACACCTCGCCACGGTTCGCGCGGACGGCCGCGATGATGCTGAAGACGATATTGACGACCCAGACGGCGAGCAGGATCACGAATCCGATGATGATGAAGGCCGTGATCCAGCCCACGATCACGCCGATCAGCATGGTCAGCTGGAAGTTCAGCGCGTTCTTGGTGTTCTCGCGCACGAAGGGACCGCGGTCCTTGAGTACGAGGAATCCGATCAGTGCCGGAAGGAAGGCGAGGCTGGCGTACGTGATGAACGAGACGACAGCACCTCCCAGGTGAATGAGGATCGACCAGGTCTTCTCGGCCGCAGGATCCATGGCGGTGCTGCCTTGGTAGGGGTTCTGGGGTGGGGGCGGGGGAGGAACGTTACTCATCACTGACTCCTTCGAGTGGCCGCGCCACAGTGCGCGACGCTTCGCGCCAACAACATAGGGCACGACAGCGTGCAGGGGAAGAGCCCGGGACGGCGCGCCGTCCCGGGCTCTTCGCGCAACTCAGCGTTGGCGAGTCGTCACTTGATGAAGCGGAAGTTCCACGGATAGCGGTAGCTTCCGCCCGCGTTCACCCGGACGCCGCCGATGATCGAGAAGATCACGTTGACGATCCAGAGTGCCCAGAGCAGAAGAGCGAGCAGGCCGCCGATGAACCAGAGCCCGACCGCGGAGGTGATGCCGCCGATGATCGAGATCACGATCCAGAGCGCGACGTAGAGGATCGTGAAGGTGATCTGCCAGTTCAGGGCTTCCTTGCCTTCGACGTTGGTGCGCGGACCGCGGTCCTTCAGCACGAGCCAGATGATCAGGGATGGGAGGAATCCGACGATTCCGCCGATGTGCGCCCACATGGCTGCTGTCTTGTCCGCCTCGGGGCTCAACGGCTGTGCAGGCGCTGCCGCGTAGGGCTGGCCGTATTGCGGTTGGCCGTAGGGCTGTTGCGGAGGCTGCTGACCATACTGCGGAGGCTGCTGCTCATACTGCGGAGGCTGCTGCCCGTACTGAGGCGGCTGCTGCCCGTACTGCGGTTGGCCGTACGGCTGCTGCGGAGGCTGCTGTCCGTACTGAGGCGGCTGCGGGGCTTGGGGTGGCTGCGGCGCAGCAGGCTGCTGCGGTTGGCCCGGCTGTTGGGGCTGGCCTGGCTGCTCGGGTTGGCCTGGCTGCTCGGGTTGGCCCGGCTGCTCGGGTTGGCCCGGCTGCTCAGGGCTGTTGGGATCGCTCATGGCACTGTGCCTTTCGATGGCTCGGTCGCTGTCTCGCTCTGGGCTCGGACGGGCCAGCACAGCCACGTCGCCGCGCGAGTTAGCGCTACGGTACTGCCCACGGCGGCGCGGCCGCAAAGGTCGGGGTCGCAGTGTCGACACCCCGGATCGCGGCCGGGCTTCCCGCACCCACGTGCGGCGCGGCTCAGCGCGCGTCGAGGGCCGCACGATATGATTGGCACTCGAATGCCGGGAGTGCCAATAGGTGCCCGTCTGCACCGGATCTCCGGCACGGAGACGGTGTACGGACTTCATGAGCGGGAGGGAGCGATCGCGATGGTGTCGGAACGCAGTCTCGAAGTGCTGCGGGTCATCGTGCAGGACTACGTCGCCTCCCGCGAGCCCGTCGGATCGAAGAGCATCGTCGAGCGACACGGATTCGGGGTGTCTGCCGCGACCATCCGCAACGACATGGCGGCGCTGGAGGAAGAGGAGCTCATCGCTGCTCCGCACACGTCCTCCGGACGCGTCCCGACCGACAAGGGCTACCGCCTGTTCGTCGACCGGATGTCCGAGCTGCGTCCGCTTTCCACTGCTCAGAGGCAGGCGATCGAGCTGTTCCTCGGTCAGTCCGTCGACGTCGACGACGTTCTCGCCCGTACGGTGCGCCTGCTTGCGCAGCTGACGCAGCAGGTCGCTCTCGTGCAGTATCCGTCGGTGTCTCGAGCGCGGGTTCGTCACATCGAGTTCGTGCCGCTCGCTCCGCAACGCGTGCTGTGCGTGCTGATCGCCGATTCGGGAGTGGTGGAGCAGGGCATCGCGGAGCCCGACGGCGAATTGTCGGAGGACGCCTTCGCCGAGTTGCGAGCGCGGGTGAACGCGGAGGCGGCCGGTCTGCGTTTGTCGGATGCGGCATCCGTGCTGCGATCGCTCGCCGAGCGGATGCCCGCCGAAGGATGGACGCAGGCTCGTCGCGAGGTCGTGGCATCCCTGTGCCAGGTGATCGTCGACCAGATCGAGGGCACCAGGCAAGAACGGCTGATCATGGCGGGTGCGGCCAACCTGGTGCGCACGGAACACGACTTCAGCGGCAGCGTCACGCCCGTGCTGGAGGCCATCGAGGAACAGGTGGAGCTGCTGAAGCTCTTCGGCGAGATGGCCAAGGATCAGCACGGGGTGTCGGTGCGGATCGGACGCGAGAACGCGTCAGCACCTCTTTCGGAGGCGTCAGTGGTGGCGAGCGGATACGCCGGACGCGGTACCGATGTCGCCCGGCTGGGCGTGCTCGGACCCACCCGAATGGACTACTCCAACAACATGGCCGCCGTGCGAGCGGTGGCCCGCTACCTGTCCCGCCTGCTCGGCGAATGAACCCGATTCAGCAGCCGCGACCCACGTCTTCACGCCCCCAGAGTTAAGGAATCCCCTTCGTGGCCGACCATTACGAAGTCCTCGGTGTCTCTCGCGACGCCAGCCCCGACGAGATCAAGAAGGCGTACCGCCGTCTCGCCCGCGAGCTCCACCCCGACGTGAACCCGAGCCCTGAGGCATCGGAGCGGTTCAAGCTCGTGACGCACGCCTACGACGTGCTCAGCGACCCGCAGCAGCGTCAGCAGTACGACCTCGGCCCACAGGCCGGCGGATTCGACGGCGCCGGCTTCGGTGGATTCGGCGACATCTTCGAGACGTTCTTCGGCGGGGGAGCCGGTGGGTCGCAACGCGGTCCCCGATCCCGCCGCGAGCGAGGACAAGACGCGCTGCTCCGGGTGGAAGTCGATCTCGACGAGGTCGTCTTCGGCGCCCATCGCGACCTCGAAGTGGACACCGCCGTCGTGTGCGAGACCTGCGGCGGATCCTGCTGCCAGCCGGGCACAGCGCCCGTCACGTGCGACATCTGCCACGGAACGGGCAGCATCCAGCGCACCGTGCGCTCGCTCCTCGGCAACGTGATGACCTCGTCGCCGTGCGGAACGTGCCGAGGATACGGAACGGTCATCGCCACACCGTGCGTGACGTGCCAGGGCCAGGGCCGCGTGCGCGCGCGCCGGACCGTTCCGGTGGACATCCCCGCGGGTGTGGACACAGGCCTTCGTCTGCAGATGCCGGGAAGCGGTGAGGCCGGCCCGGCCGGCGGCCCCAACGGCGATCTCTACCTGGAGATCAAGGTGCGGCACCACGACATCTTCAGCCGCGACGGCGACGACCTGCTGTGCACCCTGAGCGTCTCGATGGCGGATGCCGTGCTCGGCACCCACGCGAAGGTGAAGGCGCTCGACGGCGACATCGACGTCGAGCTCAAGCCGGGCGTGCAGGGCGCCGACGTCATCACCGTGAAGGGCAGGGGCATCACCCACTTGCGCGGCACCGGACGCGGCGACCTTCGCGTCGGCGTGCAGGTCGTCACCCCGACGAAGCTCGATCGCAAGGAGCGCGAGCTCATCGAGCAGTTCGCGGCGCACCACAAGGCGGAGTCCCCGACCCTGGCACGGTTCCAGCAGGGCCTGTTCTCCAAGCTGCGCGACCGCTTCCTGTAGGAAGGCAGGCATGGCCAACCTTTACCTGCTCGAGGAACTCACGGATGTCGAACCCGGTGCCGACATCGTCGTGACCGGCCAGGAGGCCAAACACATCGTCTCGGTGAGCCGCACGCGGGTCGGCGATGCGCTGACCGTGTCGAACGGACGCGGGCTCGTGGTGGACGGCGAGGTGCTCGTCGCCGGTCCGTCCCGCGTTGTGCTGCGAGCGGATGCCGTGCGTCGCGTCGCCGCGATGCGACCGCGCATCGTGCTCGTGCAGGCGCTGGCGAAGGGCGACAGAGACGAACTGGCCGTGCAGGCCTCCGTCGAGCTCGGCGTGGACGTGATCGTGCCGTGGCAGGCATCCAGGTCCGTGTCGCGGTGGAGCGGTGAGAAGGTGCACAAGGGCGTCCAGCGGTGGACTGCCATCGTGCGCGAGGCGTCGAAGCAATCGATGCGTTCCTGGATCCCCGAGGTGCGCGAACCGGTGACGTCCGCCGAGCTGGCGCAGACAGTGCAGTCGAGTCGCGTTCTCGTGCTCGAGCCGGGCGCGGACGAGCCGCTCAGCGGCATCCGTTTCCAGCATGGGGATGACCGCGACATCGTGGTCGTCGTCGGCCCGGAAGGCGGCATCACGCCCGAGGAGTCGGCACGACTGGCATCCGCCGGCGCCACGTCGGTTCGGCTGGGGGACTCCGTGTTGCGCACCTCGAGCGCCGGACCGGCCGCCATCGCCGTGCTCAACGTCGCGCTGGGCCGCTGGTAGGCGGTGCCAGCGCGACCGCAGTTGCCCGAGCCGTCGTCGTGCGGCACCTGTCGCCGTCACGCCTACGGCGAACCCGCACCCGTCCACCGGGCCCGAGCGGGCCGCTCTTCGTAGAATGGACGCCATGACGCAGACCGAACCGAGCATCTTCACGCGCATCATCGACCGGGAGATCCCCGCCGATGTCGTGTACGAGGACGACCGCGTGATCGCGTTCAACGACATCGCGCCGCAGGCTCCCGTGCACGTGGTCGTCGTGCCCAAGACTGCCGCGTTCGGCAACGTGGTCGAATTGGCTGCCGCCGACCCTGCTCTGCTCGCGCACCTCGTGAAGGTGGCGAAGCTGATAGCCGACGAGCATGCTGACGGACAGTTCCGCCTCGTCTTCAATACCGGTGAGAACGCCGGGCAATCGGTCTTCCACGTGCACGCCCACGTGCTCGCAGGAGGTCTTGCGGAAGGAACCCTTGGCTCGAAGTGATGAGGCGCAGGCGCCGTCCGGCGTCGCGTCAGAGGGCGCGGAAGCCCGCCTGCACGTCGACGGCGTGGCCATGGTGCGGCTGCTCGGCGCCCAGGACAGACTTCTGACGACTCTCGAGAAGCAGTACCCGCTGGTCGACGTGCACGTGCGGGGAAACGACATCTCCATCACCGGTGACCCGGAACAGGTGGAATCCGCACGCAGACTCGTGGAGGAATTGCTGATCATGGTGCGCGAGGGACAGGACCTCAGCCCGGTCGAGGTGGCGAGCTCCGCTCGCATCATCGAGAGCGGAACGCGGCCGGCGGACGTGCTGGGGCAGGTCATCCTGACCACCCGGGGCAAGGCCATCCGTCCCAAGACCCTCGGACAGAAGCAGTACATAGACGCCATCGACCAGAACACGATCGTGTTCGGGATCGGCCCAGCTGGGACCGGCAAGACCTACCTGGCCATGGCGAAGGCCGTTCAGGCTCTGCAGCGCAAGGAGGTCAACCGGATCATCCTGTCGCGCCCTGCGATAGAGGCCGGCGAGCGACTCGGCTACCTGCCGGGCACCCTGACCGACAAGATCGATCCGTATCTGCGCCCGCTCTACGATGCACTCAACGAGATGCTCGACCCGGAGCTTGTGCCCAAGCTGCTCGCCAGCGGCACCATCGAGGTCGCCCCGCTGGCCTACATGCGCGGTCGCACGCTCAACGACTCGTTCATCGTGCTCGACGAGGCGCAGAACACCACGCCCGAGCAGATGAAGATGTTCCTGACGCGCCTCGGGTTCGGCTCCCGCATGGTGATCACCGGCGACATCACGCAGATCGACCTGCCGAACGCCGCCAGCGGGCTGCGGTTGGTGACGCGCGTGCTCGACGGGATCGACGACATTCATTTCACCCGCCTCACCAGCGACGATGTCGTGCGGCACACCCTCGTGGGACGGATCGTGGATGCCTACACCGAGTACGACGCGCGCAAGCAGGCCGACCATTTCGAACGCGAGCAGGCCAGGGAGTTCGCCAACCGCGCCGAGCGCAGAGCCGGAGCGCCACGCGACCATCTCCCGAAGCGCCGATGAGGCGTCGACGCAGCTCCCGCCGAATACCGAGATCAGCAGCCATCCGAATGAGAACGAGCAGGACACCGTGAGCATCGAAGTCAACAACGAGTCGGCGATCGAGGTCGACGAAGCGGCTCTTCAGCGTCTCGCCGCGTACGCGCTCGACATGATGCACGTCTCCACCGAGGCGGAGCTGGCGATCCTGCTCGTCGACGAGGCGGCGATGGAGCAGCTGCACGTTCAGTGGATGGACGAGCCGGGGCCGACGGACGTGCTCAGCTTCCCGATGGACGAGCTGCGTCCGGGAACCGAGGACGAGCCGACGCCTGCCGGCCTGCTCGGCGATGTCGTGCTGTGCCCGCAGGTGGCAGGAGCCCAGGCGGAGACCGCCGGACACGACCTGATGGACGAGCTCAAGTTGCTGACGGCGCACGGCATCCTCCACCTGCTCGGATTCGACCACGCCGAGCCCGAGGAGGAGCGCGAGATGTTCGCCATTCAGCGCGACATCCTGGTGGGCTTCGCGGTCGCCGAACGCCGACGATAGGCGGCGGGCCGTGATCGCGCTGTTCTTCGTCATCGCGCTGCTGCTGGTGGCGTTCGGCGGGCTCATGGCCGCGGTCGACGCGGCGATCTCCGTGCAGTCCCGCGCGGACATCGCAGAGCTGGCGCAGACGTCGCGATTCCGGCGTTCCCTGGAGGCGATCGCCGCCGATCCCGGCGCGCACCTGAACGCGGTGAGCTTCAGCCGCATCATCGCGGAGACGACGGCAGCGGTGCTCGTCACCCTCGCGTTCGCGAGCATCTTCCCTCAGTGGTGGCTGGCGCTGATCCTCTCGGCGGCGATCATGACGGGTGCGTCCTTCGTGCTCGTCGGGACCAGCCCGCGCAGCGTCGGCAGAGCGCACGCGAAGGGATTGCTGGCGGGGACCGCGTGGCTCGTGCACGGCATCCGCGTGCTCATCGGGCCCATCGCGCGAGGCCTCGTCGAGCTGGGCAACCGCGTGACTCCGTCACGGGCACGTTCGGCTGCCGTCGTGAACGAGGAGCAGCTGCTCAGCATTGTGGACGAAGCGGCTGAGCTCGACGTCCTCGAGGAGGACGACCGGGAGCTGATCCATTCGATCTTCGAGTTCAACGAGACGCTGGTGCGCGAGGTGATGATCCCGCGCACCGACATGATCACGGTGGATTCGGATGCGACGGTCGCCGGCGCGATGAGCCTCTTCCTCGCCAAGGGCGTCTCGCGCATGCCGGTTGTGGGCGACGACGCCGACGAGGTGCTCGGCATCCTGTACCTGCGCGACGTTGCCAAGCAGGCGTACGAGCGACCGCTCGACGTCGACGTGGCCGGTATCGCGGAGCTCGCGCGTACTGCGCTCTTCGTGCCGGAGTCGAAGAACGTCGACGCGCTGCTGCGACAGATGCAGCTGGAGTCCAACCATCTCGCCATGGTGGTGGACGAATACGGCGGGATCGCAGGGCTCGTCACGCTGGAAGACCTGATCGAGGAGCTCGTCGGTGACATCTCGGACGAGTACGACCACGAGGTTCCGCTCGTCGAGCCCCTCGGGGATGACACGTATCGCGTGAGCGCGCGGCTCGCTGTCGACGAACTGGGCGACCTCTTCGGACTGGAACTCGACGACGACGACGTCGACTCCGTCGGCGGGCTCCTGGCGAAGGCGCTCGGAAGGCTCCCTGTCGAGGGATCCGTCGCGACGGTGGACGGCCTGTTGCTCACCGCCGAGCGCTCGGAAGGACGCTCGCGTCGGATCAGCACGGTTGTCGCGCGACGGGACACGACACTGTTCGACCTCGGCGCGGTGTCCGCCGACGGTCGCGAACGCAGCTCGAGCGAACACCACACCGGACCCGTCCCCGCCCAGGCGGGCGGCCGAGGGAGAGGACACGACCGATGAGCAGGCAGAAGCGACCGAAGGACGATCCGGCAGGCGGCGAGGCCGTGCAGGAACCGGTATTCCGTGCGGGCTTCGTCTCCTTCGTCGGCCGGCCCAATGTGGGCAAGTCGACGCTGATGAACGCCCTCGTCGGCGAAAAGGTCGCCATCACGAGCTCCAAGCCGCAGACCACACGGCGTGCCATCCGTGGCATCGTCAATCGGCCGGACGGCCAGCTCATCGTCGTGGACACCCCGGGCATGCACCGACCGCGCACACTCCTCGGCGAGCGGCTCAACTCACTCGTGCAGTCCACCCTCGGCGACGTCGACGTGATCGGATTCTGCGTGCCCGCCGACGAGAAGATCGGCCCGGGAGACCGCTTCATCAACGAACGGCTCGACGATTATCCGCGAGCGAAGAAGGTCGCGATCGTCACGAAGACCGACATCGCGTCCAAGGCGGCCGTCGCGGATCAGCTGGTGGCGGTGTCCGAACTGCGGGAGTGGGATCTGATCATCCCGCTGTCCGCCGTGCGCGGCCACCAGCTCGACGAGCTCGTCGATGAGCTGATCGCGCTGCTGCCCTCGTCGCCGCAGCTGTATCCGGACGACACGATCACGGACGAACAGCTCGAGGACCGCATCGCGGAGTACATCAGGGAGTCGGTGCTGGAGGACGTGCGCGACGAGCTGCCGCACTCGCTGGCCGTCACAATCGACGACATTGTCGAGCGGGAAGACAAGCCGATCACGGAGATCTACGCGAACCTCTTCGTCGAGCGGGACAGCCAGAAGGCGATCGTGATCGGCAAGGGCGGCTCGCGTCTTCGGGCGATCGGGGAGAGCGCACGCAAGCAGATCGAGCCGCTCGTCGGAGGCAAGGTGTTCCTGTCGATCCGCGTGAAGGTGGCCAAGGAGTGGCAGCGGGATCCGAAGCAGCTGGGGCGCCTCGGGTTCTGAGGCCGCCGTTGCAGGCAGCGAGCCATTGACGCGCCGCGGCAGATGCTGCTGCGGATGCACAGGCATCCGTCTGCAGGATGATTCGGTTCCGATCGCCCGTGGTCGGACGCCTGCACCGCGTACCGTTGACGGGTGATCCGTTCCATCAGCAGAGCTCAGCTCATCTACGACATCGTCGTGGCGAGCCTGCTCCTGCTGGTCTCGATCTGGAGCGCAGCGGCCGAATCGCCGCTCGCCGGTCCGGTGGTCGTGCTTCTGATGTGCGGCGCGCTGGCCGTGCGCCGGCTGTCACCTGCGATCGCCCTCGCCGGGGTGTGGGGTGCTGCGCTGCTGCAGATGATCACACTCCTGCCCGCGACCGTGGCGGATGTCGCCGTGCTCGGCGTTGCGTACGCGACAGCCGCGTACGGCGGCCGCACGGTGCGCTGGCTGGGACTGGCGTCCGCGGTCGGCGGCGGTGTCATCGCCGCCCTCTACCTGACACTTGCGTCGCGCGATTCGTATTTCAACCCCGTCGGTGGTGTCTCGCACACCCTGGTCACGCTGTTCGCCCTGAGCATCGGCATGATCACCCTCTTCGGACTGAGCTGGACGCTCGGCCTGCTGGCGCGCACCGTGCGGCAGTCGCGCGAGACGAGGGTGCAGGCGGCGGTCGCAGCCCAGCGCGCGGCATACGAGTCCGCGATCGAGCAAGAGCGAACGAGCATCGCACGCGACATGCACGACGTCGTCGCCCACTCGCTGGCCGTCGTCATCGCCCAGGCCGACGGCGCCCGCTATGCCGGAGCCGGCAGCCCGCAGGTGCAATCGGATGCTCTGGCCACCATCTCCTCGACCGCACGTTCGGCCCTCATCGAGGTTCGGCTGCTCCTGACACAGCTACGCCAAGAGGTGCCGGACGGGCCGCAGCCCTCGCTCGACGACCTCCCGGCGTTGGTGGCGGGCATGCGCCGCGCAGGCCTGCACATCGCGGAGTCCACGAGCGGCACGCCGGTGCCGTTGCTGCAGGGAACGGGTATGGCCGCCTACCGCATCCTGCAGGAGGCGCTGACGAACGCGCTCCGGCACGGCGAGCCGACCGAGACCGTCGATCTCGACGTGCTGTGGGAGTCGGAAGGAGTGCACCTGCGGGTGCGCAACGTCGTGCGAAGGGAGGGGGCGCCGACTGTCGCTGCGGACGGAACGCCGCCTGCCGGGCACGGTGTTCCAGGCATGCGCGAGCGTGCTGCACTGGCGGGCGGCAGCCTCTCGGCCGGCGGCATGATGAGCGGAATGTACGAGGTGAATGCCGTGCTGCCGATCGCACCGGCGGGAAAGGCTGTGTCGTGAGCGAACGGATCCGAGTCGGACTGGTGGACGATCAGGCGCTGTTCCGCGCGGGCGTGCGCATGTTGATCGAGTCCCAGGCGGATCTTGAGTTCGCCGGTGAGGCGTCCAACGGCCTCGAGGCCGTGCAGCTCGCCTCCTCGGCGCGTCCGGACGTGCTGCTCATGGACATCCGCATGCCCGAACTCGACGGCGTGGCGGCCACAGCCCGGATCGTCGAGCTGGGCCTCGGTTCCACGCCGCGCGTTCTGGTTCTGACGACGTTCGACGTGGACGAGAGCGCAGCGCGCGCCATCCAAGCCGGGGCGAGCGGGTTCGTGCTGAAGGATGCCGATCCGGAGTTCCTGCTCGCGGCCATTCGCACGGTGCACGCGGGCAACGCCGTGATCGCGGCCTCCGCAACGCGACGGCTTCTCGAACAGTTCACGGCGCAGGAGCCGCGGCGCGCGCCCGTCGAGCTCCAGGCCCTCACGGCCAGGGAGCGCCAGATCTTCGATCTCGCAGCCAGGGCGCTCAGCAATTCGGAGATCGCCGAGCACGAGTACCTGTCCGAGGCCACGGTGAAGACGCACATCTCTCGCGTGCTCGCGAAGCTCAGCCTGCGGGACCGCGTGCAGCTGGTCGCCTTCGCGTACGAGAACGGACTGGTCGAGTAGAGCCGTTCCGACGGTTCGGCTGGCCAGCGGGCCTGCTCGCCTGTCTCGAGGCTCCGCCACGACCGGTCGCCGGATGTCATCCCTGAGGTGGACAACGGATGCCTCCGCCGCCGGATGCCTAGCCCCATCGCCGCCCGTAGCGTCGGTGGTCATGGAGATCACTTCGTCCGACATGGGACTGGCCGCGCGCGTCGCGGGCCTCACCAAGATTTACGGCAGCGGAGCCAGCGCGGTCACAGCGCTCGACGACGTCTCGGTCGGCCTGCGCGCGGGCCAGTTCACCGCCATCATCGGCGCCAGCGGATCCGGCAAGTCGACGCTCATGCACATGATGGCCGGACTGGATTCGCCGACCGACGGCCGCGTCTGGCTCGGCGACGCCGAGCTGAGCGGGCTCGGCGACCGCGAGCTCACGCGGGTCAGGCGCCGAGCCGCCGGATTCGTGTTCCAGTCGTTCAACCTCGTGCCTGTGCTCGACGTGCTGGCGAACATCCGCCTCCCGTTCGAGCTCGACGGACGACGTTCGAGCGCCGAAGACGAGGCCTGGATCGCACAGCTCGTGGACACCCTGGGTTTGACGGACCGCCTCGGGCATCGTCCGCACGAGCTCTCGGGCGGACAGCAGCAGCGCGTGGCGATCGCACGCGCCCTGGCCACCCGGCCGAGCGTGATCTTCGCAGACGAACCGACGGGCAACCTCGACTCCCGAACGGGACGCGAGGTGCTTGCGCTGCTCGCGGAGGCCTCGAGCGTGCACGGACAGAGCATCGCGATGGTCACGCACGATCCGGTCGCGGCGAGCTTCGCCGATCGGATCCTGGTGCTGGCCGATGGTCGGGTCGTCGACGACCTGGGCCGGGCATCCGCCGAAGACGTGTCGCGCATCATGCTCGGTGTGGAGTCGGCAGGGGCGAGCGCGTGACGGGGACGGCACTGCCCGCCGCCGCCGCACCATCGCGTGGCGCACGCCGAGGAACCGCACTTCGGACCGGTCGCCGACGCGACCATGCGTCGACGCTCGTGGTCGGGGCGATGACGAGTCTCTTCGGCACGATCCTCGTCGAATCGGTCGTCGTGGTCTCCGGCGTTGTCGGCGCGACCGGCGCGGATGCCGCCTCTGACAAGATCGGAATCGGCCTGAGCGTGGTCGCATCCGTGTTCCTGGCGGTGGCCGTCTATGTCGGCTGCGTGGTGACCATCAACGCGTTCGGAGCCGTCATCGCCGGCCGTCGCCGCTCGATCGCGTTGCTGCGACTGGTGGGTGCCGAAGGCAGGGAAGTGCGCCGCGCGGTCGCGCTCGAGGGCCTCGGGGCGGGCGTCATCGGGGCGGTCGTCGGCGCGCTGGTCGGTCTGCTCGTGGCACTGCTCGTGGTGCGATCGGGGATCGCCGGCGGCTGGCTGCCAGCAGCGGACTACTCGCTCGACACGCCGTTCGCCGTGTTGCCCGCCGTGGTCGTCGTGCTGACGACGTGGTGGGCGGCGTGGATCGGATGCCGCGGCGTCACGACGGTGAGTCCCCTGGAGGCGACGGCCGTCGCCGCGGTGCAGGATGCGCCACGGCGACGCGCGCGAATCGCCTCCGCCGGCATGGTCGCCCTGATAGTGATCGGAGGGATGCTCCTCGCACTGGGTGCCTTCGCCGGGCTCATCAGCCCCGCCGGACTTCTCATCGCGTTCCTCGGCGGGGTGCTGTCGTTCACCGGCATCGTGCTCGGCGCCGGACGGATCATGCCGCCGATGCTGCGTGTGGTCGGACGTCTCTGGCGCGGAGGGCCGGCCGGACGCATCGCTGTCGCCGGAGTCGGCAGGTATCCGGAGCGCAGCGCCCGCAGCAGCATCGCACTCGTCATCGGCGTCACGCTCGTCACGACGTTCGCCGTCGCGCTCACCGGGTTCCGTGACGCCGTCACGGCGCGATTCGACCACTCGTCCGCCGACCTGGCGATGCTCGACCAGTCGGTGACAGTCGCTCTCTGGGTGCTGACCGGACTGATCGGATTCTCCGCCCTGATCGCCGGCGTCGGTCTCGTGAACACGATGCTGATGGGCGTGCTCCAGCGCACCAGAGAGCTCGGCCTGCTCCGCTCGCTCGGCTTCAGCCGCGGCCAGCTTCGAGGCATGATCGCGATCGAGAGCGGCCATGTCACGATCACCGCGCTCCTGTTCGGCTTCGTCCTTGGCTGCATCTACGGATGGGCGGCCGCTCAGTCGCTGATGGGCAGCGCCGTGCACGGGCTCATCGCACTCGACATCCCGTGGAGTGTCGTCGCGGTCATCGCCGCGGGTGGGATCGTGTTGGCCGCCCTGGCATCCGCAGTCGCCGCACGTCGTGCAGTGCGGGTCTCACCGGTCGATGCCATGGCGACCGAATAGAGCTGTCGCGGTGCGGATGTCCGGCTCGACGAGACCGAGCGCACGCGCGTCTACCCTGGTGAGGTGCCTCGTCGTCCGGATCTGCCGCTGAACCACTTTCCCGCCGCCGATGGCGCGACCATGGCGTACCGCGAACTCGGCGAAGGACATCCGCTCGTGCTCATCCACGGATTCTTCTCCACGGGATACGTCAACTGGGTCAGGTACGGCACGGCCGACATTCTCGCCGAGGCCGGGTTCCGGGTGATCATGCCCGATCTGCGCGCGCACGGCGGCAGCGACAGGTCCCACGAACCCCAGCGGTACACGCGAGACGTGCTCGCCGACGACGCCTTCGCCCTGATCGATCACCTCGGCCTGACGGACTACGACCTCGGCGGCTACTCTCTGGGGGCGCGCACGACGGTGCGGATGCTGGTGCGCGGCGCCGATCCCGGCCGCGCGGTCGTCGCCGGCATGGGGCTCGCCGGCATCACCGAGGTGGACAAGCGCAACGAGTTCTACCGCGGCGTGTTCGAGGGGCTCGGCAGTCACCGACGCGGGAGCGCGGAGTGGCGGTCGGAGGCGTTCCTCAAGACGAACGACGGGGATCCCGTTGCACTGCGGCTCGTTCTGGACACCTCGGTCGGCGCGACAGAGGCGGAGCTCGCCGAGATCACGACGCCAACGCTCGTCGTGATCGGCGCCGACGACCACGGACTCGGATCCGGTGCCGAACTTGCGGATGCGATGCCGCTCGCCCGCTACGTCGAGATCCCCGGCAATCACATGAGCGCCGTGACTGACCGGGCACTGGGCGTGAGCATCCGCGACTTCCTCACGCGCTAGAGTTCAAGAACGGCCGGAGACATCCGATGTTTCCGTCCCTTCCTCTTCGACACGAAAGCAGGCTGCGTTGCGTATCGCAAACCTCTCCGGACGTCTCGTCCTCCTCACCGACGACCGTGCCCTCGATGTGGAGAGCGCCAGCGCGGGGCGTTTCGCCTCGCATCCGCAAGCCGTCTACGAAGTGTGGGACGACTTCGTGGCGTGGGCTGCGACCCAGGATGCCTCCGAGGGCGTCGCGTACGACGCACGACAGCTCGGCCCTGCGGTCCCGCGTCCGCCGCAGGTCTTCGCGATCGGTCTCAACTACGCCAGCCACGCGGGGGAGTCCGGGCTCAGCGTCCCGGAGAACCCGATGGTCTTCACCAAGTTCGTCTCGAGCTTCGCCGGGGCCGATGTCGACGTCGAGCTCACGGGCGACACCGTGGACTGGGAGGTCGAGCTGGTGGCCGTGATCGGCAAGGGCGGCCGCGACATCGCCGAGTCGGACGCCTGGGACCACATCGCCGGCCTCACGATCGGACAGGACATCAGCGACCGCACCGTGCAGTTCTGGGGCGACCCCTCGCAGTTCTCGATCGGCAAGTCCCTGAAGAACTTCGCTCCCATCGGGCCGGCCGTGGTCACCCTCGACGAGCTGGCGCAGGGATCCGACCGCTCCGACCTGGCCATCGGCTGCACCCTGACGCGTGCGGACGGCACGACAGAGGTGCTGCAGAACGGCCGGACCAGGCACATGATCTTCCCCATTCCCACGCTCGTCGCTCGTCTGTCCGCGCTGGTCGAACTGCTCCCTGGCGACGTGATCTTCACGGGTACGCCGGATGGCGTCGGCCTCGGCCGCAACCCCAGGGTCTACCTCGAGGCCGGGCAGACCGTGACCAGCGAGATCGAGGGACTGGGCAGCATCCGGCAGCGTTTCGTGGCCAAGGCGTGACCTCGGGGCTCCACGGCGCAGGCAAGTGCACACGTCGCCGGGTGTAGTCTGAACGACGTGCGCTCCGGCCTGCTCCTTCTTAGCTGCCGCGACGAGGCCTAGTTCTCTCGGCCTTCCTCGTCGCGGAGTTCGTCGTCGGCTGACAACCCATCGCGAGAACGAGAAGTAGAGAAGACCATGAAGAACACCCAGCAGCCGTCGTCGATGCCGATCCACCGGTACCGACCGTTCCACGAGCAGATCCGCGTCGACCTGCCGGACCGCACGTGGCCAGACGCCCGCATCTCCAAGGCGCCGCGCTGGTGCGCCGTCGACCTGCGCGACGGCAACCAGGCGTTGATCGATCCGATGAGCCCCGAGCGCAAGCGCATCATGTTCGATCTGCTCGTGCGCATGGGCTACAAGGAGATCGAGGTCGGCTTCCCGAGCGCTAGCCAGACCGATTTCGACTTCGTCCGCAGCCTGATCGAGACGGGCGCCATTCCCGACGACGTCACCATCCAGGTACTGACGCAGGCGAGGGACCACCTCATCGAGCGCACCTACGAGGCCATCAAGGGCTCCAAGCAGGCGATCGTGCACCTCTACAACTCCACGAGCGTTCTGCAGCGTGAAGTGGTGTTCCGCACCGACCAGCAGGGCATCGTCGACATCGCGCTGCACGGCGCTCGCAAGTGCGTCGAGATGGAATCCAGCGTTCCCGGCACGACGGTCTACTACGAGTACTCGCCGGAGAGCTACACGGGAACCGAGCTGGAGTTCGCGGCCGACATCTGCAACCAGGTGCTCGAGATCTTCGCTCCGACGCCCGAGCGCAACGTCATCATCAATCTGCCGGCAACAGTCGAGATGGCCACCCCGAACGTGTACGCCGACTCAATCGAGTGGATGTCCCGCCACCTGAACCACCGCGAGAACGTCATCCTGTCCCTGCACCCACACAACGACCGCGGCACCGCGATCGCCGCCGCGGAGCTCGGTTACATGGCGGGTGCCGACCGCATCGAGGGATGCCTGTTCGGCAACGGAGAGCGCACCGGCAACGTCGACATCGTCGCGCTCGGTGTCAACCTGTTCACGCAGGGCATCGACCCGCAGATCGACTTCAGCGACATCGACGGCATCAAGCGCACCGTCGAGTACTGCAACCAGTTGCCTGTGAACGAGCGTCACCCGTGGGCCGGGGATCTCGTGTTCACGGCATTCAGCGGATCCCACCAGGACGCCATCAAGAAGGGCTTCGAGGCCATGGCGGCGCGGGCGAGCGACGAGGGGGCGGAGATCGACGAGATCGTGTGGGCCGTTCCGTACCTGCCCGTCGACCCCAAGGATCTCGGCCGGAGCTACGAGGCGGTCATCCGCGTCAACTCCCAGTCCGGCAAGGGCGGCGTCGCCTACCTGCTGAAGACCGACCACTCGCTCGACCTGCCTCGCAAGCTGCAGATCGAGTTCTCCGGTGTGGTGCAGGCGAAGACGGATGCCGAGGGCGGCGAGGTCACGAGCGATGCGCTCTGGGCGATCTTCACCGACGAGTACCTGCCGAACGTCGAGCAGACCGAGAAGTGGGGCCGCTTCGAGGTGCAGTCCACTGCGACCACGAAGGATGCGGACGGCACGGTCAACCTGCGCGTCCAGCTCCGCGACGGCGACGGCGTGCAGTGGGCAGAGGCCGGTGGCAACGGTCCGATCAATGCGTTCCTCACGCTGCTCGCTGACCGTGGCATCGACGTGTCCCTTTACGACTACGTCGAGCACACGATGTCGGAGGGCGGCGACGCCCAGGCCGCGTCGTACGTCGAGCTGCAGGTCGGAGACCAGCGGCTGTGGGGCGTCGGGATCGACGCCGACACGGTCGCGGCATCACTGAAGGCCATCGTGTCTGCCGTCAATCGCGCCGTGCGCGTCGGCGGTGTCGGCTCCCGCCAGCTCGCTTCCGTCTGAATGACGGGGGAATCGGTTCCCGCCGACGTCGTCCCGGACTCGGGGACGCCTGCGGGGTCGCACGACGTGCGCGCGTTCTCCGGCACGCCTGACGCGTCGTTCGCCGTCCCCGAACCGCTCACGAGGCGGTTCGGGGACGACATCGATGAGGTCACGTGGGTCAACGAGGTGGGCGGCGTCACGGTGCGGGCGCGCGTTGGCGACGACATCGTCTTCGCCAAGTGGGCGCCTCCGAACAGTGAGCTCGATCTCGAGGCGGAGGCCGAGCGCCTTGCCTGGGCGGCCACATTCGTCCGGGTGCCGATCGTCCTCGATTTTCGCGTCGACGATGACGGCGAGGTGCTCGTGACGCGAGGGCTTTCCGGAGCGAACGCCGTGACCGAGCGCTGGCGAGCAGATCCGGAGCGCGCGGTGCGTGCGCTGGGCAGTGGTCTCCGCGCGTTCCACGACGCGGTTCCTGTCGAGGGATGCCCGTACTCGTGGTCCGTCTCCGACCGCATCGCGCGCAGCAGATCCGAAGGCATCGCGGAGCGCGTCGCCGCGCTCGACGTGCTGGGACCCGCGCCGTCCATCGACCGGCTCGTCGTGTGCCACGCGGATGCCTGTGCCCCGAACACGTTACTGGCCGACGACGGCACGGTGGCCGGCTACGTCGACCTGGGGCGTCTCGGCGTCGCGGATCGCTGGGCGGACATCGCGATCGGCGCTTGGAGCACCGAGTGGAACTACGGCCCCGGCTACACGGACCTGTACTACGAGTCGTACGGCGTGCGTCCCGACGCGGAGCGAATCGCGTTCTACCGCGCTCTCTGGGACGCCACCTGAGTCCTGTCGAGTTGGATCCTGTCGACGTGGATCGTGTCGGACTGACCTTTCGTAACAGCGCGGACAGAAGGTATCCGCCCGAACGGCGAGATCAGAACGGGGCGGGACCCGACTCGGGGGGCTCGGTGTCGTCCGTGCGCTTCACCTCGCGGTAGGTGGGGATGCTGCCAGTGCGCGGGGAAGCGGTGCGGGCATCCGGCCCTCTGCGGCCGAGACGTGCGAAGCTGATGCGCGGCCGCCGAAGGGAGAGCGTGCGCTGCTCCGGCAGGCTCCATCCGAACCGCACTGCGAGCAGTCGCACGGCCATCGTGACGACGGTGCAGGCGATCGACGCGGGTGCGATCGGAAGGCCGAGCTCGACGCCGACGACGAGTACGGTGGTCCCGGCTCCCGCGGCCACAGCGTAGAGAGATCCGACGTGCATGACGCCGATCGGCGTGCCGAGCAGGATGTCGCGCAAGATCGACCCACCGACAGCGGAGACCACGCCCACGAAGACGGCGGGCACGCCCGGCAGCCCCATCGAGAGCGCCTTGGTGGCGCCGATCGCGCCGAAGAGTCCGATCGTGAGTGCGTCGAGGATGGTGATCGTCCAGTCGATGCGGTGGAACAGTCGTGCCAGGAGCATCCCGGCCAGGGCGGAGAGCACCGCGACCGGCAGGTACCAGTTGGTCTGCAGCGCCACCAGCCCGGTGGCGAGCAGGATGTCGCGGAGCGCGCCACCGCCGAGTCCCGTGACGGCCCCGATGATGGCGACGCCGAGCAGGTCGATGCGACGGTCGCGGAATCCGGATGCATAGGCCGCCCCCTGCACACTGCCGACGGCGACCGCGACGAGCTCCGCCCACAGCGGGAGACTGAACGTCGAGGTCATGGCTCAGTTTCTACCACGCGGGATGCTGCGTCCCGTGAGGCGCGGGAACGGATCCGTCCGGACGGCCGGACACGGGACGTCGGGTGCACGCGGGATAATCGACGGGTGCCCGTTTACCGTGATGAAGCCGTCGTGCTGCGCACCCACAAGCTGGGCGAAGCCGACCGGATCGTCACGCTGCTGACCCGTGGACACGGCAAGGTGCGTGCCGTCGCGAAAGGCGTACGGCGCACCGCCTCGAAGTTCGGCGCACGGCTGGAACCGTTCATGGTGGCAGACGTGCAGCTGTACGAGGGTCGCAGCCTCGACATCGTGACGCAGGCGGAATCCCTTGGCGCCTACGGGGCGCCGATCGCGATGGACTACGCGAGCTTCACGTCCGCCAACGCCATGGTCGAGACTGCAGACAGGCTCACGGAGGCCGAGGGATCCCCTCAGCAATATCTGCTGTTGATCGGCGCGCTGCGATCGTTGTCACGGAACGAGCACGAGGCATCCCTCACCCTCGACTCGTACCTGCTGCGCGCGCTGTCCATCGCAGGATGGGCGCCCAGCTTCGACACCTGCTCGCGGTGCGGGACGGTCGGCGAGCACTCCGCCATCGTCGTGCAGCTCGGCGGAGTCGTGTGCGCCGATTGTGCGCCGCCCGGCGCGCCACGTGTCGGACGCGAGGTGATCGAACTGCTCTCCGCGCTCCTACGTGGAGACTGGGCGGCAGCGGAGGCCACGGATGCCGCCACCCGCGACAAGGCGAGTGGCATCGTCGCCGCCTACACCCAGTGGCACCTCGAGCGAGGCCTGCGGTCCCTGCCGTACGTGTCGCGCGAATCTTCCCAGCAGACCGGAGCCAGTGCATGACCCCGAAGCCGTACACGCACAAGGACGCCGTCGAGTATCGTCCCGTCGACTGGACGGGGATCTACCCGCCCGAGCTGCCGTCATCCGCCGTGCCGGGCCACGTCGCACTCGTCATGGACGGGAACGGCCGCTGGGCCAACCGTCAGGGGCTGACGCGCATCGAGGGGCACAAGGCGGGGGAGGCCGTGCTGCTCGATGTGGTCGCAGGAGCGATCCAGATCGGCGTGAAGCACCTCAGCGTGTACGCGTTCTCCACCGAGAATTGGCGGCGATCGCCCGATGAGGTGCGATTCCTCATGGGGTTCAACAGAGACGTGCTGCACCGCAGACGTGACCAGTTGAACGAATGGGGGGTGCGCGTCAGGTGGGCAGGTCGGAAGCCCCGGCTGTGGACATCCGTCATCAAGGAGCTGCAGTTCGCGGAACGACTTACGGCCGGCAACGACGTGCTCACGCTGACGATGTGCGTCAACTACGGAGGACGCAACGAGCTGGCGGATGCCGTGCGGGACATCGCCGCGGAGGTGGCGGCCGGCAGGCTGCGGCCGTCGGCCGTCACGGAGAAGACCATCCAGCGGCACCTCTACCTGCCGGACCTTCCCGACGTGGATCTCTTCGTGCGCAGTTCCGGGGAGCAGCGCACCAGCAATTTCATGCTCTGGCAGAGCGCCTACGCGGAGATGGTGTTCCTCGACACCCTGTGGCCGGACTTCTCCCGCACGGATCTGTGGCGGGCGATCACTTTGTACGCGTCCCGCAACCGTCGCTTCGGCGGTGCGGTGGACGCGCCAGGGGACGATGACGTCTGATCCGGGTCCGAGTTCGGGCCCGTCTTTGCGTCAGTCGCGGAGGAAGAGCTCGACGACGGGCACGATCACGGCTGGTCGCATCACCGGCAGCGTGATGGTCAGGGTTCCCTCCGGCTGACCGCCGATGCCCGTGTTCTGCGCTCGGAGCGATGGATCGATCACCCTCATGCCGAGCTCTGACGCGTCGTTCAACAGCTGGGCGTACTCGACCTTGCCCGCGAGGCCTGGCAGGTGCAGGTTCTCGAACGGCCACGCGAAGAGGTGGGCGTAGAGCCGGTCGCCGCGCTGGGTGTAGCGGACATCCGCAGGAGGAGTGAAGTCGCTCGGCCCCGCGCCGTAGATGGACCGCGAGTGGCGTCGCATCCACGTGCCGATACCCTCCAGCGTCGCCGACGCCGTCGGGTCCAGGTCTCCGCGACCCGTCGGGCCCACGTTCAGAAGCAGGTTGCCGTTCTTGGAGACGCCGTCGATGAGCATTCGAACGAGCATGTCGGCGGACTTGTCGTTGTGGTTGTCCCGGTAGTAGCCCCAGCTGCCGTTGATCGTCTGGCAGGCCTCCCAGGGAACGCGCACCCCGTCGACCTCCATCGGAGCGGTGGGCTGGTACTGCTCGGGGGTCACGAAGTCGCCTGGAATGCCGAGTCGATCGTTCACGAGGATGCCGGGCTGGAGCTCACGCACCAGTGCGAGCAGTTCCTCCGATCGCCAGGCGGCGGCGCCCTTTCCACCCCAGATCTCGTCGTGGTCGCTGTGCTCGTACGAGAAGTCGAAGAAGAGATAGTCGATCTGCCCGTACTCCGTGAGAAGCTCGCGTACCTGGCCGTGCAGGTACTCGCGATAGCGCGCGATGTCACGGTGCTCGTTCTGCGCCACCGCGTTGGGGTCGTCACGACGGGGATGGTGGCCGTCGATCGGGAAGTCCGGGTGGTGCCAGTCGATCAGAGAGTGGTAAAAGCCGACCTTGAGGCCGGCGGAGCGAATGGCTTCGACGTACTCGCGAACGGCGTCCTTGCCGTACGGCGTGTTCATCACGGTGTAGTCGGTGAGCTTGGAGTCCCAGAGGCAGAAGCCCTCGTGATGCTTGGTCGTGAGAACGACGTACTTCATTCCCGCCTGCTTCGCCTGCGCAGCCCACTGTGCCGGGTCGTAGAGGTCCGGCTCGAAGTGGCGGGCGTACTTCTCGTAGTCCGCGACCTGGATGCGCTCCCTGTTCATCAGCCACTCGTGGCGTGCGCCGAGCGAATACAGTCCCCAGTGCACGAAGAGACCGAACCGGTCGTGGACGAACCAGTCGAGAGTGGAATCGGACATCGAGCTGAATCCTCCATGGCGGTCGGGCGTCGCGTTCGATGGGCGGCGGCGTCTGCATTCCACGCTAGCTCATTCATCGGATGTTTCATCAGTGGAGACGCCCGGATTCCGGCGTCGATGGCTTCGCAATCAGGGAATCATCGGATCGATGAGTATGGAGCCACCGCTTCGTCTCCCGCGGATGACGCAACCGCACGATCATCAGATGCGGGTAGAGACGCTCGATGTCCGGCATCCGCTCGCGCCACTTCTGGAGCGTCGCGGTCTGCCAGCGCAGGATGTCCTCGTCTTCCGGCTTCGAGAACCACTTCCAGATGGGCGGTTCGACGTTGCCGTTCCACAGTTCGGTCCGCAAGATGCTCCGGCGCAACGTTCTCCGGATGAGTCGAGATCGGACCACTCGGTACGGATAGTCGAGCCAGACGACCAGATCCGCTCGTGGTGCGAGGAGGGCATCGGTGCCCTGACTCCAGTACTGCCACTCGGTGATCCAGCGTTCCTCGGCGGCGAACTCACGGACGTCGTCGAGGAATTCTGGCCGTGGCGTCCACTGCGGGCCATGGAACAGCGCGTCGATCTCGATGTGCCGAAGCCGCCATTCGGCGCCCAGACGGCGGGCCAGAGTGGTCTTTCCCGATCCGGTCACACCGGCGACCAGCACGCGGCGCACGGCGGGCAGCGGATCGTCCGGACCGAGCACCACTGGATGCTATCAACGGAATAGGCCGTCACCGCGCGCGGTTGGACCCTTCGTGAGTGATCCCATCAAGATTGACATCTGGTCCGACGTGGCCTGCCCGTGGTGCTACATCGGCAAGCGCAAGTTCGAGGCGGGGGCCGGACTCTTCGCCGGATCCGGCGAGGGCCGCAGCGTCGAGGTGGAGTATCACTCGTTCGAACTCTCGCCGGACACCCCCGTCGACTTCGAGGGCAACGAGGCCGACTACCTTGCGCAGCACAAGGGCATCAGCCCCGAGCAGGCCGGGCAGATGCTCGAGCGCGTGAGCGGCATCGCCCAGCAGGTCGGCCTGGACTACGACTTTCCTGCCATGCAGCACACGAACACCGTCAAGGCCCACCAACTGATCCACTATGCGAAGGCGCACGGCAAGCAGATCGAGATGAAGGAACGCCTGCTGAAGGCGTACTTCACCGAGGGCGGCCACGTCGGACGCATCGACGACCTCGCCGACTACGCAGCAGAGATCGGACTCGACCGCGAGGAGGCGCGTGGAGCGCTCGAGCGCGACGAGTTCCTCTCGGCAGTCCGCGAGGATCAGGCGAACGCTCAGGAGTACGGCATCAACGGAGTTCCGTTCTTCGTGATCGACGGCAAGTACGGCGTCTCCGGCGCACAGGAGGCGACGACGTTCGCACAGGTCCTCGAGCAGGTGTGGGACGAACGGGGCTCCGAAGCGGATGCTGCTGCTGACGACTCGGTCGTGGCCGGAGCATGAGCGGGTTGAAGCCGCTCGGCGACCCGAATGCCGTCGTTTGCGACGGCGACGTGTGCGCCGTGCCCTGGGCCCAGGCGCCCGAAGAAGAGGCGTCCGCCGCCGGTTGATCCGACGCGTTGGTGCATCCGACGCATCGGAGGTTGAGCTGCTCGACTCCCGAAAGAGCCGCTACTCCGGATCGGTGATGTCCGCCACCGTCGCACCGAACGCGGCTATCAGCGCATCGCCGTCGACGAAAGCGCTGTAGCCGTGCTCGCCCGCGCCCATGGCGACCATGCGTCCGGCCACCTCCGAGTCCGCGAACACCGGCCAGGCCGTTGTGGATCCGAACGGCGTGATCGTTCCGCGTTCGTATCCGGTGGCGTCCAGCGCGAGGGACGCGTCCGGCAACGACAGCTTGTTCACGCCGACAAGGGTGCGCAGCTTCGCCCACGAGATCTTGCGACCGCCTGGTACCAGCGCGAAGAGGAAGTCGCCGTCGTGACGCTTGACGACGAGCGTCTTCACGATGCCGGACGGCTCGAGGCCGAGGAGCGTGGCTGCCTCGTGCAGCGAGTTCGCCTTGGGGCGCTCGACGATCCGCACCACGACGCCGCGTGCCGCAGCATCCTCCAGCACTCGTTCGCGTCCCTGGGCCATGCTCCTCGTCCCTCCTGCGGTGGCGGTTCCCCGGGGCTCCTGTTCTTTCAGGCGCCATCTGGGAGAATCGTGAGCGATGTCTCCCTCCGCAACACTAAGCGCTGAACCCCTCACGGCAGGACAGCTGGCCATCGGCCCGCTGCGCCTCGACGCACCCGTGGTGCTGGCGCCCATGGCGGGGATCACGAACACGGCGTTCCGCAGGCTCTGCCGCGAGTTCGGTGCCGGGCTCTACGTGAGCGAGATGATCACCTCCCGGGCACTGGTCGAGCGTACCCCGGAGTCCATGCGGCTGATCCGGCACCACGAGAGCGAGACGCCGCGGTCCATCCAACTCTACGGCGTCGACCCGAAGACCGTGCGCGAGGCCGTCACGATGCTCGTCGCAGAAGACAGGGCCGATCACATCGACCTCAACTTCGGCTGCCCGGTTCCCAAGGTCACGCGCAAGGGCGGCGGCGCGGCGTTGCCGTGGAAGCTCGACCTGTTCCGCGACATCGTCAGGAACGCCGTCCAGGCCGCGGGGGACCTGCCGCTGACGATCAAGATGCGCAAGGGCATCGACTCCGACCACCTGACCTATCTGGAGGCCGGCCGCATCGCCGAGGATGCGGGCGTCGCATCCATCGCGCTTCACGCGCGCACGGCCTCGGAGTTCTACTCCGGCCACGCGGACTGGTCCGCCATCGCCAAGCTCAAAGAGACCGTGACGAGCGTTCCGGTGCTGGGCAACGGCGACATCTGGACCGGGCAGGACGCCATCCGCATGGTCGAGCAGACCGGATGCGACGGCGTCGTCGTCGGCCGTGGATGCCTCGGCAGGCCATGGCTCTTCGGCGACCTGTCCGCCGCCTTCCGCGCCCGTGCCGGCGAGATCACCGAGGCCGAGGCGGCCGCCGCGACAGCGCATCCGTCGCTCGGCCAGGTCGCGGCGGCGTTCCGCCGTCACGCCGAGCTGCTCGTCGAGTTCTTCGAGAGCGAAGAGCGCGGATGCCGCGACATCCGCAAGCACGTCGCGTGGTACTTCAAGGGGTATCCGGTCGGCGGAGAGTTGCGCGCCAAGCTGGCCACCGTCCAGTCGCTGCAGCAGTTGGACGATCTGCTCGGCACGCTGGATCCGTCGATCGCCTACCCGGGTGAGGATGCCGAGGGCCCGCGAGGCCGCGCCGGCACGCCCAAGAACCCCGCACTTCCCGATCGCTGGCTCGAGTCCCGCAGCATCGCGGCCGACCAGCACGCCGAGCTGGCAGAGGCAGAGGTGAACACGAGTGGCGGGTGAATTCGGCACCACTCCGAATTCCGGGCTGTCCCCGGAGCATCCCGATTCTTCGCGACGGTCGAACCATTCGGCGCAGCCCGATTCTCCTGCTCACCACAACTACTCGGCCGAACAGGCCGGCTACACGGCCTTCGATCGAGAGCGTTGGCTGCCCGAGGAACACTCGACCCGCCGCAGCGACTTCGCGCGCGACAGGGCTCGTCTGCTGCACTCCAGCGCGTTGCGACGGCTCGCGGCGAAGACCCAGGTTCTCAGCCCCACGGCCGGTCTGGACTTCGCCCGCAACAGGCTCACGCACTCCCTCGAGGTGGCACAGGTCGGCCGCGAGCTGGCCTCCAGTCTCGGACTGGATCCCGACGTGGTCGACACAGCGTGCTTGGCGCACGACATCGGGCATCCGCCCTTCGGTCACAACGGCGAGCGTGCTCTTTCGGAGTGGGCGAGCGACGTCGGGGGATTCGAGGGCAACGCGCAGACGCTGCGACTGCTGACCCGACTGGAGCCGAAGGTCTTCGGTGCGGACGGGCATCCGTACGGGCTCAACCTCACCCGTGCGAGCCTCGACGCCAGCTGCAAGTACCCGTGGCCGGCATCGTCCTCTGTCGCCGACCCGAGCGGTCGCGCCAAGTTCGGCTTCTACGCCGACGACGAGCCGGCGTTCCACTGGCTGCGCCAAGGCGCCCCGGATCGGGTGCGGTGCATCGAGGCGCAGGTCATGGACCTCTCTGACGACATCGCGTACTCCGTTCACGACTTCGAGGATGCCGTCGTGAACGGCTACATCGACGTCGCGGCACTCGGCGCACGAGTCGATCACGATGCCCTTGTGTCGTCGATGTACGAGTGGATCGGCGGCGAGGTCGGCCACGACGAGCTCATCGCCGCCTTCGACCGGCTGGATCGACTGGATGTCTGGCTCGATGACTGGGACGGCTCGCGTCGTGCGCAAGCCCGCCTGAAGAACCTGACCAGCCAGCTGATCGGGCGCTTCGCCGTGACGTCGGCACGAGCCACCAGAGACGCGTACCAGCAGGGCAGCCTCATCCGCTTCGGTGCAGACGTGGTCGTGCCGAGGGAGATCCAGGCCGAGATCGCCGTCCTGAAGGGGATCGTCGCCACCTTCGTGATGTCGCGCAACACGAGGCAGCCCATTTACGCCAGGCAGCGCACCATGCTCGCCGAGCTTGCGGACGCCCTGCTGCGCACGGAAGACGCGAACCTCGACCCGGGATTCGCCGAGGACTGGCGCCTGGCGACCGATGATGCCGCGCGCAGGCGCGTGGTCGTCGATCAGGTCGCGAGCCTCACGGACCAGTCCGCGATCGCGTGGTTCGAGCGCCTGGCCCACTCGTAGCATCTCCGAGTTCCCTGGCGGGCGAAGCGAGTCGAAGGGCGAAGCGCGCCAGTGCACAGTCGCCGATGAGCGCCGTGCCGCCGAACTAGAATCGAGCCCATGGCGGGCCGCATTCGACAGAGCGACGTCGATGAGGTCAAGGCCCGCACCAACATCGCCGACATCGTCGGCGATTACGTGACTCTGAAGACCGCAGGCGTCGGGTCACTCAAGGGACTCTGCCCCTTCCACGACGAGCGCAGCCCGAGCTTCCAGGTGCGCCCAGGGGTCGGGCTGTACCACTGCTTCGGCTGCGGCGTGGGCGGCGACGTGTACGAGTTCCTGATGAACATGGACCACGTCACGTTCGCCGACGCCGTCGAGCGGCTCGCCGCCCGCCTCGGTTACACGTTGCACTACGAGGACGGCGGGCCCGCCGCCGCGGAGACCGGCAACCGTGCTCGGCTCATCGCCGCGAACGCGGCGGCAGAGGAGTTCTTCCGCGAGCGGCTGGGCGCCCCCGATGCGGATGCCGCACGCCGCTTCCTCGGCGAGCGCGGCTTCGACCCGGTCGCCGCCGATCATTTCGGCGTCGGGTTCGCTCCCAACACGTGGGACTCGCTCGGCGCACACCTTCGTGGTCGCGGGTTCACGGCCGAGGAGCTGGCGGCATCCGGGCTGGTGTCGACAGGCGAGCGGGGGAGCGCGTACGACCGTTTCCGCGGACGGGTCATCTGGCCCATTCGCGACGTCACCGGCCAGACCGTCGGATTCGGTGCACGCCGGCTGCTCGACGACGACAAGGGTCCGAAGTACCTCAACACGCCGGAGACCGCGATCTATCACAAGGCGCAGGTGCTCTACGGACTCGACCTCGCCAAGCGCGAGATCTCCCGATCTCATCGGGTCGTCGTCGTCGAGGGCTACACAGATGTCATGGCGTGCCATCTCGCCGGTATCGACACGGCCGTCGCAACCTGCGGCACCGCCTTCGGCGTCGACCACATCAAGGTGCTGCGCCGAGTGCTCGGCGACGACAGCGGGCTCGGCGAGGTCGTCTTCACGTTCGATCCGGACGAGGCGGGACAGAAGGCAGCGCTGCGGGCATTCGGCGAGGAGCAGCGATTCGCCGCGCAGACGTACGTCGCCGTCGGGCCGCAGGGCCTCGATCCCTGCGATCTGCGACTGGTGCAGGGCGACGCCGCCGTGCGGCGCATGATCGACAGCAAGCGTCCGATGTTCGAGTTCGTCATCCGGCAGGCGCTGGGCAAGTACGACCTCGAGACGGTCGAGGGCCGCGTGGCAGCGCTGCGCGAGTGCGCCCCGATCGTCGCCGGCATCCGGGATCCCGCGCTGCGGCCCGGATACACGCGCCAGCTGGCCCGCATGCTCGGCGTCGAGCTGGGCGAGGTGCAGGTCGCCGTGCGCCGGGCATCCTCAGGGCAGGGATCCGCTCGTCCGAACGGCGGACCCGCGAACGAGCAGTCGCGAGCACGGCAGGGTGAGCCTGGCGGTGCGCCCGTGGTGCGCGAGCCCGAGGTGACCCTGGCCAGTCTCGGGACGGATCCGGCGACGCGCCTGGAGCGCGAGGCGTTGATGGCCATTTTGCAGTATCCGCAGCACGTGTGGCCGGAGCGTGCCAGGGCCGTTGCGGAGGCCCGGTTCTCCAACCCCTCGCTCGCCGTCGTGCGGGATGCCGTCGCCGCCAACCTCGACGTGTACGGCGCGGCATCCTGGGTCGAGCGGGTCGCGGGCGAAGTGCCGCCCCCGTTCGCCAGTCTCGTGAGGCAGCTGAGCGTCGCTCCCGTGCCGGCACGCGACGAAGCCGGCGTCTCCTCATACGCGTCGTCGGTGACGGCGTCGCTCGTCGACCGGGAACTGCTGCGACGCAAAGCGGATGCGCTCGGCCGACTCCAGCGCGCGGATCCGGCCGATGCCGTCGCGCGAGGCGCCGTGCAGCAGGAGCTCGTGCTGATCGACGCGGAGCGCTCCCGCCTTCGTGGCGACTGACCGGTCTCCGCGACTCACGGCACGCTGATCCGTTCGACGGGCCAAGGGGGCGCGCTTATAGGCTGAGGCCCATGCACGCCGGAGTCTCAGCATGACAGCACAGGAATACCGCGACCCGATCGTGCTCAGCGACCTCTCCGCCGAGTACCCGCCGCATGGGCCGTCTGCGGGATGCGTCGCCCTGCGCGGCATCAGCCTAAGGGTGCGGCCCGACGAGGTCCTGGGCATCCTCGGCGAGAGCGGATCCGGCAAGAGCACCCTCGCCCGCATCATCTCGGGACGAGCAGGACTGGACGGCGGCGCAGCGCCGCGCATCACCGGCGGGGACGCCACGGTGATGGGCTACGCCATGCGTCGTCTGCACACCCGGGACCGCCGACGCCTCACGTTCCACGTCGGCTATCTGCAACAGGATGCCGGCACCCGCCTCGACCGCACGGCCACCGTCGCGCAGTTGGTCGCCTCGCCCATCTACGAGCGGGACAAGCACTTCGATGCTCGCGAGGCCGGCATGCGCGTCGCCTCGATGCTGGACTCGGTGCAGCTGTCGCTGGGCGTGCTGGAGAAGTATCCCTACGAGCTGAGCAGCGGACAGCGTCAGCGCGTCGCGATCGCGCAGGCGCTCGTCCTCGGCCCCAGCGTGTTGATCGCCGACGAGCCGACGGCCGGCATCGACGTGACCGTACGGGACTCCGTCGTCGACCTCCTGGCGCAGCTGCACGGCGAGCACGACTTCGCCGCCGTGATCGTCAGCCACGACGCCCGGGTACTGCGGAACGCGACTGCGACGGTGGCCGTGCTGAAGTCCGGATCCCTCGTGGGATACGGCACGATGGAGGCCGTGTTCACCGCACCGACGCACCCCTATGTGGCCCAGCTAGCGGAGGCGCTGCGGCTCAGCGAATGAGGTGAACAGGGCTGGCGCGCCCGGGGTGCTCTCGTTTTTGTTCGCCGCCCCTGCTTTGGTAAAGTAGTCAAGCCCCTTCCGGGGGCATTCCTCCATAGCTCAATTGGCAGAGCAGCCGGCTGTTAACCGGCAGGTTCTTGGTTCGAGTCCAAGTGGGGGAGCAGATCATGAAGGCCCTCGTCGTGAATGCGGCGAGGGCCTTCTGCATCGGCAGATGCGGTTTCTCGAGCTTGCCAGGCACGCACCGGGCTGCCGGAGCGATGCGGCGAAGTCGCTAGCGTTGAGGGATGCCCGATCGATCCGACCTGCTGATCACCGCCGATGACCTCGCACAGCGCCTGACCACGGCCGCGAATGGCGGAAGTCCCGTGCGCGTCCTCGACGTCCGGTGGCGCCTCGACCGTCCCGACGGCCGTCCGGACTACCTGCAGGGACACATTCCCTCTGCGGTATACGTCGATCTCGACCGACAGCTCGCGCAGAAGGGCGATCCACGGCAGGGACGGCATCCGCTGCCTCCGGTCGAGCGCCTGCAGGCTGACGCACGCGCATGGGGCGTCTCGGACGGCGACCTCGTTGTGGTGTACGACGACCTCGCGAACATGTCGGCGGCCCGTGCGTGGTGGTTGTTGCGCTACGGCGGGTTCGCGAACGTGCGGATGCTCGACGGCGGCCTGGCCGCCTGGCGCGCGTCCGGCCGAGCGCTCGAGTCCGGCGAGGTGGAGGCGGCCCCTGGCGACGTCCACCTCGTCTACGGCGCTCTTCCCGTTGTCTCGGCGGACGAGGCGGCAGCGGTCGCGCGAGATGGATCACTGCTCGACGCGCGGGCCGGCGAACGATACCGCGGGGAGACGGAGCCGATCGACCCCCGTGCCGGCCACATCCCAGGAGCGCTGAGCTCTCCCACGACGGAGAACGTCGACGCCTCCGGCCGCTTCCGCGCCGCAGACGAGCTGCGTGCCCGGTTCGTCGAGCTCGGTGTCGATGACGGCGCACCCATCGCGACGTATTGCGGATCCGGCGTCACGGCCGCGCACAACGCTGCGGCCCTGATGCTCGCGGGATTCGAGCCGGCGCTGTATCCCGGTTCGTACAGCGCCTGGTCGCAGCAGTTCGAGCGGCCGGTGGCGGTCGGCGAGGAGCGACGCATACTCCCAGGGGAGTAGCACTCGGCAGCCCACTGGCCGATCAGCGCCGGGAGAGCGCTGGCTACCATGAGGGAATGCCGTACCCGCCCTGGCTGCGCACCGGGCCCGAGCCGTCACCGCAGCAACGGGCCAGGCGATCCTTCCGCGCCCGCGTCTTCGCCGCGGCACTGAGCGCATTCGTGCAGCTGCCCGGCCTGGCGTTCACGTTCGCCCAGGGCTGGCACAGCGCTCACCGCACGCTCGTCGATCCAGTGCAGCTCGTGGCCGTTCTCCTCGGCTTCGTGGCCTCCGGAATGCTCCTGCTGCGCTGGCGCGGCCCGGCCGTCGTGGTCGTGGCAGCGCTCGCGACACCGGCGATCGCGCTGGCGCCCGGGCCTCCGCTCGCGGTCCTCGCGGTGGCCTTCGCTGCGGCGCGGGCCGTGCTGGGCGGCAAGGCCGCCTGGACCTGGATCAGCCTCGCCTGCATGGCCATCGTGGGAATCGTGCTCATCGCCGTCCCGGGCCTCACCGGTGAGGGCATCCGCGTGCTCGTCGCCACGATCGTGCTCTGCGTCGTCGCCGGCGCTGTCACGGGCGCGAGCGCGCGACGCGAGCGCTTCCGCGCGGCCACCAGAGAGGAGGCATCCAAGAGGCGGTCCGCCGCCGAAGAGGAACGTCTCCGCATCGCGCGTGAGCTGCACGACGTGCTCGCACACTCCCTTTCGCAGATCAGCGTGCAGGCAGGCGTCGGGCTCCATCTGTTCGACGACGAGCCGGAGCGCGCCAGGGAGAGCCTGCGCGCGATCCGCGAGACGAGCACGACCGCCCTCGAGGAGGTGCGCGGCGTGCTGGGCGTGCTGCGTCAGGACGACGAATCGGATGCGCCGCTGCGGCCCGGTCCGTCGCTGGATGACATACCCCGGCTCCTCGACGAGACCAGGGCCAGCGGACTGAACGTGCGAGCGTCGGGGAACGTCGTAGACGGAACGCGGCCACCGGATGCTGCTTCGACCCCCGGCTCCTCTGTCGGTTCCGCGGTCGGCTCCGCTGCCTACCGCATCGTGCAGGAGTCCCTCACGAACGTGCGTCGGCACGCGGGCACCGTCGACGTCTCCGTGCAGGTCACGGCGTCTCCGCGCGGGATCGAGCTCCGCATCGAGAACGGACCGGGATCAACCGAGCGCTCGTCCGCCAGGAATGCCGCCCAGGGCTCCGGCATCTCGTCTACCCATGGCCCGTCCGCGGCGGACGCGCAAGGCGGTCGTGGCATCCTCGGGATGCGAGAACGGGCCGAAACGCTCGGCGGCACGCTCGAGGCCGAGCACACTGCCGACGGAGGATTCCGTGTCACCGCTTGGTTGCCGGTGCGCGGGGAACGGAGGACCACGTGATCCGAGTCGTCCTGGCCGACGATCAGCACCTCGTGCGCGCCGGATTCCGCGCCCTACTCGATCACGAGGCCGACATCGATGTCGTCGGGGAGGCGTCGACCGGGCGCGAGGCCGTTTCCCTCGTGCGACGCGAGCGGCCGGATGTGGTGCTCATGGACATCCGCATGCCGGACGGGGACGGGCTCTGGGCCACCGACGAGATCGTGCGCGATGCCGGACTCGGCGACGTGCACGTCGTGATCGTGACGACATTCGAGCTCGACGAGTACGTGTCGGAAGCGATCCGTGCAGGGGCGAGCGGATTCCTGGTGAAGGACACGGAACCGGTGGAGCTGATCCGTTCCGTACGGGTCGCGGCCGCCGGCGACGCACTGCTGTCGCCCGGCGTGACCAAGCGGCTGCTCTCGCGACTGGCGGCGACGCCGCGGCCGGAGGTCACGGCATCCGTCCTCGAACCGCTCACCGAACGGGAGCGCGAGGTGCTCGGGCTCGTCGCGGAGGGCCTCAGCAACGCCGAGATCGGGCTGCGCCTCTTCATGAGTCCGCTCACGGCGAAGACGCACGTCTCGCGCATCCTCACGAAGCTCGACGCACGTGATCGCGTGCACCTCGTGGTGATCGCGTACGAGTCGGGACTCGTGACGCCCGGCCGCTTCTGAGACGTCCGGCCGCTTCTGACCGGCGCCGGCCGGCCGGCGGTCCACGCACCGCCTGGTCGCCACACGATTCTCATCGCGCTGGTCCCTGTCCACACGGCAGCGGTCGCTGCTCCCGCTGCACACGCGGCTGCTCCCAGAGGAGCACTCGGATGCCTCCCGCCGGCGGACGCCCGAACCGCGGCGAGGCGGGACTCTGGAATCGGCCCGCGAAAGGGCCCACCGCAGGGTGTGAACAGCAGAGAAAGGCAGTGACACATCATGAGCGCACTCGTCGCTTCCCTTGGCGCAGCGGCCGGCGTGACAGCCGTAGGCGCGCACTGGGTCGGACCGTGGGCGGGCGGGTTCTTCCCGTTCTTCTTCATCATCCCGATCTTCTGGATCCTCGTGATCGGGTTGATCATCTTCCTGGTGACCAGGCGTCGTCGCAGCTACTGGCGCGAACACGGACCGTACGGCCCGTTCGCCGCGAGCAGCAACGCGGAGTCCACCCTCGCCGAACGGTTCGCCCAGGGCGACATCGACGAGGTCGAGTACCGCAAGCGTCTCGAGGTGCTGCGGGCGAACCGCCCCGGCCCATCACCCCGCTGACGGATGCTCCGCCCGCGCGATCACGCAGGTCGCGCGGGTGGATCCGCCGCACTCAGGCGCGACGCGTCTCAGTCTTCGAGGTGGTCGACGCCCGGCAGCCAGCTCTGTCCTGGGATGCCCCAGCCTCGCTTGCGCTCGATCTTGGCGGCCGTGCGCGCGTAGCCGTCCGTGAGCCGGTCGACGTAGATGAGGCCGTCCAGATGGTCGTACTCGTGCTGGAAGATTCGTGCGAGCCAGCCGGCGGCGCGCACCTCGAACGGTTCGCCGTCCGCGTCGACGGCCTGGAGGATCGCCTCAGCCGAACGCTTGAGCGGGAACCGCTCGCCGGGGAAAGAGAGGCATCCCTCGGATTCGGTGTCGGGATCGGCATCGGCCGCGGGCGTCGGCGTGATCCAGAGCGTCGGATTCACGGCGACTCCGCGGTGACGCACGTCGGCGTCATCCGTCCAGTCGTAGACGAACAGCCGTTTGGCGACTCCCAACTGCGGGCCGGCCAGGCCGACACCCGGGGCGGCGGCCATCGTGTCGAACATGTCGCGAACCAGGTCGTGCAGTGCCGCATCGAACTCTGTGACCTCGGCGGCAGGGGAGTGGAGCACGGGATCGCCGCAGATGCGGATGGGGAGAACGGCCATTCGACCAGGGTATCTGCGTGCCGAACCATTAGTGTCATGGGGTGATCACCGACTTGGCCGCATCGTCGACCGACCTGGTGGCTCTTCAGCCGCGACAGTTCATCGGCATACCCATCGCCTTGCTGGGAGCCGTGTTCATGTCGATCGGCGCGCAATTGCAGCACCGAGGCGTGACCAAGGTGGAACGGAACACCGACCACGACGGCCGTGGCGGATTGCAGTTCCGACAACTGGCTCTGCTCCTGGCGCGTCCGTCGTGGGTGCTCGGCACCCTGATGCTCGGACTCGCGATCGCCCTCCAGCTCACCAGCCTGGCGTTCTCCCCGCTGATCGTCGTGCAACCGCTCGGCGCAGTCTCGCTCGTGATCACCGCGTTCATCAACGCGCGGGTGAGCCACACGAAGCTGAACAAGCGATCGATCGTCGCGATCTGCCTGTGCGTGGGCGGCGTCGGAGCGTTCGTGCTGGTGGCAGCCTTCGCGGCGCGCGAGCAGCCGGTGACCGAGCGCGATCTGGTCGAGATCCTCATCGTGCTCGGATGCGTCCTCGTCGTGTTCGGGACCGCCTTCTTCTTCCTGCGCAAGCGGCTTCGTGCCCTCGGCTACGTCGTCGGCGCCGGCGTGCTCTACGGATTCGTCGCGACCCTGGCGAAGTCAGTCATCTCGCGCATCGAGCAGCAGGAGTTCGACCTGCTCACGCTGTTCTGCGTGATCGCCCTGCTGGCTGCGGTGATCGTCGGTGCGTACTTCGTGCAGAACGCGTATGCATCAGGGCCGCCGGATCTGGTGATCGCGGGTCTTACTGTGATCGATCCGCTTGTGGCCGTGGCCATCGGCATCACGATCCTGAACGAGGCGGCCGGCGCAGCGCCGTGGCAGGTGGTGGCCTTCATTCTCACCGGCGTCGTCGCCATCGTCGGCGTGTTCCTGCTTGCTCGGGCGCACCCTGGTGTGCGCACATATGACGACGGGAATGCGCAGGAATCCTCTCGCGGCCAGGGCCCTGCATAGACTAAGGGCTTGTATCACCGCCGGGCCGTCGAGCCCGGTGAGACGAATCGTGCCGACGCCCCCCTCCCAACGACACGAAGAAAAGGACGGCTCCTTGACGGACTCACGCGATGCCGCTGCGACCCCCGCGCCTTCACCGGCGCAGCAGCGCAAGCCTCTGAAGGTTCTGATCGGTGCAGACACCTTCGCCCCGGATGTGAACGGTGCAGCCCGATTCGCGGAGCGACTGGCCGCGGGGCTCGTTGCGCGCGGGCACGAGGTGCACGTCGTGGCGCCGTCGGCCTCTCGCAAGCACGGAACGTGGATCGAGGAGCACGAAGGCCAGCGCATGGTGATGCACCGGCTCCCGAGCTGGCGGTGGTATCCGCACGACTGGCTGCGGTTCACGCTGCCGTGGTTCATCAAGCAGCGAAGCGCTCGCGTGCTCGACGAGGTCAAACCCGATGTCGTGCACTTCCAGTCGCACATCGTGGTCGGTCGGGGGCTCTCGGTCGAGGCGAAGAAGCGAGGCATCCGGCTGATCGGAACCAACCACTTCATGCCGGAGAACCTGCTCGACTTCGCTCCCATCCCCAAGTGGCTGCAGCAGTGGTCGATCGGTCTGGCCTGGAAGGCCGCCGAGCGCTCGTTCAGCCGAGCCGCCGCTGTCACAACGCCCACGCACAAGGCCGCCGAATTCCTTGAGCGGAACACCGGCCTGCGCGGCGTGTACGCCATCTCCTGCGGCATCGACGCTCAGAAGTACACGCCTAGCTTCGAGCCGCGCACGGAGAACCGGGTGATCTTCGTCGGTCGCGTGACGGGCGAGAAGCAGATCGACGTGCTCATCCGCGCCATCTCGTTGCTTCCCGGGGATCTCGACACGAAGCTCGAGATCGTCGGCGGTGGCGATCAGCTGAAGAACCTCGAGCAGCTCACGCATCAGCTCGGCATCTCCGATCGCGTGACGTTCACCGGATACGTGTCGGATGACGAGCTGCGCGAGGCGTACACGCGCGCCACCGTTTTGGCGATGCCGTCCATCGCCGAGCTGCAATCGATCGTGACGATGGAGGCCATGGCATCCGCACTCCCGGTCGTGGCGGCCAACGCCATGGCGCTGCCGCATCTGGTGCACGATGGTGAGAACGGATACCTGTTCCAGCCGGGCAACGCGCATGAGCTCGCGGACAAGCTCGAGCACATCTTCCGCATGCCGCAGGATGAGCTCACGGCCATGAAGAAGGAGTCGCTGCGCCTCATCGCCGCGCACGACATCGAGCGCACGCTGAACACGTTCGAGTGCCTGTATCGTGGTGAGGCGGTTCCGGACCTCGTCGTCGACGACGTGGCGCCCGCGGCCGCGGACTAGGCGGAACGTTCGGTTCGCCGAGGGGCGGTAGCTCAGCTGGTCAGAGCAGGGGACTCATAATCCCTGGGTCGCGGGTTCAAGTCCCGCCCGCCCTACACCCTTTGTGAACACTGGGAACGGCAGTCCTCGATGGGCTGCCGTTCCTGTGTTTCAGGATGGTTTTGCCCACATTTGTTTCCACGGCCGATTCAGGGCGGCGTGAACCTCCTGATCGCCGCGTCGGACACCCTCACCGGTGGTACCGGCGGCGCCCTCCTGTCATCCGCGTATTCGCCACAGCCGAGCACACCGTCCGATGCCAGCACCAAGGGCGGATCCAAGGGTGGCGACACGGGAGGGTCGACGACCGCTTCCACTCCGGTACAGCTCGACACCAACGGCCACGGCCAAACAGCCGCCCACCAGACCTGCGCTGACGGCAACGGATAGCCACGCTCGAAGCGTTATCCCGCTACGCAACACGAGTGATACGGCAGCGTGCTCGTCGACGCCCCTTCTGCGCGCTTTCGCCGGGGCGTACGGTTTGGATATGTTCGCTCGACTGATGCACTCGCTCGGCCGACTCCGTCTTCGGGCGACTGACGTGCTGAAACAGGTTGGCGGGGCACTCAACGGCGGCCGCAGCGCGGACGACTACGCGACCAAGCTGTATGAGCAACCTCGCGACGACTACCGCCCCTGAGCGTTCGTGCCCTCATCGTTCATCAGGGTATTTCGATTGACCGGGCGGATCAGCATCCTCTCGACGCGGTCCGCATCATGACGTACCTACGACTGGTCGCCGGCCAGGGTCGAGTGGGGCAGCCCTCGGCGGCGGAGGTCCCTGGCGAAGCGGTGGACGAGCGGATCGGTAGGGGATGCGGTGACGATGACGACCTCGCGGAGCACGGTCATGACCGTCGTCGAGCGCGTGAACCATCCTGACGACCCGACCGTCCGACTCCTCGTCGAACGCCGCCGCGACGACGGCGTCGATGCGCGCCTGATCGGATGGCTGGGCGTCCCGGATCTGCATATCGATAACCATAGAGGCGCGAAAAGGCGGCGCCTTCCTCCCGCACCTACTCGCGCCGACTGGGACGCTGCAACGGGCTCAGCCGACGGCTGGTACCGCCACCCAGGTGATCGTCCCGTCGGTTGCCCAGGTCACGGTGACGGTGAGGCGTCGGCCGTTGCTCGCCTGTGAGGCCTCCTTCGCGAGCCAGAGTCCGTTCCGTGTGATGCCGTCCAGCGTGGCGCATGTCTCGGCCGCTCGGCCGGCTCCGGTGACCGCGACGAGACAGTAGTCGCCGTCGAGTCGGTGGGCGGCATAGATAGCACTGCTCTCCCGTGTGCTGACGCCGCCTGCGACGAGTCGGAAAGACGTCGCATCGAACCCGCGGGTCGTCTCGACGGAAAGGGGGAGCGCCGTGGGGGTGTCCGCGAAGTAGCGCGCGACGGTGGACAGAGTGTCCGCCTCGTCGCCGTCCCCCGAACCGACCGCGGGCGCGCCGACCGGAGCGAACGACGGTCCCGGCGTCCCGTCGGCAATGTTCTGGGGCGGGGCCGATGTCACCGCTTCCTCGACACCCAGCGTCAGGACGGACCCGAGAGCGAGTCCACCGACGACCGCGAGCACAGGCGCCGCCTTCCTGAGACGATTCGCCATCGGTCCGGATCGCCACTCCGGCCTCGGACCGGCCGGCGGCAGCTCGTCATCGACCTCATCGTCGTTCCAGTCTTCCGGTGGATCGATGGTGTCATCCCGTGCGCGGACGCCCGACGCTCGGGCTGTCTCCGACCCGCGCACGCGGTCGTATTCGGCGAGCGCCCACTGGCTCCTCGTCATGCTCACGGCCTCACCGGTGACGGGATCCACGTGCGGCTCCGGCTCCTCGGATGCGCCGGCGCGCGAATACACGCGTTCCAGCAGTCGCCGCCGCTCGTCCACGATTCGTACCTTTCGCGACCCCCGCTCCGCGGGGCGGAGCGATCACGCCCAGGGTACGTCCGGGACCGCATCAGGGAATCCGGAGTGCTTCGTTCCCGCAGGCAGAGCATCCGCGCTATCGCCCGAGCGACTGCCGGCCGTACGATGACGTCATCCGGTGCGGTGGGCGGGTCCGACTCGGTTGTGAGCCGCTTTGGCAGACTCGACCTCACTCGCACGCATCCGTTCGTCGAAGGCGCCATGGACTTCTTGCACATTCTTCTGATCACGGTGCACGCGGCCGCCGCCGTGGCGGCATTCACTTTGGGGATCGTGGTGTTCGTGCGCTTGCCGAACTCGCCGAGATCGGCCGGCTTCGTGGCCTATGCCACGTGCGTGTGGACTGCCGTGATCGCACTCGTGGTGGTCGTGTCGGTCGATTGGTCCGAGCTCGACGTCGCCAGGCGCATCGCGTTCCCGATTCTCGGAGTCCTCGGCCTGTACATGCTCTGGCGAACGGAACGTGCGCGGCGGACACTCCGGGCCCAGACATCGACCTGGCGTCGAGCGTTCCTCGGACACGTTGGGTTCGTGCTCATCTCGTTCTTCGACGGCTTCTGCATCGTGCTGGCGATCGACCTGCGCCTCCCCATCTGGGTCGTGGTCGCCGTGGCCTTGCTCGGCGTCGCGGTCGGGATTCTGGCCATCCGAGTCCGCATCAGGCAGGAAGAGGCGGTCGAAACGAAGGAAGTGTCGGCATGAACGGTCCGGTAGTCGCCGAAATCCCGGGTTCGGTGGCGGATGCTGCGCGGCGCCTGGAGCAGGAGCTCGCGGGAAAAGGCATCCAGCTGTTCGCGACCATCGACCACGCGGCCGGGGCCAGAGCCGCCGGCCTCGAGCTCGCGGACGAGGTGGTGCTCGTCTTCGGGAACCCTGCCGTCGGCACCGTTCTCATGCAGAGCGAGCCAGCGGTTGGACTCGATCTCCCGCTCCGCATGCTCATCTGGGATGACGGAGGACAGACCAGGGTCGCGTATCACGACCCTCGCGGGCTGGCCGATACCTATGGGCTGTCCGCGGACACCGTGGTGCTCGACCGCCTGAACGGTCTGCTGAACGGGCTCGCCGAAGCTCTCAGAAGCTGAGTCCGAGGTAGAGGCAGCGGCTGCACCCAGTGTGCGCGAAAGGATCACGATGACCGCTGAACCGTCCGACGCGCGGCCGGGCTTCGCCGAGCTGCATCGAGGTCCCCTGCCGCTGCTGTTGCCGAACGCTTGGGATGTCTCCTCCGCGCTGGCGTTCACGGAAGCCGGATTCCCAGCAGTGGGAACCACGAGCTTCGGCGTGAATGCCGCCCATGGAACCCCGGATGCAGGCGGCGCGAGCCGCGAGACCACGCGCGACCTGGTGCACGCCCTCCGAGTACTGCCTGTGCACGTCACCGCCGATGTGGAGGACGGATTCAGCGATGACGCGGGTGAAGTCGCCGCGTATGTCGCGGAACTGGGCGTGGCGGGGGTGAACCTCGAGGACTCGCAGTCCGGCCGACTCGTCGATCCCGGTGTCGTCGCCGGGAAGATCCGCGCGATCAAGGCCGCGGCACCGGGAGTCTTCGTGAACGCGCGCGTCGACACCTACTGGTTCGGTATCGATGCGACGCCTGAACGCACGCTCGAACGCGCGAAGGTCTACGTCGAAGCGGGTGCCGACGGCGTTTTCGTGCCAGGACGAACAGGGGCCCCAGACGCCGGAGGCCTGCCGCCCGAGGCGCTCGAGAAGCTGGCGGCAGGGGTCCCGGTCCCGCTCAATGTGCTCGTCACCGCTCTCTTGACGCTCTCCGAGCTCGGAGAGCTCGGCGTCCGCAGGGTCAGCACAGGGTCGCTTCCGTACCGGGCAGCCATCGACGCTGCGGTCGCCGTCGCCACCACCATCAGGGACGGCGGAGTCGCACCGGCTGCCACGGGATATGCGCAGGCCCAGCAACGCCTCGAGGAGTACGCGGCCCGCTCACGCTGAGAGGACCTTCACGCCTCACCGGCACCGGCCGTGAGTGCGCGTAGCGCGACATGTGCGTGGGCTGTCACAATTCTGAAGCACGCGCTCAGCCGGTCGGGGGCGCCCCCACGAAGGAGAAGACTCTTCTGCGATGACCTCCGTGAAAGCCACGAAGATGCCCGGGCGCGAAGCGACGGTACGCCGCATGATTCAGGGTGCGTCGAGGATCCCGTTCACCATCATCTACCTGAGCGTGGTGGCCGTGATGACCCTGGTGCTCGCCCGTCCCGGCGGTCTTCGCGCACCCGTCCCATGGATGTTCGCGACCGGGTTCGAACCGCTCGCATTCTGGGGGCACTGGTGGTCGCCCGTCACGTCGCTGATGCTGGCACAGGACTATGTTGCCCTGATCGTGGCGCTCGTCGGGGGCGGCGTCCTGCTGGCGATCAGCGAACGGCGACTCGGCACGTGGCGAACCATCCTGGCCTTCTTCGCCACGGCGATCGCAGCCGACGTGCTGGGCGCCGCCTTCCAGGCGGTCATCGGCTATGCGGGTGGCATCTGGGACGCCAGTGTGCGTGCATCCCTGATCGTGGATCCGCTGACGGGTGTGGCCGGAGCGGTGATGGCGGCCAGCGCGTTCGCCACACCGAGAACCCGGCGGCGGATGCGCGTGCTCACCACGCTCGCGGTGCTCATGTTTCTGCTTTACCGCGGTGATCCTGTCGACGTGTACCGTGCGCTGGCCGTCGGTGTCGGGTTCCTGCTCGGTGTCGTGCTGAGGCCGGGAGGGCGGGCGCGGGAGTGGGGACGCAGTTCGCATCACGAGATCCGGGTCTTCATGGCATCCGTCGTCGCGGCGGGCGCGATCGGGCCGCTGATCGCTGCGGCGTCGCGTCGACCGCACGGCCTGCTGGCGCCGATCGCCATGCTGCTCGACGTGGGGTCTGCATCCGATCCGCAGGGCCTTCGGGCGTGCAGCGTCTACGCCGTTAGCCGCTCCTGCGTCGAGGCCATCACGCTCGAGCGGATCGCCTCGCCAGGCGCCATCGCCCTGAGCATTCTCCCGTTGCTCACCCTCCTCGTCGTGGCGTGGGGCGTCCTGCGCGGGCGGAGGTTCGCGGTCGTGCTGGGGATCGCCATGAACCTCCTGCTCGCCGTCTTCGCCGGCTACTACCTGGGGTTCCTCCCGCACGCAGGCGTTCCCGGTGTCGAAGGCCTTCCGCAGCGGAGTTCGTGGGGCGTCGTCGTCACCCTCGGGGCCACAGTCGTCGCCCCCACGGTGACCGCAGTACTGCTCATCGCGACGCGGCGGAGCTTCACCGTTGCGCCGGCACGTCACGCCCTGCTGCGCTACCTGACGATCGTCGCCGGCGCGGCGATAGCGCTTGCGGCGCTGTACGTCTCGTTGGGCTGGGCTTTGCGCGACGTCGCGTTCTCCCACCCGGTCACCGTATGGGAGCTCATGTTCGATGCCCTCGAGCGGTTCGTCCCCGTGGAGTTCCTGCATCGCGAGGTGCCGGACTTCCTGCCGTCGACGCCGGCCGGCGCAATCCTGTACCACGGGGTCGGTCCTGTCTTCTGGGCCGTCGCGATCATCGCCGCCGTGCCGGCGATCCTTGCGCGGCCGGGGTCGTCAGCGGCCGAGGCCGAACGCGCGAGGCGGATCCTGACCACGTTCGGCGGCGACCACCTGTCGTTCATGACCACCTGGACTCAGACCTCCTACTGGTTCGGTTCCGGCAACGACACGGCGATCGGATACCGGGTCGTCGGCGGCGTGGCCATCACGATCGGCGGTGCATTCGGCCGCGACGAGTCCAGACCCGGCGCGATGGCGGAGTTCGCCAGGCACTGCGACGACCACGGCTGGACGCCTGTGTTCTACAGCATCGACGCCGCCGACTGGGACGAGCATTTCGAGCAGATCGGGTGGGACCGGATCGTGGTGGCCGAGGAAGCGGTCATCTCACCGCAGAACTGGTCGACAACGGGGAAGCGCTGGCAGGATGTCCGCACTTCCGTCAACCGAGCCCGCCGGGACGGGCTCACGCTCGAGTGGACGAGCCATTCGAAACTCTCCCGCGAGACCATGTCCCAGGTCGCCGACATCTCCGAGCAATGGGTCGCGCAGAAGGACCTCCCGGAGATGGGCTTCACGCTGGGCGGCCTGGACGAGCTGCGAGACCTGGATGTCGCACTCATGCTCGCTCGCGCGCAAGACGGCTCGATCGAAGCGGTGACCAGTTGGATGCCCGGCTTCGACCGAGGGCGTGTCGTCGGCTGGACGCTCGATTTCATGCGTCGGCGGATCGACGGCCCGAACGGTGTGATGGAGTTCCTCATCGCCGGCGCGGCCGAGCAGGCCCGCGACGACGGGATGACGTACCTGAGCCTGTCGGCAGCACCGCTGGCACGCAGCACCCCGTCCGAGGAGTCGGCGGAGAGCACCGTCGACGCCGTGCTGCGCTTCCTGGCCGCCTCGCTCGAGGCCATGTACGGATTCCGCTCGCTCCTCGCCTTCAAGCGCAAGTTCCAGCCGGAGCTCAGGCCGCTGCTCCTGGCGTACCCGGATCCGGCTGCGCTTCCCGCCATCGGTCTCGCCTTGGTGCGCGCGTACCTTCCCGGCCTGACGCTTCGGGACGCGATGTCGGTGCTCCGCCCGCAGTAGTCTGCGGGGTCGGTCGTAGCCACTACGATCGAAGACAGTTTCGAGTCGTCCGGCTCGAGGTCGCATCCGCCGATTCCGCGAGGAGCCATGGCCGTCTCATCAGACGATGTCCGACGCGCCGCCTATGTGCTCTCGCGGAGTGAGGACGGCAGGGGTCGCGAGAGGGACCGCGACGCCACGAGACGCACAGCGGATGACGAATCCGCCGTAGTCGTCACCCGCGCTGACGCCGCAGGAGTCCCGTTCGTGGAGGAGCGTCGGACCCTCGCCCAGTGGAGAGCACTCGTCTCCCGAGAGGAGGCGGAGCATCCGCGGTGGGCCTGGCGCACGTCGCGCACGTGGTATCCGCGACTCCTCGAGGCAGGCATCCGTGTGGAGCGTTGCGTTGACCTCGCGCTCTGCGGGGCCATTCTTCGCGGCTCGGCGACCACGCAGGGTTCGTCTCTGAACGGCGCGCCGCCACCCTGGCCGATGGAGACGCCGGAGTCCGTCGAGCCCGATGACGCGCTCTTCCGCCTCGACGCCGAGCCCGCCGACGCGATCGCGGCCACTGACGAACTCGCCGAGCTGCGCAGCCAGGCGGATGCCATAGCCTCCGTCCGCGACGCTGCCGCCGCGTCCCGCCTGCGCTTGCTCCTCGCTGCGGAATCGGCGGGCTCGCTCGTCGCCGCCGAGATGCGCCATGCCGGCCTGCCGTGGCGGGCGGACGTCCACGACCGCCTGCTGACGGATGCCCTAGGCCGACGCAGCCCGCAGGGCCGTCGCCCGGAGCGCATGGAGGCACTGGCCCGGGAGATCCGCAATCACCTTGGCGCCTCGACGCTGAATCCGGATTCGCCCGGCGACCTCATGAAGGCTCTTCAGCGCGCCGGCATCAACGCGACCTCCACACGAGCGCGGGAGCTGCGCGAGGTGGATCATCCGGTGATGCACGCGTTGCTCGAGTACAAGAAGCTGTCGCGGCTCTTCACCGCCAACGGCTGGGTGTGGCTGGAATCGTGGGTGCACGACGGACGGTTCCGCCCGGAATACGTGCCAGGTGGCGTGGTCACGGGCAGGTGGGCCACCAACGGCGGCGGAGCGCTGCAACTGCCGAAGCAGATCCGCGCTGCCGTTGTGGCGGACCCCGGCTGGAAACTCATCGTGGCGGACGCGGCGCAGCTGGAGCCGCGCATCCTCGCCGGACTGGCGCACGATGAACGGATGGCCGATGCCGGCCGTGGCCGTGACCTCTACGACGGCCTCGTCGCGTCCGGAGTCGTCGACTCCCGTCAACATGCCAAGGTCGGCATGCTGGCCGCCATGTACGGCGGCACGACCGGCGACGGCGCCCGGGTGCTCCCGCGCCTCGCGCGTGCGTTTCCACGGGCTCTGGCGCTCGTCTCGGACGCGGCAGAGGCAGGCGAGCGCGGAGATCGCGTGAGCACCCTTCTCGGCCGCACATCGCCTGCGCCGTCAGAGGCGTGGTTCGAGCAGCAGCGGAACGCATCGCTGCCAGACGCCGACGCCGAACAGGAGCGCCGCGCGCGATCGCGGGCGCGGGACTGGGGACGCTTCACGCGCAACTTCGTCGTGCAGGGCACGGCCGCCGAATGGGCGCTGTGCTGGATGGCCGACCTCCGCAACCGGCTCGCGACCATGCACGCCGACCCGCGTGGAGCGGCAGCCCCGCCTTTCGATCGGAGCCCTCATCTGGTCTACTTCCTGCACGATGAGGTCGTCGTGCACGCGCCGGAATCACTCGCCGAACAGGCGGCAGAAGCCATCCGCGAATCCGCGAAGTCAGCAGGTCGGCTGCTCTTCGGCGGCTTCCCCGTCGAGTTCCCGCTGAGCGTCGCGGTCGTCGACAGCTACGACCAGGCCAAGTGACGGATCCGGAGAGCACCGCACGAGAAGCCCGACTCGAGGACAGCGGCAATAAACCGTCGGCGCCCGCCGTTGCACAGATCACGTCACACGGCGACAGCCTGACCACCGACGCCCCTCAGACCCATCAGGATGGAAGCATGACCGACACCGTGACCCCTGCAGATCCCGCAGCGCTCCTCGACACCTTCCACTCCCGTCGCGAGCTCTCCGTCGTCCAGCCGACGGGCAACCTCGCTCTCGTGAACACGCAGTGGATCACGGATGCCGCACCGCAGCCCGTGTGGGCCGCTGCCGGCGTCTGGTCACCGTTGCCTGCGGGGGAGTCGGGGCTGAAGGTCGCAGCATCCGCTTCGGACGGCGTCATCGTGGACGGCGTCGTCGTCGACGGAGAGGCGATCGTGCGCGGAAAGGACTCGGATACGCCCAGCACGATCGCGTTCAGCGACACCGTGACGGGCACGGTCATCGCGAACGAGGCCGGCGAGTACGGCCTGCGGGTGTGGGACACGAAATCGGAGGGCATCCAGGAGTTCGGATCGATCGACGCCTACCGATACGACCCCGACTGGGTCATCCAGGCAACGTTCACGCCCGTCGAGGGTCTCTCCGTGGGCTTCGAGCACCTCAAGGACGAGGGCGCGTCACGCGAGAAGGCCATCCCCGGCGAGATCACGTTCCAGAAGGACGGCGTCGACTACAACCTGGCTGCGTTCAAGGCGGGGCGAGCGCTGCAGCTCGTCTTCTCGGATGCCACGAGCGGCACCGACACGTACTCGGTCGGCCGATTCCTCTTCGTCGCCCCCAACGCCGACGGCACGATCACGCTCGACTTCAACCGGGCGATCCTGCCGCCCTGCGCGTTCAGCTACGCCTTCAACTGCCCGATGCCGCCTCTGCAGAACAGGTTCACGGTCAGGATCGAGGCGGGGGAGAAGAACGTGCTGAAGAAGGACGGATCGTTGCTGCACGAGTTCTGATCCGGTCCCAGGCCAACGCGGACTCCTTCGCTCACCCGAGCGGGTCGGCCGCTGCAGCGCGACGCAGGAGCTCGTCCCGCTCCCGCTCGTTCGAGGTGAGGGCAGCGGCCTCGAGGAACGCGCCGCGCGCCTCGGACAGCCTTCCGAGACGCTCCAGGAGGTCGCCACGCACTGCGGGAAGCAGAGCATACGACGACAGGGCCTTGACATCGTTCAGCGGCTCCAGGGCGTCCAGGCCCGCCTCGGGGCCATAAGCCATCCCTACGGCGACGGCCCGATTGAGATCGACGACGGGGGAGGGCGTGCGCTCGGCGAGCGCGTCGTAGAGGCCAGCGATCTGCGCCCAGTCCGTGTCCTCGGTCGTCATGGCCCTCGCGTGGCAGGCGGCGATGGCCGCCTGCAGAGCGTAAGGGCCGCGCTCACCACCGAGGGCATCCGCGCGCTGCAGGGCAGCCAGCCCGTGCGCGATCAGGATCCGGTCCCACCGAGCGCGGTCCTGCGTCGCCAGTGGGATCGCAGCGCCGTCCGGCGCTCGGCGGGATGCGAACCGCGAGGCGTGCAGCTCCATCAGCGCGACGAGTGCGTGCGCCTCCGCGTGATCCGGCACGAGCTCGGCGAGCACTCGACCGAGCCGCATGGCCTCCTCGGCCAGCGTCGGTCGCATCCACTCTTCGCCCGATGTGGCCGCATAGCCCTCGTTGAAGACTAAGTACACGACCTCGAGCACCGACTCGAGTCGCTCATCGAACTCGGTGCGATCGGGCACCTCGAACGGCACATTGGCGGCCTGCAGCGTGCGCTTGGCCCTGGTGATGCGCTGGCCGATCGTTGCGGAGGGCACGAGGTACGCGCGTGCGATCTCGTCCGTCGAGAGCCCGCACAGTACGCGAAGCGCCAGTGCCACCCGCGACGCAGCAGGAAGCACGGGATGGCAGCAGACGAAGACAAGGCGCAGCAGATCGTCGTCGATGCGGGTCTCGTCAGGTTCCGGCTGCTCCTCGTCGCCGGCGTCCGCCGCCGCGATCAGGGCGTACTTCTCGCTGGCGCGCTCGTCACGACGCCAGGCGTCGATGGCACGACGCTTCGCCACAGAGGTGAGCCACGCCGCCGCGTTGCGCGGAATGCCGGTGCGAGGCCACGACTGCATCGCCTCGACGAGCGCGTCCTGGGCGAGATCTTCCGCACGTCCGAGATCGCCCACCATGCGCGCCAGAGTCGCCACGACCTTGGCCGCCTCGAGTCGCCACACCGTCTCGATCTCCCGCCGTACCGCCGCTGCCGTCGCCGCGTCCACGCCGCCAGGCTCGCCGGTCACCTCGATCGCGTCCGCCATGCGTCCTCATCCGTGTCATCCAACGCGTGCAGTCTCGCACGCCCTGCGCCCGTGCCGCGCGTGTCGGGCTCGGTCGAGTCGAGCACCTTCCGCACCTCGACGGTGCCCCCGGTGAGCGGCATCCGACGCGCCCATTCGACGGCCTCTTCTCGCGATGCCACCTGAAGGATCCAGAAGCCGCAGACCGGCTCGGAAGGAGCGGAGAGTGCACCCGCCGTCACTGCCCTGCCGTCACCGGAATACGACACGCGGATGCCGGCATCCCCGACCTCGAGACCGTCACCGGCCAGCAGCACCCCTGCGCGGATCAAGCGGTCGTTGAACGCATCCATCGCGGCAGGATCCGCGCCGGCGGCCTCGCCGTCCCCCCGCGTTGGATCGGATGCCTGCAGCAGCATGTACTTCATCTGACGTCTCCTGGTTGTCGGGGGTGGATGAGCGCTCTCGCCTCACACTCACGTCGAACAGGGCGCTCCGAATCCGACACAGCAGTTCTCACCGCAATGCCACGACCGCGAGAGCGACCGCGAGAGCGACACGAGGATCACACCCTTGTGATTCGCGGCCTCACCGGGGGATAATGCTGTCCGTCGGCGTCAGCCGGCAGACAACGCCGCATGGCGCATCCGTTCGTGGTCGTAGGGGAAGACGCACCACATCGAACGGAGGACACCATGGCGCCAACACAGGCTCGAGGGGTGCTTTTCGTGCACTCCTCTCCTCGCGCGCTCAGCCCCCATGTCGAATGGTCGGTAGGACGCGCGCTTCAGCGTCCCGTCTACTTCCAGTGGCAGGACCAGCCGGTGCTGCCCGGCGCGGTGCGATCCGAGTTCTTCTGGGAAGGCGAGCGCGGAACCGCAGCGCGGATCGCCTCCGGCCTGCTCGGCTGGCAGCACCTCCGCTTCGAAGTGACGGAGGATGCCGCTGTTGGTACGGACGGCGGACGGTGGATCCACACGCCCTCCCTCGGCATCTTCCACGCCCAGACCGATACAGCTGGCAACATGGTCGTTCCCGAGGACCGCGTTCGGTACGCGATGGAGATCGCGGGCGCCAACGCGATGGAACTGCAGCGCGAACTGCGGCTGGCGTTGGGACAAGCATGGGACGACGAGCTCGAACCATTCCGACACGCCAGCGATGACGCGCCGGTGATCTGGCTGCACAAGGTGGGGTGAGGCCGGCACAAGGGTTCCTCAGCGGGCCTGCGGCGCGATTAGCGGTGGCCGGATGTGCATTCCCGGCGCTGCGAAAGCGAAGCGGGCCCGCAGAGGGACAAGGGGCGGCACGCGGGGAGACGACGACGCCGGGAGGGATCCATCGGACCCTCCCGGCGTCAGGTCTATCGGAACTCGTCCCCTGATCAGTCCACGCTGCGGAATGCGACGACCGCGTTGTGGCCGCCGAATCCGAAGGAGTTCGAAACCGCGAGCTGCGGGCCATCCGGCAGCTTCTGCGATTCGCCGGACACCGACAACGGGATCTCCGGATCCTGAGTGGTGATGTTGATCGTCGGAGGAGCGATGCGGTCGCGCAACGCCAGTACGGTGAACATCGCCTCGAGTGCGCCCGTGCCACCGAGCAAGTGACCAGTCGACGCCTTCGTCGCAGACGTCGGAATCGAGTTCACGCGGTCGCCGAAGACCGACTTCAGTGCGACGTACTCCGCGATGTCGCCGACCGGAGTGCTGGTGGCGTGCGCGTTGATGTGCGTCACCTCGTCGGGTGAGGCTCCCGCTTGCTCGAGCGCCAGGATGAGCGCCCGGCGAGCGCCCTTGCCCTCAGGATCGTTCGCTGTGATGTGGTACGCGTCGGCGGTCACCCCACCACCCGCGAGCTCCGCGTAGATGTGGGCGCCGCGGGCGATCGCGTGCTCCTCCGTCTCGAGCACGAGGCTCGCAGCGCCCTCGCCCATGACGAAGCCGTCGCGATCGACGCTGTACGGACGGGACGCGTGCTCGGGATCGTCGTTCCGCTTGGACATCGCCTGCGCCGACGCGAACGCGGCCATCGTGATGGGGTGAACGGCCGATTCGGATCCTCCGGCGATCACCACGTCGGCCAGACCCGCCTGCAAGTGCTCGTAAGCATTCGCAATGGATTCCGTGCTCGAGGCGCAAGCCGATGCGACGGTTCGAGCGAAGGCCCTGGCGTTGAAGTGCATCGAGATCGCGGCCGCCGGCGCATTCGGCATCAGCATCGGGACCGTGAGCGGCATCACGCGGCGCGGGCCGCGCTCACGCAGTGTGTCCCAAGCGTCCAGAAGCGTCCACATGCCGCCGATGCCCGTCGCGAAGTCCACGCCCAGTCGATCGGGATCCACCTCGGGGGCACCGGCATCGGCCCATGCCTCCAGAGCGGACACGAGCGCGAACTGGGCAACCGGGTCGAGACGCTTGGCCACGGGCCGCTCCAGGACCTCCTCGGGGCGCACCTTCGCCTCTGCCGCGAACCGGATCGGGAGTTCGTACTTCTCGACCCATTCGTGGGTGAGTGTGCGCGTTCCGGATTCGCCCGCCAGGAGAGCGTTCCAGCTGTCGACTGCGGTGCCGCCGATGGGCGTACTGGCTCCGATACCGGTGACGACGATCTTCTTGGGTGTCATGTGTCCGAACCTCGGGCGCGCTGAAGCGCCTGTGCAAGCGGGTGGAAGGAAGGAGAGGATCGGCGCGGCCAGCGAGCCGCGCCGATCAGGTCACGCCGAAGCGTTGACGATGAAGTCGACGGCGTCGCCGACGGTCTTGAGATTCTTGACCTCTTCGTCCGGGATCTTGACGTCGAACTTGTCCTCGGCGTTGACGACGATCGTCATCATCGAGATCGAGTCGATGTCGAGGTCGTCGGTGAAGGACTTCTCGTACTCGACGGTGTCCGTCGCGATGCCGGTCTCGTCGTTGATCAGCTCGGCCAGGCCGGCGAGGACTTCTTCGCGGGAAAGTGCCATGGGTTTGTTTCTCCTTGGGTGTCAGGTGACAGCAGAACAGTCTAAAGGCGATTGAGGCGAGAGCCGGATGAGCTTGCTCGTCCGGCCGACCCGATTGAGTTATTGAGGGGCGAAGCCACGATAGAGGCGATCGAGGGGCCGTTCAGGGCAGCACGACGACCTGCGCCCCGAACACGAGGCCGGCACCGAAGCCGATTTGCAGAGCGAGCGTGCCGCTCAGTTCCGGATGCTCCGACAGCAGTCGGTGGGCGGCGAGCGGTATCGAGGCCGCTGACGTGTTTCCCGTGGTCTCGATATCGCGGGCGATCACGACCGTCTCCGGAAGCTTGAGCTGTTTCGCCAGCTCGTCGACGATGCGCATGTTCGCCTGGTGGGGGATGAACGCGGAGAGGTCGCCTGGCTCGATGCCGGCTGCTTCGATGGCGCGCCGCGCCACCTTGACCATCTCCCAGACCGCCCAGCGGAAGACGGACGGTCCGTCCTGCCGCAGCGTCGGCCAGCCGGCTTCGCCGTCGCGGAACTCGACGAGGGTGTGATCCATGCCGACCGTGTCGGCCTTGGATCCGTCGGATCCCCAGACCGTGGGGGCGATGCCGGGCTCGTCGCTCGGCCCGATGACGGCTGCGCCGGCACCGTCGCCCAGGAGGAAGGAGATGCTGCGGTCGGCAGGGTCGACGACATCCGACAGCTTCTCGGCGCCGACGACGACCGCGTAGTGGGCGGCGCCGGCACGGATGAGCGCGTCGGCCTGGGCGACCGCGTATGCGTATCCGGCGCAGGCCGCGTTCAGGTCATACGCGGCAGCCGGGTTGGCGCCGATCCGATCCGCGACGACGGCCGACATCGACGGCGTCTGGCGAACGTTGCTGATCGTGGCGATGAGCACGAGGTCGATGTCGGACGGCGCGATGCCGGATTTCTCGACGGCCTCGCGGGCTGCATCCGTCGCGAGATCCATCGCGAGCACATCGTGCGGGGCGCGGGCGCGGGTGATGATGCCGGTGCGCTGCCGGATCCACTCGTCCGACGAGTTAATCGGTCCGACGAGGTCGTCGTTCGGCACGGCGTTGCTGCCGCGTGCCGCTCCGAGCGAGAGGATCCGCGTGTACTGCGGTCCCGTCGACTGGTTCAGTCGGGGTGTGCTCATGTTCAGTCTTCGCTTCCTGCGGCGGCGAGCAGTTCCACTGCCGCGGTGAGATCGTCGGGCGTCTTGATCGCGACGGCCGGCACGCCCTTCAGACCGCGCTTCGCCAAGCCGGTGAGGGCGCCGCCTGGGGTCAGCTCGATCAGGCCGGTGATCCCCGCCGACTCGAAGGAAGCCATGCACAGGTCCCAGCGCACGGGTGAGGCCACCTGACCGACAATCAGCCGGAGGTACTCCGATCCGGAGTCCACGACCGATCCATCCCTGTTGGTCCAGATGGTGAGCGCAGGATCCGTCACGGCGAAGTCCGCTGCGACCTTCTCCAGGCCGTCCCTCGCTGGCTGCATGTAGTGCGTGTGGAAGGCACCGGCCACCTGGAGCGGAACGACGCGCGTTCCGCGGAGCGGATCCTCGCCGAGTCTGCCCAGCGCATCCAGGGCGCCGGCGACCACGATCTGACCGCCGCCGTTGTAATTGGCCGGCTCCAGGCCGAACTCTGTGATGTGCTCGATCACCGCGTCCTGGTCGCCGCCGAGGACGGCACTCATGCCAGTCGGCGTCGCAGCGGCGGCCTCGGCCATCAGCAGGGCCCTCGCTCGCACGAAGCGGAGCGCGTCGTCCTCGGAGAGGATGCCGGCACCGGCGGCGGCAGCCGCCTCACCGACAGAGTGGCCGGCGATGCCGCCGATCACCGCATCCGGGGCCGCAGCACGCAGCGCGTGCAGCGCGAGAAGACTGGCGGCGACGATGAGCGGCTGGGCGATGGCCGTGTCGCGGATGGTCTCCGCGTCCGACTCGGTGCCGTGTCGGATCAGGTCGACGCCGGTGACTTCCGAGAACCGCTCTACGAGCGCGCGGGAAGCCGAGTCGGCCAACCAGGGCGCGAGGAAGCCAGGAGTTTGCGAACCCTGTCCAGGGCAGGCGACGACGATCACCGTTCTAGTCTGCCAATCGCTTCGAACGCATCCGTGTCGGGGTTCCATGAACTACCGGCGGATCGTTTGTCGGTGTCGTACATCGTCGTGCGCTCTCCTGTTCGGATTCTCGGTCGCGGTGGCCTTGGCGACATCACCGTCGTCGGGCGGGTGCGTCCGGCTCGTTGATGGAACCGACGATCAGGGCCGCCTGCAGAATGAGGGCCTCGCGCGCTCCCGTGGCGTCCCAGCCGATGACATCCGTCACGCGCTTGAGCCTGTACCGCACCGTGTTCGGATGCACGAAGAGCTCGCGTGCCGTCGCCTCGAGCGAGCGGCCGTTGTCGAGGTAGCTCCACAGCGTGTTCAGCAGCTCCGGCGAATGCGCCTGCAGCGGGCGGTAGATGCGGCCGACGAGCGTGCTCCTGGCAAGCGGATCGCCTGCGAACGCCCTCTCGGGCAGCAGATCGTCAGCGTGCACCGGACGCGGGCAGTTCCGCCACGCCTTCGCCACGGCGAATCCGGCGAGGGCCGCACGCGCACTCTTCGAGGCGTCGACCAGGCCGGGTACCTCGTGGCCGAGCACCAGGTGCCCGGGTCCGAAGCCCGACTCGAGCTGTCGAGCAATCTCGATGAACGTGATCGAGTTAGACGGACCGACCTCGTCGGATTCGCTGGAGCGCGGTTGAGCTCGTCCGATCACCAGCACCAGCCGCGATCCCTGTACTCCGATGAGTACATCGGCCGCCATGTGCCGAGCGATCCGGCGCAGGGCGTCGACATCCAGCTGCGTCGGTGCGGTGCCGACGAGCACGCTCACCTCGCCGTGACCATGCCAGCCGAGGGCGGCGATCCGACTCGGCAACTCGTCGTCGTACTCGCCGGTGAGGATCGAGTCGACGACCAGCGCCTCCAGGCGCGCGTCCCAGAGCCCGCGTGCCTCAGCGGCGCGTGCGTAGACATCCGCTGCCCCGAAGGCGATCTCACGGGAGTACAGCAGGATGGCCTCGCGCAGCTCTTCGTTGCCTCCGCTGCGCACGCGGTCCTCGACCACCTCGACCGTCACGCGGATCAGCTGCAGCGTCTGTTGCAGCGACACCGATCGGAGAAGCTCGCGAGGGGCCGCACCGAACACGTCCGCCGCGATCCACGGCGTGGAACGCGGATCATCGAACCATGCGATGAACGAGGTGATGCCGGCCTGGGCCACCAGGCCGACGGCGGAGCGCCGGCCCGGTGGCATCTCTCGGTACCACGGAAGCGTGTCTTCGAGCCGTTTCAGGGTCGCTGTCGCCAGCTCACCCGAGATCTTCCGCAGCCAGGCGAGGGTCTCGTCCTTGGTCTTCGGCTTCGCCACGTGCTCGCTGCCTAGCTCTCGCCGCCGGCGACCCCCGTGGTGCCGGCATTGACGTCGTAGAGCCGGTAGCGCTCGATCGCCTGAGCGGGGGCCGAGGGGTCGACCTGTCCGCGTGCAGCGAGCAGTTCGAGCGTGCGCACCACCATCGACGGTCCGTCGATCTTGAAGAAGCGGCGTGCAGCGGCACGGGTGTCCGAGAACCCGAAGTCGTCGGCGCCGAGCGTCGCGAACTCGCCCGGAACGTACGCGCGGATCTGGTCGGGAACCGCGTGAGCGTAGTCCGTCGTGGCCACGAAGGGGCCTTCCGCACCGGCGAGCTTGCTGGTCACGTAGGGAACGCGCTTCTCCTCCTGCGGGTGCAGGAAGTTGTGCTCGTCGGCGGCCAGGCCGTCCCGGCGGAGCTCGTTCCAGCTGGTGACGCTCCAGACATCGGCGCGCACGCCCCAGTCGTTCGCCAGCAGTTCCTGCGCCTCGAGAGCCCACGGCACCGAGACACCGGATCCGAGGAGCTGCGCCCTAGGTCCGTCGCCCTCGGCGGCGCGCAGCTTGTAGATGCCCCGCACGACGCCGTCCACGTCGAGGCCCTCCGGTTCGGCGGGCTGGACCATCGGCTCGTTGTACACGGTGAGGTAGTACATGACGTTCGGATCAGGATGATTGCCGCCGTACATCCGCTCCAGACCGGCGTTCACGATGTGCCCGATCTCGTACGCGTATGCCGGGTCGTAGGTCACCACGGCGGGGTTGGTCGCTGCGAGCATGGGGGAGTGACCGTCCGCATGCTGCAGGCCCTCGCCTGTGAGCGTGGTGCGTCCGGCCGTGGCTCCCATGATGAACCCGCGCGCCATCTGGTCGCCGGCCGCCCACATCGCGTCGCCGGTGCGCTGGAACCCGAACATCGAGTAGAAGACGTAGACGGGGATGAGCGGCTCACCGTGCGTCGCGTACGACGTTCCGACGTTGGTGAAGGCGGCCATGGCGCCCGCCTCGTTGATGCCGACGTGGATCATCTGACCCTGCGGGCTCTCCTTGTAGGAGAGCAGCAGCTCGCGGTCGACCGACGTGTAGTGCTGACCGTTCGGGTTGTAGATCTTCGCGTTCGGGAAGAACGCGTCGATGCCGAACGTGCGGGCCTCGTCGGGGATGATCGGCACGATGCGGTGGCCGAAGCCCTTGACGCGCAGCAGGTCTTTCAGCAGACGCACGAACGCCATCGTGGTGGCGATCTCCTGCGTACCCGATCCACGACGCGAGACGGCGTAGGCGCTGTCGTCGGGCAGAGGGATCTGCGTGTACTTGGAGCGGCGCTCCGGCAGGAATCCGCCGAGTGCGCGGCGACGCTCCAGCATGTACTGGATGGCCTCGTCGTTCTCGCCCGGGTGGTAGTACGGCGGGAGGTACGGGTTCTCGGCGAGCTGCTCATCCGTGATCGGGATGTGCATCGAGTCGCGGAACGTCTTGAGGTTGTCCAGCGTCATCTTCTTCATCTGGTGGGTCGCGTTACGGCCCTCGAAGTGCGGACCGAGACCGTAGCCCTTGATGGTCTTGGCGATGATGACTGTCGGCTGGCCCTTGTGCTCGAGTGCCGCCTTGAACGCCGCGTACACCTTGCGGTAGTCGTGGCCACCGCGCTTGAGGTTCCAGATCTGCTCGTCGGAGTAGTCCTTCACGAGCTCCAGTGCGCGCGGATCCTTCCCGAAGAAGTGCTCGCGCACGTACGAGCCGCTCTCGGCCTTGTACGTCTGGTAGTCGCCGTCGGGCGTCGTGTTCATGATGTTGAGCAGAGCGCCGTCGGTGTCCTTGGCGAGCAGGTCGTCCCATTCACGACCCCAGACGACCTTGATGACGTTCCAGCCGGCGCCACGGAAGAAGCTCTCGAGCTCCTGGATGATCTTGCCGTTGCCCCGCACCGGTCCGTCGAGGCGCTGCAGGTTCGCGTTGATCACGAAGGTGAGGTTGTCCAGGCCCTCGTTCGCAGCGACCTGGAGCTGGCCGCGGCTTTCGACCTCGTCCATCTCCCCGTCACCGAGGAACGCCCAGACATGCTGGTCGGACGTGTCCTTGATGCCGCGGTTGGTGAGGTACTTGTTGAGCTGCGCCTGGTAGATCGCGTTGATCGGTCCGAGGCCCATGGACACCGTCGGGAACTGCCAGAACTCCGGCATGAGCCGCGGGTGCGGGTAAGACGAGAGACCGTTCGGGGCGTGCGACTTCTCCTGACGGAACCCGTCCAGCTGATCCGCCGACAGGCGTCCCTCGAGGAAGGCGCGTGCATAGGGGCCGGGGGAGGCGTGCCCCTGGATGAAGATCTGGTCGCCGCCGCCCTGGTGGTCCTGGCCGCGGAAGAAGTGGTTGAAGCCGACCTCGTAGAGGGCGGCGCTCGACGCGTAGGTGGAGATATGGCCGCCGACCGCGATGCCGGGACGCTGCGCACGGTGCACGAGGATCGCGGCGTTCCAGCGGATCCACGCCCTGTATCGACGCTCGATCTCCTCGTCACCGGGGAAGTCCGGCTCGTTCTCCGGGGCGATGGTGTTGATGTAGTCCGTGGTGGGGACCATGGGCACGCCGAGGTGGAGTTCCTTCGACCTCTTCAACAGGCTGAGAATGATCTCCCGCGCCCGCTGGTGGCCCTCGGTGGCTACGAGCGATTCGAGGGATTCCTGCCACTCGGCAGTCTCCTCAGGGTCCGAGTCGATGTAGTTCACCGAATACGGGTCCTGGTCGTTGACAGACACCGCGACCTCTTTCTTTGTGTGGATCGATCGTGGGCGGCGCTCGGCTCTGTCGGGTTACGACAGGCGGCACGCCGTAGGCCAGCCTATCGACGATTGGGGGGAGCGGTTCCGGCGCTCGCGCCGGAACCGACCCGATTGAGTCGATGAGTGGCGTGAGCCACGATAGCCACGATTGAGGATTCGGTATTCTCGCCGGCATCGGTAACGGACCCCATCGAGTCGCTGAGCGGCGCGAGCCGCGATGATCACGATCCTGATCGTTCGGCGCGCACGCCGATCCGGCCCGCGACCCGCGGTCTATGCTTTCGTACCGTGCGCGCCGGCAGGCGGTGCATCCAGCGATTCGTGTGGTGTTCATCACCCGAAAGGAGCGACGGTGGCCCTCGAGAACGACACTCAGGCACCTGATTTCGAGCTGCCGAACCAGTTCGGCGAGCACATCCGGCTCAGTGACTACCGCGGAAAGAGCGCTGTGGCGCTGGTCTTCTTCCCCCTCGCCTTCTCCGGCACCTGCACCGGCGAGCTGTGCGAGCTGCGCGACAACCTCGAGATCTTCCGGGCGGACGGCGTCGAACTGATCGGCATCTCGGTCGACTCGAAGTTCGCGCTGCGCGCCTGGGCGGGGCAGGAGTCGTACGACTTCACGCTGCTGAGTGACTTCTGGCCGCACGGCGACACCGCAAAGCAGTACGGCGTGTTCTTGGAGGACAAAGGCTTCGCGAACCGCGCCACCTTCCTCATCGACTCGAGCGGAATCATCCGCGAGAGCTTCATCACGGCGCCGGGCGAGGCGCGAACCCTCGAGGCGTACCGCATCGCGCTGGAGGAGCTCAAGGCGGCCTGAGCGAACGGATGTCGCCTGCCGGACGCACGCGATCCGGCCGATAGACTGCACGCGCGGGCCTTTAGCTCAGTCGGTAGAGCGCCACGTTTACACCGTGGATGTCGTCGGTTCGATCCCGGCAGGGCCCACCAATAGGTCGTCGATCACGCCGAAGACGGTCCCCAGAGTTTTCCGATCGCCGAACGAAGTCGCACCACGCAGACCGTGCAGGTGCGGTGCGTCATCCGTCACTGGCCGAGGGTCACACCCCGGTCGGCGAAGAACGGCATCGGATCGATCGCCGTGCCGTCGATCCGGACTTCGATGTGCAGGTGGCACCCGGTCGACTCGCCGGTGCTTCCCACGCGCGCGATCGGCTGGCCAGCGGTCACCTGTTGTCCGGGCGTGACCATGATCGTGCCGTCGGAGATATGACCGTATGCGGTCTGCACGCCGTCGCCGTGATCGATCAGGATGAAGTTCCCGTAGCCGCTGTACGGTCCCGCGAAGCTGACGGTGCCGTCCGCGGCAGCGACGATGACGGTCATGCACGCCGCACCGATGTCGACACCGGGATGGAAGACGGGCGATCCGGCCGGCTGCGACGGACGCGGGCCGAACACGTCGGTGATGGGCCCCTTCACCGGATCGACCCAGCTTCCGGACGACAGCCGGAAGTCGTCTGAGAAGCTGTCGTCGGCAGTACCGCTGGACGCCTGGACCATCGCATTGATCGCCGCGTCGAGGGATGCCTGCGCGGCGTCCACCGCCGTTTGGGCAGCCTTCTTAGCAGTCTTCTTCTGGGCGAGCGGAACGGAAGCGACCGTGGCATCCGCCTTCTGCGCCGCGTCCTTCAGCGCGTTCGCGTGCTTGGCGGTGGAAATGGCCCGTGCGGTGAGCTCGTCAAGCGGGCCGTGCATGTTGCCCAGCTGGTTCGCGGCGGTGAGCCGTTGCAGGAGGTTCTCGCTGCTTGATGAAGCTCCGGGGTTGCCCAGCACAGCGCCGAGTGTCGTCGTTGCGGAGTCGGAGTGGGACTGGTTGAGCGCCACCATGAGCTTCGCGGCGGCCGCCTTCGCCGCGGTGTCGGCGTTGTCTGCTATCCGGTCCGCGGCCGTCGCGAGGGTTTTGGCGTTCGCGTACGCCGCCTTGGCCGCGTCATAGTCCGTCGTCGCGGAATCGAGCACGGACTGCGCACTGTCCAGCGAACTCTGCGCCTTGTCGATCGCATCTTGGAGGGCCTGCATGGCGCTGTCGCTGAGTCCGCCGCCGTCCGTGAGCGCCGCGGTGTCGCCGTCCCCTGTCGACTCGGGGGATGGCAGGTTCGAAGGATCTCCGGTGTCGCCGTCCGTCGGAGTCGAGGTGTCCGTCGGCGTGGGTGTCGGTGTTCCCGTGGGATCCGGCGTGCCCGTCGGTGTGGGTGTCGGTGTTCCCGTGGGATCCGGGGTGGGCGTGTCCGTGGGATCCGGGGTGGGAGTCGTCGACGGATCGGGTGTCGGCGTGGACGTGTCGGCCGGCGTTGTCGTCGGTGCAGGGGTTGCGGGGTCGTCCGCCCGCGCAGCGCCGATTCCGCCGAAGGTCGCCGTCAGCAGAATCGTGCAGAGCACCGCCGTGCGTCGGAATCCTGCACCGCGTCTCCACGATGCGCCGGCCCGCGACTGCCCTGTCATAACCCCGAAATACCCCGTACCCACTGGTCCAGCCGAATACCTGCTCGCCTACGAGTCTGGCACCGGGCGCCGGGGCGGACAACGTGCGCTGGGAGGATTCCCGGGTTCGGTCGGACCGCGTTCGACGATGCCGCCGGCAGCCGGTCGGTGCACTGCGCACGGGCGACTTCTGACGATGGAATAATGGACACCATGGTTGAAGCGATCCTCTGGGGAATCATCGGCGTCATCGGCATCGTCGGAGCGATTCTCGGGATCGGTGCCGCCATTCAGATGGGCCACACCCCTTACCGCTCGCGCTGAGTCGCACCCGGCACGAACTCCGGCTCAGGGGCATTCGGCTCGGACGACCTAGGGAGTCCCGCCGGATCCGCAGGGCATCTGGATCCGCAGAGCTTCAGCGTCGTACGTAGCTCAGGAATCGGTAGCGCACGCCCGCATCCGACGTCGCCCATCCGGTACTGGGTTCGACGGACGAGAGGCGCCAGCTGTCACCGATCGCGGGAGCGACGGTGTCTCCGTCGACGTCGAGGTCGATCTCGGTCACCTCCAGCAGGTCGGCGAGGTCGATGGCTTCCGCGTAGATCTGTCCGCCACCGATGATCCACACGTCAGCCTCGGCCAGTGCGATGGCATCCGCGACGGAACCAACGCGTTCCGCACTGTCCGCACGCCAGTCGAGGTCGCGAGACACGACGATGTTGCGTCGCCCGGGGAGCGGACGGAAGCGCGGCGGCAGCGAATCCCACGTCTTGCGTCCCATCACGACATCCCCACCCGTCGTCACGGCGCGGAAGTGCCTGCTGTCCTCCGACACGTGCCACGGAATCGCACCATCCGCGCCGATGATCCCGCCGTTCGCCTGCGCCCAGATCAGCCCGATGGTCATACGGCTACCGCAGCGCGGATCGCCGGGTGATGCTGATAGCCGACCACCTCGAAGTCCTCGAACTCGTAGTCGAAGATGCTCTCCGGATGCCCGGTGATGGCCAGCCGCGGCGCCGGGAACGGAGCCCTGGACAGCTGCTCGCGCACCTGATCGAGGTGGTTGTCGTAGATGTGGCAGTCGCCGCCGGTCCAGACGAACTCGCCCGGCTCCAGACCTACCTGGTCGGCGACCAACTGGGTGAGAAGCGCGTAGCTGGCGATGTTGAACGGGACGCCGAGAAAGAGGTCGGCGCTGCGCTGGTAGAGCTGGCACGACAGCTTGCCATCCGCGACGTAGAACTGGAACAACGCATGGCACGGCGCGAGCGCCATCTGCGGGATTTCCGCGACGTTCCACGCCGACACGATCATCCGACGAGAGTCCGGGTCGCTGCGCAGGGTGTCGAGCACTGCTGAGATCTGGTCGAGGTGTCCGCCATCCGGGGTCGGCCACGATCGCCACTGAACTCCGTACACCGGCCCGAGGTCCCCGTTCGCGTCTGCCCATTCGTCCCAGATCGTCACGCCGTGCTCCTGAAGCCAGCGGACGTTCGAATCACCTCGAAGGAACCAGAGCAGCTCGTACGCGACGGAGCGGAAGTGCACGCGTTTGGTGGTGATGAGCGGGAAACCTTCGGCGAGGTCGAAGCGGAGCTGACGGCCGAAGACGCTGAGCGTGCCCGTGCCGGTCCGATCGGACTTCGGGGATCCGTGCTCGAGCACGTCGCGGAGGAGATCTTCGTACGGGGTGGGGATCGCCGAGTCCATGACTCCCGATGGTACGTTGCGTGCACGCAAGCCGAGGGCACCTCGCCGCCGGGATCGGTGACTTGCGTGTGGAGCGCCGACGGTGCGGGTATCCGTCGATAGGCTCACGCTATGGGGACCGACTTGGGGGAGCCGGACGACGGCGCGGTGCCCGAGCCGCCACGGCGGCGCACGAGCTTCGTGCCGCCGAAAGGTGCGCCCGCGGCGCAGCCCAATGCACCCGCAGAACGCGGTCGCGAGGCAGCCGACGAGGACGAGGCCGCGGGCGGAACTGACGGCGAGAGTTCCGCGGCGGCCCAGCCAGAGGGCGATCGCAACTCGGACTCTGGAAGGGAAGAGCCAGGGCTCGCCGACGCGCCCTCGAATGATGCGCCGCTGCTGCGGCCTCCAGCTGTCACGCCAGGAACTGCCGCGTCGACCACCTCTGCTCGGCGCGGAGCGGACGCGGAGCAGGAGGCCGGCGATGACACGCACGACGATGACGAGATCGCGAACGCCCTCGAGCACGAGGTGTCGCTGCTCACGGCGTCGCTGCCGATCATCCGCCCCGAGTCGCTCTTCACACCGGTCCAGCCGCCCGAGCCTCCATACGAGCCGAAGACGCCCGTCGAACGTGAGATCGCAGCGCAGGCGGATCAGGGCGACACCCTTGCCGCCATCGAGCGTCTGGAGGCCCTGATCGCCGCGAGGCGCGGACCTGAGGCGACCTCGGATGAGAAGAGATCGGACGAGCAGGCAGGCGTCGAGGCCGAACAGGGCGCGGAGCGCGAGCGGGCAGCCGCGACAGAGCCTGAAGGCGAACGCACGGCCCTGCCGCAGCCCGATGAGGTCAGCGCAACGGCGTCCGAAGTCCGCGCCCCGGACGACGCCGAGATCGACGAGGCTGATGCTCCGTTCTCGGGGGACCTGAATGCCTCGCCGACAGTCGACGAGACGGCATCCGAACCCTCGGACGGCGAACGAGCGGCGCCCGAGTCTTCCGTCACGACGACCGGGGTGGCAGGCGCTGAGGCCGCACCATCGGCGGAACTCGACCTCCCGGAAGAGATTCCCGCCGACGACACGATCCCGCGAGGTCTTCCCTCCGATGCTCCGGACATGGACGACACCCTCCCGAGCACCGCACGAAGGCATCCGGTTGAGGTGGCGGCAATGGTGGCGGCTGCCGCTGCTGCCGAGGCGACCCCGACAGACGGCGCAGTGACCGACACATCAGCCACCGCCTCAACGGATCTGCGCACGCCCGGAACCGACGACGGCAACGTGTCCGGGGCTGCCGGTGCGGGCATCCTGGTGGATCACCGTCGCCCTGTCACCGCAGAGGTGCCGGTCATCGCGGAGGACGAACTCGATGTCGACGTGCCGGACGACGTCGATGACGTGGCATCCGGCGATTACGGTCTTGTGCCGATCGCAACGCCTCGCGTGCGTGCGGGTGAAGACGTGCTCACGGTGGGCACGCCGAAGGCGATGCCGGTGTTCTCGATCGAGCAGACCGGCGTCGAGCCCACGCCGCTGGAGTACCGGGTCGGACGCGCCAGCCGTCTGTTCTGGCTGTGGTTCGCGACGGGAGCATCCGTCGTCATCATCGGCTTGGGCGCCCTCCTGGTCGCCGCCGGCCTCAATCTGGTGCAGGTTCTCGTCGCCGCGGTGCTCGGTATCGCGCTGTCCTTCATCCCGTTGGGACTCAGCTCGCTGACCGGGGTCTGGAGCGGCCAGCCCACCGTTGTCGTCTCACGTGCGACCTTCGGCGTGGTCGGCAACATCGTGCCCGCGGCGCTGATCCTGCTGGTCAGACTCTTCTGGAGCGCCGCTCTGCTGTGGTTGCTGTCCGTGACGATCGCGGACGCCGCCGTCGCATCCGGCTGGACCAGCAGCCGGCCGTTGGTGCTCTGGACAGTCTTCGCCGTCGGCATCGTGGTCTGCGTGGTGGTCGCCGTGTTCGGCTACGCGCTTGTCGCAGCCGTCCAGGCGGTCGCGGCCGTCGCGTCATCCATCCTCGCCCTTGCCATCATCTTCGTGGCGTGGCCTCGGGCTGGGTGGGATCGAGTCGTTGCCGCGCCATATGGAGAGTGGATCGTCGTCGTCGAGGGCGCAGTCCTCGTGTTCAGCATCCTCGGACTCGCCTGGGCGAGCGCAGGCGGCGATCTCGCGCGGTACCAGCGGCCGGGGTCGGCCGGCACCGCGACGGCGCTCTTGACCGGTCTGGGCGCCGCTCTGCCGATGCTCGCGCTCGTGCTGTTCGGTGCGATCGTGGCGCTCGCGGTGCCGGCGCAGCAGGGCGGGTTGACCGCGGATCCGGTGCGGATGCTCGTGGCAGGCACTCCGAGCTGGTTCGCCGTCCCCGTCGTGGCGGCGATCGCCATCGGCCTGCTGTCGGCACTGGTCGTGAGTCTGTATTCGGGCGGATTCGCGGTGCAGGCCGTCGGGGTCCATCTGCCGCGATGGACATCCGTTGTCATGCTCGGGGTGCTGGTCGCGCTGGTCGGCGGGGGACTGGTCGCCGCGGTGCCCGACGTGCGATCGCTCGTGCTCGGATACCCGACGACTCTCGCCGTGCCGATCGCGGCGTGGACAGGCATCTTCTTGGGCGACTTCCTGCTGCGCCGACGTCGGCTCGCCACCGACTCGCTGCTGCACCGCGGCGGCGTGTATCCGGACTGGCGGTGGTGGAACGTCGGCGGGCTCGCCATGATCAGTGTGATCGGCTTGGGTCTGATGCGTGCCGACGCAACCTGGTTGCAGTGGGAGGGGTTCATCTATCGGGGGCTCGGTGTCGACCCGCACGGCACGCTCGCGAGTTCCGATCTCGGGGTCCTGTTCGCTCTCGTGCTCGGCCTCGGGCTGGGCCTGCTGACCGGTCGACGAGCCGTGCCGGCGCAGGAGGCCGCCAGTCGCTGAGCCGCGACAGTCGTCACGGTGCGCGCGCCGCGGGCGCCGGTAGGCTCGAAGAATGCCGACTCTCGCCGAATTCCTCTCCGTGGTCGAACGGCTCTGGCCCGTTGCGGGAGCCGAGGCATGGGATGCGCCTGGGCCCGTCACCGGCGATCCGCAAGGCTCCGTCACCCGTGTTCTGCTCGCTGTCGACGCGGTGTCGGAAACGGTCGACGAAGCGGTCGACGGTGGATTCGACGTGCTCGCCGTGCACCATCCGCTTCTCCTGCGGGGCGTGACGAGCGTGGCGGAGGACCGCTACAAGGGCGCGCTCATCGCCAAGCTCATCCGCGGAGGATGCTCGTTGGTCGCCGCCCACACGAACGCCGACGTCGTGCCCGACGGCGTCTCGGATGTCTTCGCGCACCGACTCGGCCTCGTGGACGTGCGACCGCTGGTGCCGGGAACGACGGAGGACTCCGGCCTCGGCCGAGTCGGACGGATGCCGGAGCCCGCCACGCTCGGGCACCTCGCGCGAGCCCTCGCCGACCTCCTGCCGCCGACCGCCACCGGCATCCGGGTCGCAGGTGACTATGCACGCCCGATCTCGACCGTGGCTCTGTGCGGCGGCGCGGGTGACGCGTTCCTCGCGGAGCCGGGCGTGCGCTCAGCAGACGTCTACATCACATCCGACCTCCGCCATCATCCGGCGTCGGAGTTCGTCGAGCAGAGCAGACTGACCGGCGGACCGGCGCTGATCGACGTCTCGCACTGGGCCGCGGAATGGTTGTGGCTCGAGACCGCGGCACGGCAACTGCGCGACGCGCTGCCGGGCGTGGCGGTCGAGGTGAGCGAGCTGCGCACCGATCCGTGGGACTTCGCCGTCGTGCAGTGATCCGGGCAGCGGGTCGGTGCAATAACGTAGTTCAGATCGAAGAGACCGAGGGCTGACCCGGTCGGAGAAGAGTGCCGTGAAAGCCGACCCGCGCGACCAGTCAGAGCTCCTGCGAGTACAGGAATTGGACAACGCCATCGTCCAGGCGACGAGGGCGATCGCGAATCCGTCGCAGGCGAAGGCACTGGCGACACTGGAGCCGACGGCGGCCGATATCCGCAGCAGACGTCTGGCGGTCTCCGGTGAGCTCGACGACGCCAAAGCCGAGCTCACCCGCATGGAATCGGATGTCGCGGTCGTCGAGGCGCGCATGGAGCGGGATTCCGACCGGATGCAGCACACCGCATCCGTGAAAGACGTCGCGGCCCTCGAAGCAGAGCTGCAAGCGCTGCGCAAGCGACGCGGCGACCTCGAGGACATCGAGCTGAACATCATGGAGCGCATCGAGACCCTCGAGGCCGGCCTGGCCACGATCGACGCCGAGGGCGCCGAGACCGAGGGCGAGGTGGCGCGGCTCGAGGCCGAGCGCGCGGTCGAGGTCACCGACTGGGAGCGCAAGCGAGCGGATGCCACGACCGACCGCACCACGATCGCCTCGGCACTTCCCGTCGATCTCGTCGCTTTGTACGAGAAGCAGCGTGGACGCTACGGTGTCGGCGCCGCCCGCCTCGTCGGCGGCGTCTCGCTCGGCTCCAACATGAAGCTGTCTCCGTCGGATCTCGCTGTCGTACGCGCAGCGGCGCCGGACGAGGTGGTGCTCTGCCCCGACAGCGGGGCCATCCTGATCCGCGACGAGAACTCCTGACCGGGGCAAGACGCCCAGCACGGCTCGGCTACGCTGGAGGGCGAACGGGCCGGCAAGACGGTCGCGTCGGCATCCGCTCTCGTATCGGAGGCCGCCGAGGAACGTCCGGGCTCCACAGAGCAGGACGGTGGGTAACACCCACCCGGGGCAACCCGCGAGACAGTGCCACAGAAAACAGACCGCTCGCGTTCGCGTGAGTAAGGGTGAAACGGTGGTGTAAGAGACCACCAGCGACCGGGGCGACCCGGCCGGCTCGGTAAACCTCGTCCGGAGCAAGGTCAGACAGGGGACCATGAGGCTGCTCGCCTCGTTCCCGGGTAGACCGCTAGAGGGCCGCGGCAACGCGGCTCCGAGATAGATGGCCGTCCAGGATGTGCCGTGCCGCAAGCACAGCACATTCCAACAGAACCCGGCGTATCAGCCGGCCCGTTCCCACCTCAGCACGGAGTGCGAGCGGCGGATGTCAGCCCCTGTCGGCCCGGGGGTCGTTCGAAGCCAGCGCCGCAGCGCCCAGGATCCCGGCGTTGTTTCGGTACGTCGCAGGCACGGCCTTGGTGTTCAGCTCCAGCATCGGGGCGAATTCGTCCCAGTTCTTCGAGACACCGCCGCCGATCACGAACAGGTCGGGCGAGAACAGGAACTCGAGCCATCCGTAGTACTTGTTGAGCCGCTTGGTCCAGTGCTTCCAGTCGAGGTCTTCGCGCTCTTTCGCGGAGTAGGCCGCCCTGGACTCCGCGTCGTGGCCGTCGATCTCGAGGTGTCCGAGTTCCGCGTTGGGCACGAGGACGCCGTTGTAGATGAGCGCGCTGCCGATCCCCGTCCCGAGGGTCGTGAGGATCACGAGACCGCCGACGCCCTTCGCTGCGCCGAAGGTGGTCTCCGCGTATCCTGCGGCATCCGCATCGTTGACGAAGTGGATGTCGCGCCCGAGCGCCTTCTCGAACTTCTGTTCCGCCTCGAGCCCAATCCAATTCTTCGAGACGTTCGCCGCCGACATCGTGCGGCCGCCCTTGATGATCGCGGGGAAGCACACGCCGACCGGATCGGCGGGGTTGCCGCCGGTGAGCTGATCGAGCACCTCTCGGGTGACCTCGACCACCTCGTCGGGCTCACCGCCCTTCGGAGTGGGGAGCTTGACCCGATCGCTGACGAGCTCTCCGGTCTCGAGATCGACGACACCACCCTTGATCCCCGTGCCGCCGATGTCGATGCCGATTGCCGTCGTGGAGGTCATGAGGAGAATCTACCCGGCGCGCGGATCAAGCATGACGCTCGCCCCGCCCCGCGGCTGGTGTCGGCGGCGCGGATTGCGTGTGCTCAGGGGAGGGTGAGGATCTCCGCGCCGCGCTCGGTGACGACCAACGTGTGCTCGAACTGCGCGGTGATGGACTTGTCCTTCGTGGTGACGGTCCAGTCGTCCGACCACATGTCCCAGTCGTATCCGCCGAGCGTGAGCATGGGCTCGATGGTGAAGACCATGCCCGGCACCATCTCGGTGTCGTAGTTCGGCGCGGAGTCGTAGTGCGGGATGATCAGGCCGGAGTGGAAGGACCGGCCGACGCCGTGCCCCGTGAAGTCGCGCACCACGCCATAGCCGAACCGCTTGGCGTACGACTCGATCGCGCGGCCGATGACATTGACCTGGCGACCTGGCGCGACGGCCTTGATGCCGCGGTTCAGCGCCTCGCGGGTCCGCTCGACGAGCTGGGCGACGTCCTCGGACGCCTGGCCGACGATGAAGGTCTGGTTGCTGTCGCCGTGCACGCCGTTCTTGAACGCCGTGATGTCCACGTTCACGATGTCGCCGTCCTCGAGCACCGTGTCATCGGGGATGCCGTGGCAGATCACCTCGTTGACGGACGTGCAGATCGACTTCGGATAGCCGCGATATCCCAGCGTCGACGGATACGCGCCGTTGTCGATGAGGAATTGGTGGGCGAGGGCATCCAGATGCTCCGTGGTCACCCCGGGAACCGCGTTCTCGCCGACGAGTGCGATGGCCTGTGCCGCGATGCGTCCTGAGACGCGGATGAGCTCGACCTCCTCCGGCGTGTAGACATCGCCCCGGTCGTCGCGAGCCGGACCCGGCTTGCCGACGTATTCCGGTCGGGGAATGGAATCGGGTACGGGGCGACGAGGCGAGATGCGGCCGGGGATCAAGTGGCCGGCGGAGTCCTTGGGCATAGAATCAAGCTTATGGTGGACGGGTTCGACCAAGACATCGAGAAGAAGTACTGGTACAACATCAAGACCGGTGCCGTTGAGCAGGGCTTCAAGTCGCCTGCTCCCAATCGGGTCGGCCCGTTCGACACCCATGCCGAGGCCGAGAACGCGCTCGAGACGCTGCGCGAGAACAGCGCGCGCTGGGCCGAAGAAGACAGCTGAGCCCGAGGGGCCGCGGAACGCCGGTTCCTGTAGCGGGTGCGCCGTCTTTGCAGCTCAGTAGCTGTGCTCCGGCCCCGGATACTCGCCGTGTTCGACGTCGTCCTTGTAGCGACGGGCCGCGTCGGCGAGCACACCCTGGAGGTCGGCGTACTGGCGGACGAATCGCGGGACTCGTCCGGTGGTGAATCCGGCCCAGTCCGTCCAGACGAGGAGTTGCCCGTCGACGTTCGGGCCTGCACCGACGCCGATCGTGGGGATCGTGAGCTCCTTCGTGACCTGAGCTGCGGCATCCGCTGGGACCATCTCGAGCACGACGGCGAACGCGCCGGCATCCTCGACTGCGTGAGCGTCGGCGAGCAGCGACTCGATGCCGCTGTCCCCGCGACCCTGGATGATGTGACCGCCGAGCTGATGCTCGCTCTGAGGCGTGTAGCCGATGTGCGCCATGACAGGGATGCCGGCATCGACGATGCGCCGGATCTGCTTGGCGCTCCGCTTGCCGCCCTCGAGCTTCACGGCGTGGGCGCCCGTCTCCTTCATGAAGCGCACCGCGGTGTGCAGCGCGTCCTGCACGTCGGTCTCATAGGAGCCGAACGGCATGTCAGCAACGACGAAGGCACGCGACACGGCGTTGGCGACGGCCCTGGTCAGTGGAATCAGGTCGTCGACGCGCACCGGAAGAGTGGTGTCGTATCCGAAAACGTTGTTCCCGGCCGAATCGCCCACGAGCAGGAAGTCGATACCGGCCTCATCGAAGATGCGGGCGCTCAACATGTCGTAGCTGGTCAACCCGGTGATCTTGATGCCGCTGGCCTTCGCGTTCTGGAAGTGCCTCGTCCTCACGCGCTTGGGGCCTTCCGAGGTGCCTCCATAGGGCCGTTCCTCGGCCGTCGCGGACGTCGATGTGCTCGCCTCATCAGCCATGCCGGTCAGTCTATCGACGGCGCGGCAGGCAACGGATCTCGCGGGCCCCGATCACGCGCCGGCGCCGGCACCCTACCCACTAGCCTTAGACAACGAGGAAAGGGATCAGATGGACAAGCAGCGTGACTTCGTGCTCCGCACCATCGAGGAACGCGGCGTCAAGTTCGTGCGCCTGTGGTTCACGGACGTCGTCGGCACCCTCAAGTCGGTGGCGCTCGCCCCTGCCGAGGTCGAGGGCGCCTTCGCCGAGGGCCTCGGCTTTGACGGGTCAGCGATCGAAGGCCTCACGCGCACGTTCGAGTCCGATCTGCTTGCGCACCCGGATCCCACGACGTTCCAGATCCTGCCGTGGCGCGGCGAGATCGACCCGACCGCCCGCATGTTCTGCGACATCACGACACCGGACGGCGAACCTGCCGTCGCGGATCCTCGCAACGTGCTCAAGCGCACCCTCGAAAAGGCGGCGGATCGCGGATTCACGTTCTACACGCATCCGGAGATCGAGTTCTATCTGCTCAAGTCGTCGCAGTTCGGCGAGAACGGCCCGACGCCGGTCGACTCAGCCGGATACTTCGACAACGTGCCGGGCGGCACGGCGCATGACTTCCGTCGCCGGTCGGTGCGGATGCTCGAGGACCTCGGCATCTCGGTGGAGTTCAGCCACCACGAGGCGGGGCCGGGCCAGAACGAGATCGACCTGCGTTACGCGGATGCCTTGACCACGGCGGACAACATCATGACCTTCCGCACGGTGATCAAGGAGGTGGCGATCGAGCAGGGCGTCTACGCGACGTTCATGCCCAAGCCGCTCACGGGACACCCGGGAAGCGGAATGCACACGCATCTTTCGCTCTTCGAGGGCGACACGAACGCGTTCTTCGAGGCGGGTGCGCAGTACCAGCTGTCGAAGGTAGCTCGCCAGTTCATCGCCGGGCTGCTGCACCACGCGCCGGAGATCACCGCCGTGACGAACCAGTTCGTCAACTCCTACAAGCGACTCTGGGGCGGTGACGAGGCGCCGAGCTACGTGTGCTGGGGCCACAACAACCGGTCCGCGCTTGTCAGAGTGCCGCTCTACAAGCCCAGCAAGGGCCAGAGCGCGCGCATCGAGTACCGCGGGATCGATTCGGCTGCGAACCCCTACCTCGCCTATTCGCTCTTGCTGGCCGCCGGTCTCAAGGGCGTCGAGGAGGAGTACGAACTTCCGGCCGAGGCGGAAGACGATGTCTGGGCTCTGAGCGACGCAGAGCGTCGTGCGCTCGGATTCAACCCGCTGCCCGCCAGTCTCGAGCAGGCCGTGCAGCGCATGGAGGAGTCCGAGCTCGTCGCCGAGACGCTGGGGGAGCAGGTCTTCAACTACGTGCTCGCCAACAAGCAGCGCGAGTTCCGCGAGTACCGCGCCCAGGTGACGCCGTACGAGCTGCGCACGAACCTCGAGATCCTCTGAGCGGTGCGTCGGCGGGAGGGGTCTCGCGCGTGACGCCGATCACGCTGACCGCGCTGGCGCGAGCGGGCTTCGTCGGATTGTCGAATGCCCGCACGCAGCTCGATGAGCTCGCCGGACTCGGCGGACCGGCGCCCGAGGAGTTCATAGCCCTGGTGGCGCGTGTCGCGGATCCGGACGCCGCTCTCGCACGGCTGCTGACCCTTCTGCAGCGACATCCTGCCGCATCCGCAGCGACGCTGGCCGATTCCGATGCGCTGCAGCGCCTCCTCCTCGTGCTGGGAGCATCCAGCGGCCTGGCGGAGTTCGTTGTTCGCGTTCCAGCCGCGCTGCGCGTGTTCGACGACCCAGTGCACGCCCTGCCGTCCGAGGCCGAGCTGCGCGCCGACCTGCTGGATGCGGTCGGAGCTGCCGACGGCGTGGCATCCGCTGAGGATGAGACGGCGTGGACGGCACTGAGGGCCCGATACCGCACGCGGCTGACGGAAATCGCCGCCTTCGACCTGCAGCAGCGGGATCCTGTCGGCGGCCTCGATGCCGTGGCACGTACCCTCGCCGCCCTTGCGGGAGCCGCGCTGGACGCGTCACTCGCAGTTGCGCGCGCCATGGCGTCCGGATCCGGACCTGGTCGATTCCCCGCTGGGCAAGTCGCGGCGACCCGGCTCTCGATCATCGGCATGGGCAAGACCGGCGCAGAGGAGCTCAACTACCTCAGCGACGTCGACGTCATCTACGTGGTCGAAGGCGACGAGTCGGCGGCAGTCTCCTCGGCCAGAGCCGTCGACATCGGCACGCGACTGGCGTCGTTGACGATGCGCGGGATCGATTCCTTCGCCGTGGAACCGCCGCTCTGGGAAGTCGACGCGAACCTGCGGCCCGAGGGCAAGGACGGCGCACTCGTGCGCACTCTCGAGTCCCACATGGCCTACTACGACCGCTGGGCGCAGGGCTGGGAGTTCCAGGCCCTCCTCAAGGCGCGCCCGATCGCCGGGGATCCGGGCCTCGGTGCGCGGTATGCGGAGGCGATCGGTCCGCTCGTGTGGGCGAGCGCCGCACGTGAGAACTTCGTGGAGTCGGTCCAGCGCATGCGCAAGCGCGTGACCGACAACATCCCGGCCGACGAGGTCGACCGCCAGGTGAAGCTGGGTCCGGGCGGGCTGCGCGACATCGAATTCACCGTTCAGCTGCTGCAGCTCGTGCACGGTCACACGGATGACGCGGTGCGTGTTGCAGGAACGCTGCCCGCCCTCGAGGCATTGGCGGCCGGCGGGTACATCGGACGGTCCGAGTCCGCCGAGTTCGCCCGCGATTACCGTGTGCTGCGGCTCATCGAGCACCGCATCCAGCTGTCGGAATTGCGTCGCACGCACCTCATGCCCCGCGACGAGCACCGTCTTCGCACGCTGGCACGCGCGACGGGCATCGCATCGAACGCTGCCGAGCTGACGGAGCTGTGGAACGGCGTCAAGCGTCGTGTCCGCGGACTCCACGAACGCCTCTTCTATCGTCCGCTGCTGGCCGCGGTCGCGGCACTCCCCGGCGACGAGAGTGCTCTGACGGGGGAGCAGGCGGAGGCGCGCCTCGCAGCGATCGGATTCGTCGACCCGCACGGTGCGCTGGTGCACATCGCGGCGTTGACCGCGGGCGTCTCACGGCGAGCCGCCATCCAGCGAACCCTTCTGCCGGTCATGCTGCAGTGGTTCGCGGATGGCGTGGATCCCGACTACGGCCTGCTCACGTTCCGGCGGTTGAGCGAGGACCTGGGGAGCACGCACTGGTTCCTGCGGATGCTGCGCGACTCGTCGGGCGCCGCCGAGCGTCTCACCAGGGTGCTCTCCGGATCCCGATTCGCCGGCGAGTTGCTCGGCCTGATCCCGGAGAGCGTTGCCTGGCTGGACGACGACGCCGACCTGCATGCGCGCACGCGCGCGTCCCTCGACGATGAGGTGGCTGCCATCCTCGAACGCCACGAGAAGCCGGACGCCGCGGCGCGCGCCATCCGCGCCGTGCGACGTCGCGAGGTGCTGCGGCTGGCGTTCGCGGGCATCCTGGGCATCGGAAGCGTCGAAGACCTCGCCCGCGGTCTCACGGATGTCACGGAACTGACGATCACGGGTATCCTGGCGGCCGTCAGGCAGCGCCAGACCACCGACTTCGAGTTCGCGGTCATCGCGATGGGTCGATTCGGCGGACGGGAGCTCGGCTTCGGATCCGACGCCGACGTGATCTACGTGTTCCGTCCCGGCGAGGGCGTCGACAACGGCGTCGCACACAGCGCTGCGTTGAGCATCGTCTCCGAGCTGAAGCGGCTGACCGAAGACGCACGGTTGCCCTTGGAGCTCGACATGGACCTGCGCCCAGAGGGCAAGAACGGCACACCGGCCCGGTCGTTGGACTCCTACCGCGCGTACTACGAGCGCTGGTCGCTCACCTGGGAAGCCCAGGCACTGTTGCGAGCGCGTGGCTTCGCGGGGGACGAAGGGCTGCTGGCCGATTTCACCAAGCTCGCCGATTCCGTGCGATATCCGACTTCGATCTCGGATCGCGACGTGCGCGAGGTCAAGCGCATCAAGGCCAGGGTGGAGAACGAGCGGCTGCCGCAGGGCGCGGATCCGGCCCGGCACCTCAAGCTCGGCCGCGGATCGCTCAGCGATGTCGAATGGCTCGTCCAGCTGCAGCAGTTGCGCCATGCGGCCTCCTCGCCGTCGCTCCGCACGACCTCCACACTCGACGCGCTCACGGCCTGCGTGGAGCTCGAGCTGCTCGACGCGACTGATGCCGCGCGCCTGCGCGAGGCATGGATCCTCGCATCCCGTGCGCGCAGTGCCGTCACGCTCTGGACGGACAAGACCTCGGATCTGCTGCCCACCGAGCGCCGCGCTCTGGAGGGCGTGGCGCGTCTGCTCGGCTATCCGCGCGGATCGGCGACACAGCTCGAGGAGGAGTATCTCGCTGTGACACGGCGGTCACGCGCGGTGTTCGAGCGCAACTTCTACGATTCCTGACTCTGCGCGTGCGTGGAACTCGTGCGTCGAACGCCTCACCGGACTGCGGCGATCACACCGGATCGCCAAGGGTGCGATCGAGAAGGAGCCCGATCTCCATGCTGAGCCGATCGCCCGCTTCTTTGTCGCCGCGCAGGAACCGGATGAGGGCGTTCTGGAAAAGGCCGTCGAACAGTGAGTAAGCGATCTCCTGGTTGATAGCCGGTCGTCGCCCGGCGAGCTCCGCATACCTGGAGACGATCGCCCAGACCATCTCTTCCAGCAGCCGATCGATGTCGATGATCGTCTCGCGGAATCCCGGCGTGAAGAGCGCCTGATTGCGGAGGTCGTACCAGAGCCGATGAAGTGACGCGTCCTCACGCATCGTGCTCGCCATCTCATTGCCGATCCGTTGGACGAACTCGACACCGTCGGCCGCGGTCTCGACGATCGGGTCGTATCGCCGTGCGCACTCGGACTTGTAGTTCCATACCGCGAGAGCGACGAGGTCGTCCTTGTCATCGAAGTAGTAGTGCAACGAGCCGTGCGAGAGTCCGGAGTGCTGTGCGACGTCCCGCAGACCCGTCTGGGCGTAGCCGTGCTCGGCAATGGCAGCGAGAGCGGATTCTGCGAGCATGCGGCGCCGATCGCCGAACTTGTCGACGCGCGCGTTCTCGGCGCGCACTGATGCATTCGACACGGCGATCCCTTCTCCGGGCTTCTGACGATCCTAACTTTGTGCCGGTTCGGCCAGTTGCGGCCGCTCACAGTTTGGGCGCTTGTCAAGTTTATGCTTGCCAACTGTCCAACAGTCTGGTCTGCTTTGCATAACGGGTTCCGGCGAGGAGAGGAGAGCACCGGGGCGGCGACTGCAACGGACGCAACGAGTTCAGTAGATCTCGCGGCGGTCGGGCGATCGAGTTCCGGACCATTCGGTGCTCAGTGCCACGAGCTGTTCGGGTCGGCTCGCGATGACGACCTCGTTCCGGAATTCGTCGCCAGCTTTGTCTGGCGTGATCGATGGGGGCCGGCGTTCGGGGGGACGTCGGCCCCTTCATCATGCCCGGCCAGCCGAACCTTCCGAGTCGAAACCGTGATCATCGTTTGCTCCCCGGTTGCGTAGGCGCTCTGCTATTTTGCACACGTGCAGATCTCGTCCCTGAAAGGCATCTCAGCCTCCCTTGCGGTCATTTCCGCGACCGTGTTGCTGCTCTCCGGTTGCGCGTCACCAGTAGCGTCCGCCGACCCGACGACTTTGCAGACGGCGCAACATTCGGGCCCGACGGCTTCGCAGACGGCGCAACATTCGGGCCAGACGGCGAAACCCACGTCGACTGTTCCCGTAGCGGACGCGATCATCGTCGACGCATCCTCCCTGCGCGTTCACGCGACAGATGGATCCAGTCTCGGCGACTACGCGTATTCCGGCTCGCCCAAGGATGCCATCAATGAACTGACGACTTTGCTCGGCGACCCGGTCGTGGCGTCCGATGCCCCGGAGAAGTGCGGCGGAGGCTGGACCACATACCAGTGGCCCGCGCTCGAGCTCACCGAGTACACCGACAAGACGATGTGGCCCAACGGCGGATACTCGGTGTTCAGCCGCGTTTCGTCGGCCCCGATCGCGCTGACGACACCCAACGGCGCGAGAATCGGCAGCGACTGGGCCTCGTACTTCGCGGGTGTCTCAGGACATCCGCATGACTCCGGTGACTATGAGGGTCATTGGGACCGAGTTCTCGACACTGCACAAACGGCCGATCCTTCCCTCGGTGTCATCGTCAGGGCCACGAATGGCGCGATTGATTCGATCGTGGCGCCGTCCTCACTCAACGCAGATTGCTGACTAGGAGCGCGCGCCTGAACGACGAAGTGGGTCGTCTCCCAGAGGAGACGACCCACTTGCGTCTTGGCGGTCTGGTGCCTACACGCCGTAGTAGAGCTCGAACATTCGAGCCCGTTTCGACGTTGATTGAGACTGATTGGATTCTTTAGCTGATCAGGGATTCAATGATCGGTGGCGATTGAGCATGCCGGGCCGGATTTGGATGTTTTGCGGACTAAATGCGGACTAGACTCCACGTTCCCTGATCCGGATGTCGGAGGCCACGAGCACTTCGTCGAACGGCAAACCCGTCGTGAGTTCGGTGACTAGCGCGGCAATGTCGCGCTGCCAGGGAGTGGCGTACCAGAACTTCCCGCGTCTGCTCGGCTGCGGGAGGTAGGCGCCTCCCTTGTTCTCGTAAACCGCCCTTGCCTCCTCGATGACGGCTCCGTGCCACGCCAGTTCAATGAGGTAGGGGTGTGGGTTCGGGCTTTTGAATGCTGGATGCCCGGTGTAGTCCGGCTCGTCACGTTCCTCCGACCATGTGATCGTTAGAGCGACCGCGCGCTGGAAGATGGCTCGATCCCGGTTTCCAATGCGGTACCAATCAGAACCGCGGGATGCGCTCACCGTTTCTCGGACTTGGGCCAAGGACGGACTCGCCGGAAGTTGCGGCTGCATACAGCCCATAGTCTCGTCTGTCTCGAGCTCCGGCAACTGTCGGAGCCGTGAGGTCCATGCTGCACACGTCGCCGTCACGCGCCAGAAGTCCTTGGGCGTACGGTCGAAGTGTGCGCGAACGCCCAACCTTCGACTCCGAGCAACCCGACGACGCTCTGCTGACGCCAGAAGAGCAGGCGCGTGTCGATGAGGGGATGCGCCGGCTCGCTGCCGAGCGCGCGATTGAGGACGAGATCCCCGACATCAACGACCAGCGCTGACTGGTCAGTCGACTCCGATCACCGAGCGCAGAAGCTTCTTCTCGCGCTCGGGTAGGTCCTGATTCGTGATCTGCGCTTCTGGCACACGCTCGGTTAGTAGCTTCATCAGATCAGTGGCACGATTCATTGTGCTGTGCAGTTCCTTGTATGAACGGGTCACGATCTCGCCTCGGTCCCATTGAAGCTTCCGAAGGAAGCGGACCCCTCGCGCGAGCTCGTCGGGTACCGGCCGCATCTGACTATGTGCGAAGTCGTTCCGGAACGAATACAGCTTTGTGAGAACGTTCTTGAAGTCGTTGGGCAGCGGTTGGTTGCGCTCTTGCATCAACCTGATGACATCCTCGATTAGTTCCTTACGCTTCGGCAGCTCGAGCCAAGTCTGCCTTCGAATCTCGTCGTCTTCGGAGGACAGGAAGGCTCGCGCAGATCGAAGCGCCCATTCGGCGCGCGCCCACGCATCGATTACGGCCCATGGCAATCGGTTCTCTTCGAAGAGAATGCTAGAGATCGCTGGTTCAAGCCGATGGTCAACGAATTCGTATGCGCTCATGCGATAGGCAGGATTGGGATGAACGGGATCATTGGCGTGGCGCCTCGTCTCGTATTCCCAGCCAGATTCGGGTGAGTCAGCCATCGTGGCCTCCTTGTCTAGCTGCTCACCGTACCGGAAGGAGCTACAGTCGGTCGGCGGCGGATGCCCCAGACTCAGATCAGTCACGCGTCGACGAGTGGATGCGGCGGCTGTACAACCTGCGAGCGCGCGAGGATGAGATCCGCATCCTCGATGACCGCCGCTGATGTCGGGCACGCACCGGTCGGAGAATGTCTGAAGACCCCGGCCGGCGCGCACGGCCCAGACTGGCACGCCACCCGCGCCCTGTGGGGCGATATACCGAAAAGGCCCCGCCTACCGAAGTAGACGGGGCCGGCTGGCCGTAGGTCAGAGTCCCAGATCGCTGGCATCAAGCCAGAGCGGGGCAGGCATGTTCTTCTTGTAGGAAGGGTGGATGAGATCGAGCTTGGCTTTGAACTCCGCATAGTTCGAGCTCAGCTTCATTAGGGTGACTACTGATCCGAGGTGCTCCCGCAGCTTGGGATAGCCAATGTCTGTGGTCAGGTACTGGAACATCCGACCGGTCTTGGCGGATTTCGCCTGCTCACGCTTGAGCTCATCCCGCACAGCAGGAGCCAGGCGGTCGTAGACGATGTCATTCGTCAGGTTCCCGAAGTACTGCGGCCGCTGCACGGATGCCGGATCGTACGGAAGTCCGCGTAGCCGGAACATCTCCTTGTAGAAGTCAGCCGGGAAGGTCTTGACCCAGGGTTGCAGTTCCTTCGCCACAAAGGCCTGCAGTATTCGCGACAGGGCGTCCTTGGTGCGGATCTCCTGATAGCCAGTGGCTTCGTCGACTAGGGCGATAATTCCGACGGTCGCAAGTCCACGGATCAGGATCTCTGCCTGCGTTGCGATGCGCTGCTGATTCGCGGGCAGCTTCCTGTCGCTCCTCGCGGCGAGATACACCTCGCAGATCTTCGGAAGCAGCTCAGCCCGGTAACCGTTTGCTCTGGAACCTTGCGGAAGGCGGAAGGCAACCGGATGTGCTTCTTCACCGATCCCGGCGGTGTACGGACGGATTGCCTTTCCTTGAAGAATCGGCGGAAGCTGCGGATCGACATCATCCGCGTCTGTACCTGCGGCACGAGTGTGCCTTCCAAGCGCGCGAAGCAAGGCACCCTGGGTGATCACCCGGGTTCCATCGTCGAGGACGTAGCACTCAATCTCGATGTCCCCGATGATCAGGGGCCGATCCACCGACCCCGCGTAGACAGTGGGTATCTCCGCCCATCGAGCGGCCGCCCCCTTCTTCGCCACCTCACGTCGCTCGTCTGCACTCATGCTCGCGGCTCGCGCCTTGCCCCCGGCAGCTCGCCCTTCTGCCTCAAATAGGCCCGTGTTGCTCGCCTGCTGATTGTCGCCCGTCATGCTTGCATTGTACATCGGTTGCAAGCATTTTGCGCGCGATGCTTGCGCGTTCGTATACCGAAGGGTTCCGTCCGCTCGCCGTGATTCCGCCGCCTTGCATCAAGTGATCGTCGAACATACATTCGAGTCATGATCGAGCCGCGCCCTATCCGTTTCGACGTCGACACGTGGATCGTGATGCGGAACGACAAGGTCCTCCCGAAGGCCGTCATCCAGCGAGTGCACCACCGGCAAGGCGACCGGTACCTGCTGTTCCGGTGGGACATAGACCCGCAGAAACGGCAGCTGATGAACGTTGTCGACTCGCTCGAGAAGGCGAACGATCTCGTCCTGTACGACCCGACACCGACCGGGGTCACCCCGTTCGCCGGATACCCGCCAACGACGGTGAAAAGCCCCCGCGCCCGGCCGTAAAAAGGCCAGTCGCGGGGGCGACGAGCGTTGCGAACTATGCGGGCAGGCTGCTCGCGTTCACCACGGTGTTCTTGAAAGCAGCCCACGACGTGTCCCAGTTGAAGGTGACCATGGGAATGTTCCCGAGGTTGTCCTGGCCTCCCATCACGACCGCGTAGTTCTGGGCGCCCTGCGGCACGATGAGGTAGACACTTCCGTTACGAGCAACGTAGAACACGTCGGTTCCTTTCAAGGTTGGGACTGGTGCTGCGCCGCCGGGGTTGCCCCCGACGCCTGGGAGCGAGTCGTAGCCGGAATAGACCGGATATGCGTATCCAATGGCGGACTGTCCGCGATTGGTGTTGTGGTGAACGACGGACGAAGGCCACGGGTTTGACCCCGCGTTGCCCTCGACCGTTTCAACGCCGTTGGCCGAGTCGTAGACGAGCCCAACGTGGTCGATGCTGGAAGTAGTGCTTCCAAAGAAGATCAAGGCGCCCGTCGTGGGAACCGTGCCGACTCGGCCCTGTGAACGGTAGAAGGGGTACGGGTCTTCAGCGTCGACCAACATCCCAAGACCGTTGTTGTGGAGGAGCCAGGTGACGAACCAGGCGCACCACTCTCCGCTCCAGCTGAGCCACGGATCCGTGACTGCTAAGTCGCTCTTGACCTGGGCCAGGGTGCGTCCGGTCTCACCGACCGCCATCGCCTTCACCTGGTTGAGTGACAGCGGCGAGGCAGCGTGGGCCGGGGCCGTCGAGATGACGACTCCTCCCATGACGCTCAAGGCTGCCAACGTGCCAGCTCCGGCGAGTAGCGAGCGACGCGAGAGGCCGGACTCGAGTGCGGTGTTCGCATCTGAGGTGACCAAGCGTTCCTCCTTGCATTTGGATGCCCAGATCCTCTCGACAGGGAAGGTGCCGGCGAAGCTCCCAATAGTGGGTCTATCCCTCATATGGGGGCAGTCGATAGGTTCGGAATTGGTTGCCAAATGTCAATAAAACGACCAGCCCTCAACTTCTTGGCACGGCGCCCCGTGACGCCCCGAAGCGACTTGCCAAGACGCGAGGCGGAACGTTTGTGCTGCGTTGGCTACCCCCAACCGGGTCGTAGAGCCGTCCGCCGACCGAGCCTAGGATCGCGCCATGAGCAACGAGACTCCCTCGCCCCAGGCGACGCCTCCCGCGCCGACAACTGTCTACGTGAATGCCACGCCCACCGGCGCGTACGGGCCGCCGCTGCCGCCCCGCAACGCAGCCACTGCGTACCTGCTCGTGCTGTTCACCCTGATCGGTGTCGCCGGCATCCAGCACTTCTACCTCGGGAAGATCGGCCGCGGCATCCTGTGGCTGCTCACGTTCGGGATCTTCGGCATCGGCACGATCGTCGACCTCTTCACGTTGCCGTCGCAGACGAAGACGGTCAACGCGCGCCGCGCGGCGGGGATCCGCTGATGGGTCTCTACGTCCGCAAGCGGGTCGCGCTCGGCCGCGGCACCCACGTGAACATCTCGAAGACAGGCGCCTCCGTCTCGAAGCGCGTCGGCCGGGTCACCTTCAGCTCGCGCGGGCGGCTCAGCGTGCGCGTGCTCCCCGGGCTCACGTTCCGCACCAAGCTCTGACACGACGAGAAACGCCCCCGCGACCAGCCGTGAGGCTAGCCGCGGGGGCGTTGTCGTGGAGGTGTCAGAGGCTGGCGCCGACGGTGAGGAACTCGAACCCGTCAGACGGGAACTTGTCGTCATCTCCGTCGGTCGTGGTCGCTTCGAGCATGACCGTGTAGGTTCCGGCGTCGAGGGTGCCGTCCAGTTTGCACGTGACGACACCGTTGACCGGGTCCGTGATCGTCGAGTCCAGCACGGTGGTCGCAGTGCCGCCGACCTGGCGGCACCACAGCTGCACCGTGCACCCTGTGAGGTCGGCGTTCGCGGTGAAGGTGATCGACCGCTTTTCGCCTTGTTTGACTTCAGCGCCCATGGGATCGCCTTTCAACGTGTGGACTTCTGCGTACCCGGTGAGGGTGTGGATGGGTGCGTGGCCGGTCAGGGTGCGCACGGCGGGGATCACCGGTTTCGTGTCGCTGGCCACTGCGGTCAGGACACCGGAACCGGTGAGGGCTGCGATCGCGACCACGGTCCCCGCTGCTGTCGCGTGGAGCAGTCCTGTGCCGTTGAGCACCGCGGCCCCGGTGAGTCCGGGTGTTGCGGTTGCGGCGAGCGTTCCCGTTCCGCCGAGTGCGGCCGTGGTGGCGGCGCTTGACGACGACGCGGTGAGCGTGCCCACCCCGGCCAGGGCGGCAGCTGCGACGCCTGCCGGTTTCCCTGTCGCGCTCAGCGTGCCCGCACCGGTGAGGGTGGCGGCGGCCGGAACGGACGGTGCCGCGGTAGCGGTCAAGCCTCCTGTACCGGACAGTGCTGCGGATCCCGCCGTGGACGGTTTCCCGGACGCGGCCAGGGTGCCGGTGCCGGACAGTGAGGCCGAGCCGGTGACGGCGGGGGCTGCGGTGATGACGTAGAGCCAGTCGTGATCGCCGGCCGCGTTCGCGCCAGGGTTCGTCAGCGTGGTCGTCCACGTCAGCGACGTGCTCGTCCCGGATGTCGGGTCGATGCGGGTCAGGCTCGGGCTTGCGCCCACCTTCGTCGCGTCGAGCACCACGGACGTGTTCACCGACGAGTCCGGGTTGTACAGCAGCGCGAGGCTCTTGTCTGCGGTGACGGATGCCACCGCGTACGACGACTCGAGCGGATCCACACCGCTGCCGGTCATGGTTCCTGTCGCGGTGTCCGTTCCGGCGCCCGAGGTGATGAGCGTCGTGGACGGTGCGAGGTTCTGCCACCCGGTCAGTGCTGCGACAGCGTTGCGGATCTTCCCGAGCTCGCCCATCGCGGTTGTCGCGAGCGAACCCGACCAGCCGGTGTGCAGGTCCCAGTAGTGGGTGCCGGAGATGTCACCGATCGCGCCCTGCGCGTACGACCATGCTGCCTGCCGTCGAAGCGTCTGGTCGGTGGTCGCGGGCCCGTTCTCGTTGTTCTCGCCCTCGTACTCCGACTCCCCGAGGAAGTACGGCTTCGACGTGGCGGCCTTCGCGGTGCGGGCCAGCTTGTAGGCGGCCTGGTACGTGTACCCGTATTCAAGGTCGACGCCGCCGACGATGGACGTGTTCGAGCTGGACCACTGGTCCTGGTAGTTCTCCGTCGTCCACAGGTGGGTATCGCCTGCCGCTTTGATGGCGGCGATCATCGCGTTCACGGATGCGACGCTGGACGCCCAGTTCGTTGACGGCCAGTCACCGCCGGCACCCCAGATCAGGTTCGGTGCGGTCTTGTACCGGGTGCCGAGGAACGTGCCGAACGCGGTCCAGTGCGAGCTTGCCTGCGCGGCGAGGTCGTACAGTGCCCCGGAGCCGGACTTCCCACCGAACGCGGGGAACAGCATCACCGTGATCCCGCGGGATGCGGCACCCGTGATGATGGCGTCGAGGCGGGTCCAGTACGACTCGTTGTACCCGGTCGACCAGTCGGCATAGTTCGTGAACGGTGCCACCCCGTCGAACGTGGCAGACACCGACGACGCCACACCGGCACCGGAGGTCCCGAGCGCTTGCACGATGATCAGGTTGAACCCGGCCGTCTGCGCCTGGTCCATGTAGGTCATCGCGTCCGTGGTGGACACGTTCTGCGGCAGGCACCACGGCGAATCGCCGCGGATCAGGAACGGTGCCCCGTACTGGTCGAGGAGACGGTTCCCGGTCACGGTCGTCGCGAACGGTGGCGTCACGACCGGACCATGCGCGGTCAGGGTGCCGCTGCCGGACAGCGCCGCCGTACCGGATCCTGCGTGGCCGGACGCGGCCAGAGTGCCCGTGCCCGACAAGGCTGCCGCCCCGGGCGTGCTCGGCGTGGTCGCCGGAGTGTTCATCGCCGTCGTGACGTCCGCCGCGACCAGCGCCGAGGGGTAGAAGCGGGCATCGTCGACGATCATCGACCCCGGCTGGTCAGTCGAACCACCCATGTAGAAAGTGTCCGCCGAGGTGAACGCTCCCGGTGTCGGCAGATCCGCCGTGCCCACGGACGCACCATTGACGAACAGGGTGAGTGTGCCGTGACCGCCGGACCCGGACGAGAACGCAACCGCCAGGTGATACCAAGTCCCCGTCGACAGAGTCGTTCCGTAGTCAACCTCGCCAGAGGATGACGCGGTGGTGCGGAAGAACGTGTCCAGCGCGCCGGAACCGGACGCTTCCAGGAAGAATGCCCGGTTGGATGCTTCCGGCATCTCGATCACGGACGAGTACCCGGATCCGAAGCTGGTGAACTTCACCCACGCCATCAGCGTCCAGAACGGTGTAGACGCCTGGAACGGGGTGGACGTGGCACCGGCCGCCGATGAGGTCTGCAGTCCGTTGCCGGTGTGCCCCGACGTGGTGAACGTGCCCGAGACGATGGTCGCCGTGTTCCCATTGCCCGACGAATCGGCCGACGTGCTGCCTGAGCTCTCAGGGAAGCCGTACTCGGCACCTAGTGCGGCCATGCCCGGCCTCCCGCCTTACGCCTGCGTGTACGTGAACGTCACCTGATAGGTGCCCTGCGAGGAGAACACCTGCGACGTGATCGAGGTCGCGTCGCGGATGTCGGCGGTACCAGCGGTCGCGGACACAGCGACACCCGCATACGTGACCGTGGTCCCTGAAGGAACATCGAACGTCGGTGCGCCGGTGATCGCGGAATTCGACGGGGCACTCCACGACATGGCCTTCCGCGCGTACGCCGGAGAACCACCCGTGACCTCGTTCGTCGCCGAACCGGACGTGCCAGGACCGGTCGAGGTGAACAGGCACCCGTAAGGGGCTGCGACGCCGTACGCGGTCGCGACAGCGTTCCGCTGGGCAAGGATCGAGATTGCCATGACTACTCTCCCTCAGGGGTCGTGGCCGGGAACGTCTGCCCCGCCAACGGGTGATTCAGGTTCGCGGGGACGTGGGTCGCGCCGTGGTACCCGGCCGGGCCAGCGTCGGGTTCGTCGGACACTTCCACCGACTGCCACCGGGTCCGCGCGTCGGCGACGTACGCGTCGAGGAAGTCGGGGCGCACGTAGTCGATCGCCTTGTGCTCCGCGGTGCCACCGTCGGGCAGAGCCACAACGCTGCGCATCGTCACACGACGCTTCGTGATCACTTCATCGGACATGAGTTCTCCTAGTTGTTCGGGTGATGCCAAGCGGATTCGCAGTGGTCGCACGTGACGCCACAGCAGCAGTCGGGATCGCTGCAGGGGTGACGGCAGGAGCAGGAGTGCTCACTCACCGGGCTCGTCCTCCGCACGCTCCGTGAGCTCCCGGACGGCTTCCTTCGGGAGCGTGTCCTCCAGGACGCCGAGACGCTTGTGATCGCGGACGAGCTTGTCCTGCACATCCGTCAGGGTCTGCTCCTGCCGGTCGTTCGACGCCTCGAGCGAGTCCATCCGGCCGTGCATGCCCTCCATCGAGGTCTGCAACTCACGCACCGTCTCGAGCGCTTCGGTGAGCTCCTCGCGCAGGTTCGTCTTGTGGTCGTTCTCCACCTGCGTTCGGAGGCGGTCCATCATCGTGGACGTGTCCGCCATGAACTTCGGCAGCTTCGCCCACGTGTCCGCGAAGAACACGATCGCCTTCAGCGCCGGCCACGCACGACGGATGCCGATGATGACCAGGACGGCGACGATCACCCAGACGATGATCTGAGCCAGGGTGACGCCGCCGATCTGGTTGGACAGCCAGTTCCAGTCCATCTTTGGTGCCCTCCTCAGGCGGGGAGGGCTACTTCTTGCCGAGGTTCGCGAATCCGGTCGACCCGACCAGCGCGACCGACGGGGCGGTCAGGATACCGGCCGTGACGACGAGCCATCCGGGGAGGATGCCAGGGTTCGTGGCCGCGTATCCGAGGATGCTTCCGCCAAGGGTACCGATCGCGCCGATGCCGCCATAGATGGTGCCACGGAGCCACTTCGGCGCGCCGGACAGGGAGTCGACGATCTCGCCCTCGATGGTCTGCCCTGCGGTGGAGTTGATCGCGTCGGCGATGTGCTGCCCGATCTCCTGCGCACTCGTCGGGTCGATCTTGATCCCGACCGGCGTGGCGGGTTCCTTCGTGATCCCGTTGTCCGGGTCGGCGATCGCTGCGGCAACGGCGGCCGGGTCCTGGTTCGACACCGGCAGGGGTGCATCTGCGGGGTACTGGGTTGCGTCCTGGCCTGCGGGGACCTGGATGGTGGGGTCGCTCATGCGTGGACCGCCTTTCCGGTGAGAGTGACGTCGAAGTCGGGCACGGTGACGGTGATGTCGCCCGTGCTGAGGGTCGGGTTCCCGGCAGGGAACTGGGCTTGCAGGTTCTGCAGTTCCGCCAGGGAAACGACGATCACCTTCGAACCGGCGGCGTGCAACGCCGATGCGGTTCCGTTCTCGATGATGTGCGCGAGCTTGCCGCCGTCGAGGGCGAAGATGCCCCCGCCGACGTCGTTGCATTGGATGATGAGGGGCATGTCGTTCTCTTCCTCTTCGGGGGTGGCGATGATGTCGGCCCACGCCGTGTTGTGCCAGTCGGCGTCGAGCCCGTTCACGGTGCCGTCCTGCTTGATGTATCGCGGGTCCGGGTTCGGCCAATACCCGTAGTCGTCGGGACCGCCGGGACGCGCGTACACGCGGCCCATGCCGAGGTCGACGCAGGGTTGCCAGTTGAACCGGTCGTTCACGGACTTGTTGAAGTACGGGAAGAACGCCGACCACGGAATATCCGGCCGCACCGAGCGGACACCGGTCGCGAAGTCGATCGCTTCCTTCGACCCCCAGGCGTGCGTGTTCGTGTCACCTTCGTCCTCGCAGTCGATGAGGATCCCCGACTTCCCGACCACGAACGCGAACAGGCAATGCTGCGCGAACGTCACACCCACCGTGTACGCGTCGAACGGACCATTGAACACGTACTCCGACGACGACCCGAGCTGCTGCGCCACCCACCCCGTCTGCGTCTGCGCGTACGTCGTGACCGCAACCTCACCCTGATTGCAGCGCAGCGTGCACACGAACACGTTCTCGCAGCCGCTGATGTCAGGGTTCGGGCCGTTGTAGAAGCCGACGTCGCTCGAACGGCGTGAGAAGGTCATGCGATCCTCACAATCTCGAGCGTGTTTACGTGAGCCGTTCCAGGGGATGCCGTCGCCGACACTCCGGTGTTCGGCTGGATCGCGATCGTGTCGCCGGCGGCCAACGGCAAGTACTCGGTGACCGAGCAGAGCGAGTTCGCAATGGCCTGCGCGTTCCCCGATTCCTTCTCCGAGGTCCCGTTCTTCATGACCTTCAGACAGAACGCCACCGCCGTGGACTGCTTCAGATCCGTGACCACCATGTACGTGCCGGCGAATGGCGCGACCCAGTTCTTGTTCGTCGAGTTCCACGCGGAGTGCGTATCCTCAACGATCGTGGAATAGGGGATATTCACGAGTCCCGTGAGCGCGGTCGCGGCCAGAATCGACGCCTTGAACCGGACCGCACCAGGTGCGGGCACGAACGCGGACCCGCTCCACGAGTAGAACCCGTTGTAGGCGGGTGTCGGATCGGCGAGGACGGTGGCCTGCTGCTGAGGTGGGACGTTCGTCGCGGTGATCTTCGTCACGTACGCCTGCACCTCGGCGTACGTATTGAACGTCCACTCGCCAGGATCCCCGGACCACTCAGGCACCCACGAGATGGTCGGCGCGCCAGCCGTCGGCACGTTGATGTACGCGACACGGTGCGACCGTGCGGGTGCCGAAGGTGGCAGGCTGCCCGTCGCCGCGCCAGCCGTGTAGACGAGCTGCACCGTCCGAGCGCCGCTGCTGTCGCCCTCGTCCTTGTCGGACAGGACGACGTCGAGGCTATCCACTCGCAGCACGCCGCCGGCCGGGTTGATGTTCCCCGTCTCGGCCGCGGCGAACGCGTACGTGTACGGGGCCGCCCCAGCGTTCGATTCTGCATCGATCACACCGACGAACGGCTGCACCGCGTACGTGTACGGGCCCGTGCCGACGACCGCGGCGATGCTGCCCGGTGTGCCGACGCGGATGCCGGACTTCGCGCCCAGAGGGCGAGCGGCGGATCCGATTGCGACGAACGGGGAGACCATCATCTGTCGGAGCTGCCGCGCCGTGTACGACGGGTCACCCGCCGTCGACCAGTTGAACGCGAACGCTGTGCCGGCCATGTGCCCTCCTTGGGGGTATACGTGCGTGTCGGGGGAATGTGTTTAAGTTGCGAGGTGTCTGACACGGGGGAGACCACGAAACTGCGACTGCGACGCAACCTGATAGCTGGCGGCATCGCCCTCGGCATCGTTGTTGCCGCGACAGGAATCGGGATCGCCGCTGCGACGGCGCGGCAGGCGACTGGAGGGGAGAGCCCCGTGAGCATCACCAAGACCACCGGACCGACAGAGACCGCGACATCGGAACCGACCGAAACGCCCACCCCGATGCCGAGGGATCCGGTAACCCCGACGACGTCAAGCAGTGACCCGGCGCCCAGTGACTCCACGCCGCCTGTGCCGAGCGATCCGTCGCCCACGACGCCGCAGTCGGTCGTGGTGCCTGATCCGAACCGCGGGAGCGCTGGCTCCGGGACCGGCGGCGGCACTCCAACGTCGGCGCCAGTCGACCCGAACCCGCCGGCACCGGTAGCGCCGCCTGCGATCCCGCTGCCGAACCCTGGCGGCCCAGGTGGCTCTAACGGGTGAACATGACGAACAGGTTCACCGATGCGACATTGAACGTGGATGGGGCCCACCCGTGGTCCGAACGAACCTGCAACGCGGCTTCGACATGCCCACCCGACAGCCCAGTGAAGCTCCAGAGCAACTGAGGTGTGAGGTTCGGGTAGTAGACGGGACCGGCGATCGCAGACGTATTCGTCTGGGCGTAGATCGAAATCTCTTGGCTGACACCGAACCCGCCAGTGCTTGACGCGGCCGTCCGCAGCCTGCTGTAGAACCAGTCCGTGGTACCGCTGGGCGGTTGACAGTTCGCCACGACCTGCCCGAACACGACGACGCTCGCCGTGGTGAAGCCGTCTGGGACCGGTACTTGACAGACGGCGACGTCGGTGTCGTCGCTCGGATCGGAACCTGACACGCCGGTTGGCACGGCGAAGCCGAAGCCGTTTCCGAACTCGGACTCAGGCGTGGCAAACGCGTACGCGAGTGCGGCGGAGCGCTCGACGTTCGCGCGCTGCGCGTCGCGTTGACGGCGGATGTCGTCGTCGTCCTGCGGCGGCATGTTGTTCAGGATGCTGCCGGGCACGTGTCCTCCTAGATGTCGGATCCGACGAGCACCGGCGTGACCGTGCGAGTCGGGCCGAGCGTGAGCTTGTAGCCGATGGCGCGAGCTGTTCCCTTGATGCCGCCGGGGAACGCTGGCACGGTCTCGCGACCCTTCGTGTCCTTGCCGCCGATGTCGTAACCGATGTCGTCGCCGAGGTTCCAGTCGGTGCCGATCTTCGGCGTGCGGGTGTCGTCGGCATCCGCCTCGAGCGAGAGCGACCGGGTGCCGCCCTTCATGTTCGCCAGCGCCGCCGTCGCGTACGCGGTGAGAGTGTTGACGTCGGTGATCGACGAGGACGGCGTCCACCGGTACTCGAACGTCGGCCGCAGCGGGTCGGGCGCCGATTGCACCGGTGATTGCAGGCGCGTCGTGCCCTGACCCGATGCGTAGGCAAGGATCGCGTTCGCACCCTTGCCCTGCCCGAACGAGCGCACGCGGGAGAACTTCGACACGTTGCCAGGCATGTCGAACTGCGCGTTCGCCTCAAGCCCCGGCTCGACGGCAGTCCCGACACGGTCGCCGACGTACAGCACGAGCGTGATCCGGCCGGTGCCGTTCCACTCGCCCCCGATGTACCACTCGGGGCCGCCCTCCCAGTTCATGGCATCCTGCAGCGCCGAGTACACGGTCTTGTCGTCCTGGTCGTTGTACGTGATCGTGCGGAGCTGTCCCACCCCGGGTGTGGTGTACTGCACCCGGATGGGGAGACCGCCGTCGGGGCCGGCCGCGACGCAGTTCGTGATGAGGTCGGCGACGATGTCGTTCTGGCCGACGTTCGTGTACGTGCGGGTCCCGGTGAGGCGCTGGTCGAGGTAGTTCTCCCACGTCGGCGTCGAGAGCGCGATCGTGTCCGACTCGGAATCCGTCGCCGTGGCGATGTAGCCGCCCCACTGTGGGACATTGTCGGTCAGCAGCCACAGCCCGGTGCCGCCCTCCGTTGTGGCGCGCTGCCACTCCGGCGGCGCTGACGGAATCGGGAGACTCATCGTGGCGGTTTCGTACCGGCCGATGGTCTGCGCCACCTCGGAGCAGTCGAGACCGTTGAGGTCACAAATGACGTCCCCGGTGAGCATCTCCGTCGCGACCCACTGCAGTTGCACCGACCTACCCCCAAGCCTGAGTTGCCATGACGGTCAGCAGCGCGCCCGAGTCGTACCCGGTGGCGGAGAACGTGAACGTGTTGTCACCGGGCTCGAAGCCGAACCATTGCCGGTTGGTGATGAACCGCGACCTGGATGCCTGCCCTTGCGCGAGCGCGAGGTGGTTCTCCATGTCGACGATGAGGAACTCGCCGGCGCCCAGCACGAGCGACGAGGAGAACGTGAGGACAAGCCCGGACCCGACGTGCGCGATCTGCGGCCCCTGGCACGGGCCGTCAATGCGCAGCATCACAGGGCCGACCTCGTTGCCCGGGTTGAACAGTTCGACCTGCCCATTCGCCACGATTGCGGGGATCGTCAGTCCGCCGGACGGGATCGTCAGACCGCCGGAGGGGATCGTGAGGCCGCCACTCGACGACGGCAGCCGGGTCGTCGCGGTGAGAGTCTGCCCGAGCATGCGCCCGTCGAGGTCGGCCACCTGAAACGACCACGTGAACGCGGTGGAGTTCAGCCACTTGTGGATCACGTCGCCATCACGGCGGACGGTGCACGAGCGTGCGAGACCGTGCTCGGTGAGGGTATAGGTCTGATTGCTCAGCGACACGGCCGCGACCAGGTTGTCGTACGCCGCGACCGCGAGCGCCGGGGTGGGGGCGATCGCGGTGCCGCTGACGACGATGGGCCGAGGCTTCGAGTACGAATCCCCGGCCCACGCGCCACGCTCACGAACCTTCTGCTGCGGTGACAGCGTGCCGGCCGGCGAGTCTGCGACGACATCCTCCGTGATCCAGTCGACCCCGTTCTCGTCGGTCTCCATCAGGACGAGCGAGCCGATCGTCGGATACGCGTCGAGGAATGGCATCAGATCGCCGCCTTCGCATTCTTGATCCGCATGACCTGCTTCGCCGTCGCCTCAGCCGACACGGCTTCGTAGATCTCGAACGTGTCGCCCTTGCCGGACGGCCCGTTCAGCGCACGGTCGAGGAGCGCGTTGAGCTTGCCCGTATCGACGACCGACTCCGGCTTGCCGCCCTCAGCGACACGCACGACGGTGCCGCCAGGTGTGGGCAGGATCGTCGCGCCCTGCGCGAGGTGAGGGATCGTGCCGACATGGATTCCGACCGCGCCGCCGATCGAGTTGACGCCCTTGATGACGCCGTTGATCGCATCGATGATCCCGTTGATGATGCCCTTGACGATCCCGACGATCCCATTCCAGATCCCGGAGAAGATGTCGACGATGCCCTGCCACGCCTTCTGCCAGTTGCCGGTGAAGACGCCCGTCAGGAACACGATGATGCCGTTCAGGATGTCGGTGACCATCTTGATCGCGGGCCCGAGGATCCCAGAAAACGCCTCAGCTCCCGCCTGGATCAATGGCATGAGTGCCTTGATTACCGGAGGAAGGATCTCGGCGAGAGCCTGGATCAACACTGTGATGATCGGCATCAGCGCGGTCAGCAGTGTGGACACGAGCTGCAGGATCGGCTGCAGCAGCTCGGTGAAGAGGCTGATCAGTGGGGTGAGGATCGGCCCAATGAGCTGAAGTAGCGGTTCGAGGAGTGGGAGCAGTGCCCCAATCAGATCCCAGATGACTTTCACGATTGGCATCGAGACCTGGACAAGTTTCCCGAAGAACTGAACCAGCATCGTTATCGCCGGCATCAATTCCTTGAAAGCGCTGCCCAGCGTCTTGCCGAGGATGTTGACGATCTCAGTGATGATCGGCACGAGCATCTTGAACACGCCTGCGAGGTCACCCGTGAGCATCGTGACGACGGACGTGATGACTGGCAAGAGCACCTTGAAAACGCCAGCCAGATCCCCGCCGAGCTGCGTGGCGAGCCCCGTCACAAGCGTGATGAGACTGGGCAGCACGGGCAGCAGTGCGTGGAAGATCAGCGACAGAGGTGAGAACGCCGAGGCGAGCTGCAGCACCTGCGGAAGCAACGGCGCGAAGGTGGGCGCCAGTTGCGCGAACGCGGATCCCACCGCAGAGATGACAGGCTTGAAAGCCTCGAAGGTGCTTTTGAAACCGGCCCCCACAGCGATCGCGATGTTGCCGATCGTCTCGAGAGGCTTCTCCCACGCGCCGACGTCGGCATCCGAACCCTCGCCACTGATGTAACCGTGGAGATACTCGAACGCCGAGCGGACGTGCTCGCTGAATCCCTCGATGACCGGAGTGATCTTGTTCATCACGTCAGCGATGCCACCGACGAGCGGGGTCACGGCTGGCATGACACCGCTCACGATCGCTTTCGTGAGCTCACCGAACGCGACCTTCGAGCGGTTGATCTCGCCCGGCAGCGTCTCGCCTGCCGCCTTCGCTGCGCCGCCGAACTCGGTGCTCAGCTCGTTCAGGATGACCTTCTGGGCGCCCATCGTGTCGCCGGCGGCGACCATCGCGGAGATCTGGTCCTTCTGCGACTGGGTGAACGTGACGCCGACGCGGGTGAGCGACGTGATCCCCTTGACAGGGTCGTTCAGCGCCTTGCCTAACTGGATCGCCGACGATGACGCGTCACCGCCGAGCTTCGCCGCCATGTTCGCGGCAGCGGTCGTCGCGTCGTCGAAGATCTTGTCCGGGCCGACGTTCCTGATGTTCGTGAACGTCTGCAGAACCTGCTCGGTCTTACCGATCGAGTCATACGCCTGACCCGAGTAGCCGGAGATGGACGCAGCGAGCTCGTCCATGCCTTTCACGGTCAGTCCGGCGGCGTTGTTCGTCGACTGGATGCCGGCGGCGAACTGTGCGTTCAGGGCGTCCGCTGCGGAGTACTCCTCGACGCCCTTCTTGATGAACTCGCCGACACCGACCGCAATGCCAACCGCGCCGAGCCCGGCGAGAAGCGTCTCGCCCAGCTTCGACCCGATACCGGCAAGACCGCCGGACTCGCCCATGATCCCTTCGGACAGCTTCGAGCCGAAGCCCTTCGTGTCCGGCTTGACGGGAACGGAAACGGTGCCGCCAGAGAGAGTCTCGCCACCGCTCACGGACGCCTCCTACAAGGTCGCAGCCCACTCGGCGAGTGAGATGGTCGGGATCTCTGCCGGCTTCTCGCCGGGGCGGGGGAGAGGTTTCGGGTCGTCCATCTCGCCGCCCCACGTGCGGACGAGTGACACGGTTTGCGCGCGCAGCACGTCGACGACGGCCGCGAGCAGCTCGTGCGTGGTCTCCCACTGCGCTTCGGGTGTCAGGTGCGCGCGCACTGTCGCGGAGTCATGCGGCAGTGAACGGATGTGCCCGAGGATGCGGCGAGCGCTCCACCGGGACGATCCCCAGCAGAGCGCTCGCAGATCTGCGCCGTAGTAGCGGGTGAAGTCGGCCTCGAGGTGCTCCCACTCCGAGCGGAGTAGCAGCACGAGGCCGGTTATTCCCCCAGCGACGAACCGGTGACGTGAGCGACGATCGCGGAAAGGTCGTCCTTCGACAGGCCACGCTTGACGAGCTCGTCGACGTCGGCCGGATCCTGCAGCAGCTTCGCGAGCCCGGTACGGAAGCGCCCGGCGGTGAAGTCCTCCGCGCACAGCACGTCGAGGTCGCGTTTGACCTGGATGTACCCGGCTTCGATCTTCAGCAACACGGGCGGGAGTGTCGCGTCGACCTCGGCGCGCGCGGCACGGGACGCGGCAAGGTCGATGACCTCCGCGCCGTCGGGCGCTTCGCTCAGGATGCTCATACGCCGGACACCGCGTGGTCGAGACCGAAGATCTGGATCGAGTTGCCGGTCGCGGGCACGAGCGGCTGGAACTCGAACGCGTACGAGGTTTCCTTCGTGCGCGTGCCGGTGATCGTCGGCAGGGTGATGAGCGAGGCGCGCGGGATGTAGATGCGCTGGCTGACGCTGCCGTCGGACCAGTCGATCACGAACGCGTACTCCATGAGCGCGACCTGGTCGGGGATCTGCAGGGTGTAGGCGCCGGCAGTGCCGGGCACGACGGTGCCGCCCCACGCGAGCGCGGCGGTGTCCATGTTCGTCTGCTGCAGCTCGAACGCGATCTTGCGGGTCAGCTCCGTGATGATGTTCCGCAGCGCCTGCACCGACTGCCAGCCCATCACGGGCGTGGTCTTCAGTGACGGCGTGACCGTGAACCCGTTGGCCGCGAAGCCGAGGTTGTGGAACGCGGCGTCCAGGGCGGTGACGGAGTCGGTCGGCGCGGTGCTCCCGACGGGAGCTTTCCAGATCGCGCCCGTGCCGGCGACGCGGATCTGCGTCGCGTCGAGGGTGGGAGTCGTGGGCATCGTGGTGCTCCTTTCGAGAGCGGGTTACTTGTGGAGCAGGACTTGGTAGCGGGCCGTGTAGCGCGGCACGGGCGGGACGGAGATCGTGTCGGGCAGCCATCCGGGGCCGACCTCTTCGGCGGCGGACACGAGCGTCCCCTCCGCGACGACGTCGTTCGCGATCGCGAGGATCGCCGAGCGGACCACGTTCGTGAGCTGCTTCGCGGCACGCTTCGTGGACGCCATCACGTCGACCTGCAGAGCGGGCTCGTCGATGTACGCGCGATCGTGCGCCGTCCCCCCTGCCCGGTTGACGAGCACAATCGGATACACCGGGCTCGCCGGCATGTCGCTGCTGAGTTGCGTCGCGGGGATGAGGGCGAGCACCTCTGGCCGTGCCTTGAGGTACTGCAGCAGCGCGAGCTCGTCATCCGGGATGGCGACGATGGGATTCGGCATCGTCAGCTCCGCTTCTTGAACTTGTACCCGGCCGCCTCGACAGCGCGCCGGAGAATGAACCGGGCGGGCACACCGCGCGACGGAACGCCGAACTCGAGCCACGCCGACTTGAAGTCGGATGCGAAGACGCGGGCGCCGGTCTTCGTCTTCTGGACGGTGATCCCGGCCGCGTACTCGCCCGTCTCTTCCGGGGCGGAGTCACGCGCGACCTCGGCGATCCGATTCGCGATCTCCTCCGCACTCGCACCCACCAGGGGCAGCTCGAGCACCTTGTCGTCGAGCCCCTCGGCCGGTTCGAATCGGATGTCGTCGTCGGCCATCACGTCACCGTCGTGAGCGTGACCTCGATGTGCGACACCGTCCGCGTCCGCGGGTTGTACACCTGGTACGGCTGACCATCGACCTGGAACGGTTGCGCCTGCCCCGGGAAGCTGATCACCGCGAGCGGCGTCACGACGGAATCCGGGTGGAGGAACGCCTTCCACTTCGTGACGGTCGTGTCGCGGCCGTTGAGGTACTCGACGGTGTCTTTCTGGTCGAGATACCCGAGCTCGTCGACAGGCTGCCCCAGCGCGGTCAGCGGCGTGTTTCCGTAGTCGTCCGGCGGGCCAGGTTCCATCAGTTGCACGATGACGGGCTGCGTCATCAGACGGATCACGCTCATGAGATGGTCGCGTCCTTGTACTTCGCCAGAGTCTTCGCCTCGATAGCGGAGAACCCGTCGGCCTCCATCGCGTACTTGACCTGGTATCCGCCGATGCGTTCGCTTTCGATGCTCACGGGGCTGGAATAGGCGCGTGCGGCGACACCGAGGACGACGCCGAGGATCGACGACGGAAGCTGAGCGAAACCGTCGATCGGGGTCGAGTCGGTGACGAACCCGTGCGAGTACGTGACACGCCACGAGCCCGGCGACGGCGGCCAGAAGACACCGCAGCCCGGACGACCGGCGATGATGCCCAGACGCGTCGAGACGGTGTAGAGGCTCGGATCCACCGTCGTCCAGGTGCCTTGCGTGGCGTCGAAAATCTCCAACTGCGTCACCGAGACGACGGGAAGCTCGGGCAGCACGATATATGCGCCGTTGATCGGGTCCAGGGTGACGATGTCGTCCTGGATCGCGTCGAGAGCCTGCTGCAGTGCGTCGCGCACCATGCCGGACGCGATCTGCAGGTACAGGATCGCCGAGGGGTCGCCGCTCGCCAACGTCGTCTGCATGTACGCGCCGAGCTGTTCGACGTTGGCGAGCAGCGTGTTCGGCATCAGCTACTGAACCTCAGCAGTCGTGGCCGGGGCGACCTCGGGCGTTTCGGGGGCGGCGATGACCTTAGTCTCGATGGTCTTGCCGGTGAGCGTCTCGTAGTCCGAGACGTAATCGGTGGGAGCCATGACGCTCTCCTCTCGTTGAGTGCGGGGCACCGACTTGCGCAGCCGATGCCCCGCAGGTGGATCACGCGGTGAGGGTGACGGTTCCGAACCCGGCGGGCCGGTACACAGCGAGAGCGAGACGTTCCTCCGCCTTGAGCGTGACGAGGTCGGTCTCGAAGTCGTTGTTGTTCGAGTTGGTCATGTCGAGGGTGATTCCGTTGCGGCGGAACACCTGGCCCGACTCCTGGAATCCGCCGACGAGGACGGTGCCCTGCGCGATCGCGGTCGTGATGACCGTCTTCACGCCCCACAGGTTGGCGACGTTCGCCGGGCCCGGGTTGCCGTACGCGCCGGTGAAGGGGCCACCGGCGTAGTACTGGCCCTGGCTGTCCTTGCCGAGACGGATCGTCTGCCAGTCCGTCGGGTGGATGACGATCGCATCCGGCTCGACGAACGACACGGCGCGAAGGGCGGTGATCTGGTTGAAGATGCCCTCCATCGCCTTCACCGCGGTGAGGCCGGCGGCCGTGACCACGGGGGTCGCAAGGCCGGAGCGGTTCAGGATGCCGAGCACGTTCGGTGCCGTTCCGTTGCCGTTCAGCAGCGCGCTCTCTTCCTTGCGCTGGATGCCGAACACCATGCGGTTCTGCAGGTACGCCTGGAACTGCTCCGCGTCCTGGAACATCTCGACGGTCGGCTTCGCGATGTTCGCGATCTTCCCGACGTTGTCCTGACGACGCGCGAGGGTGAGGTCGAGCTGCGGGATCGCGCCCTTCTCCAGCACGGCCCCGGTGAGGTCCTGGAACGCGGCCTCAATCACGTAGCTGATCGAACTGGAGCTCGTCGTGCCCTGCGCGAGCAGGTCCGCGATGGTGAGGGGCTGGAACTTCAGCGGGACGATGCCCGGGAGAAGCTGCGGCGCGACGAGCTGACCGGCGAGACCGGCACCGCCCGAGAACGTCGGGATGATTCCCTCGTCGATGGTGGCCGCTGCCTTGACCTCGATCTGGACTCCCTGGACGCCCTTGCTGATCATCGACTTGTAGCCGTCGGACTCGACGACCTGCTGAGCGAACGAACGACGCTCGACAGTGGGCGCGGTGGCCTCGGGTGCAGCGTCGCCGCCGGAGAGCAGACGCTGTGCCTGCTCGTGCACGGCGATGGTCTCGCTGTAGCCCTTGAGCTCTTCCTGGTACGCGTCGAGACGCGTCTTCTTCTCGGCGTTCGTCAGCGACTCGTCGTTGACGACCTGCCGCGCCTTGGTACCAAGCTCGGCCATCGCCCGCTTGGCTTCGATAACTGCCGACATGGCAGCCTCCAATCAGTTTCCGGGCAACAAAAAAGGCACCCGGTCGGGGTGCCTTGAGTTGCCGAAGAGGGTGAACTAGATGAACTGCGCGGCCTGGATCCGGAGAGCTTGCGCTTCGAGGTCCTTGGCCGTAACCGATTCGGCTTCTTCGGCGGGGGCATCCTTCGTGCCGGCGGCGGGGGCTGCTTTCGCAGCGCCGGCCACGGGGGCGGAAGATGCGCCGGCAGTGTCGGCATCTTCGTCCGGGTCGGGAATCCCGACCACGCTCATGAGCTTGTCGATGGCGGTGTCCGCCGCCTGGACAAGCGCGACCGCCTGCGCGACGGCAGGCGGCAAGTCTGTGAGATCGACCGTGGAGAACAGGTCGATCGCTTCATCGATCGCGGCATCCGTCGCGGAGATCAGGTCGGCCGGGTCATCATCCGCGTCCGTGTCAGCGTCCTTGCGATGCACGCTCTTCGACACGGGCAGGATCTGCTCGACGAGGTTGACCCTCTCCGGCGTGCCGAGTGTTGCAGTGCCGTCGTCGCCGATGGTGTAGCTCGCCTGCCACTGGCCCGTATCTGCGCCACCGCTGACGCGGTAAACGACGGAGTCAGGGAAAGTTGCCACGACGTACGCCCAGATGTCGTCCGTCGGGTACAAGGCGTGCACGGCGTCGCCGAGCGCGCACTGCGCCTCTTCGAACGACCCGCCGACCGTCTTCCGGTCGACCGTGAATGACTTCTTCTCGTCATCCTCCGTACTGGGCTTCGCGCCGAGAGCGACCGCGTGGTCGTGGATCGCTTGGATGTGCTCGGCGTCGGTCGCAGAGTTGCGAGCGCCAACCTTCACCGTTGCTGCCTTTGACGAGAGCACGAGCGCCTCTCTGTTGGAAGGGATGGCCACGAATGCACCATTCAGCAGCTCACGGGTGACGGTCTTCGTTCCATCCTTCGCCGTCGATCGCTCCGTCATGAACGCGACAGACGTCGTGTTGATGTGCCCCTCGTTCACGAGGGTGCGCACCTCCTGCGCTCGCGGCAGCGACGAGTAGGTGCCAGACACGACCAGCTCGCCCGCGTCGTTGATCGAGGGAACACCGGACCCGACGGTTGTCGCCACAGACATGCCGTGGTCACTATCGAACGTGATCTTGTCCGGGAGGGGCTGCTTCCACTCGTCGGGCAGCAGCGTGTCCCCATCCCGGTCCTTCGTCGGTGCCGAGAGCACGACCTCGAACGAGCCCGGGAACTCGTCGTCAGTATTCGTGATCGACGCGTCCTTCTGGGTGATCTTCATGATTCCTCCGTGCTGAAGTCGAGATCGCAGTTGCAGCCGGCAACCTCGTCCGCGCCGCCGCTGTAGTCGCCGGGGCCGTTCATCCCGTTGGAGAACAGCTCACCGAGCGGGACGGTTTCGCCGTTCATCTCGGCGTGATCGGCTCGTGGATTCGGTCCAGTGCTCCATGTCTTCGTGCGGGCGCCGGACAGGCGCGCGGCGACGAGCGCGGCGAGCCCGCCGACGACGAGCACACGAGTGAGGGAGATCTGGTTCTTTCGTGCCTCGATCGTTCCGTCGAACAGACCGTCGATCGTGTCGTCGTCCGACTCGTCGTCATCCGCGGCTCGCTCGAGCGCCGCCGTGATCTCGTCGGCCGTGGCCTGGTTGATCTTCTTCGCCGTCGCCTGCGAGTTGGAGAGCAGCCATTCGGTGATCTCGTCACTCGAGTACTTGCCGCCGAGGTCGGCCGCCACCTTCGCGCCGATCGCTTGCGCGGTCGCCTGCGACAGGGTGTGCAGGATGCTGGCCAGGTCGCCGTCCCATGCAGACGGGTCGAACACGCCAGCCGTCTTCGTTGTCAGCGCCGCTTTCACGGATGCCCGCTGACGGTCGAACAGCTTCCCGAGCTCCTTACGGTGCTCGTCGGTCAGGGCGTCACGGATCGCGGACTTCGAGCCCTTGACCCGTGCGAGTTTTCCCATCACGCTGCGAACCGTGACCGCCTTCGAGATCTCCGAGGCGGCTGCGTCGCTGGCGGCCTCCTGCGCACCCCGCGCGCTCTGCTGCGCCTGCGCCGCCTGCTGCGGATCCGGCGGCACAGCCTCCGTGATCGACACGCGCTGCGCCGGCACACCCAGCGGGACAAGAGCCGCGTTCGCGTACACCTTGTCCATCTCCGGGTCATCCGACTTCGGCATGCCCACAATCTCGAGCGCCTGATTGCCGGTGAAGATGCCCGACTGGCGAAGAGTGACCGCCTTGTCGGCGCGGGTCTCGAAGTCGCCGCGGAGAACCTCGGTCATGTCGAACTCGGTTTCCCGGGCGCCAGGGGCGAAGAACTCCGGCAGGAGTGCGTAGTCAATGACGGACTCCATGTCCTCCAGCCGCGGCGACATCGTGTCCCGGTACATCGAGCGCATCTGCTCGGTGATGTTCGAGAACGTCGCGTGATCGAGGATGTGCACCACAGGCGGCGGCACGTCGAAGACCATGCACGCTTCCTGCAGGTTCATCTTCCGTGACTCGATGTACTGCATCTCCTCGGCGTTGAGCTGCATCGCCACAAGGGTCATGCCCTCTTCGAGCACAACCGTGCCGGCCATGTTGTCCACGCCGCCGTGCGCCGCGTCGAACTTCGCCTTCAGACGGTCCTGCGCGGTCGCGGACAGCTCGCCGGGGTGCGTGATCACCGCCGACGGGCGAGCGCCACGCAGCCACCAAGACGCGTTCGCGCGGCGGGCAGCGTCCTCGTTCAGCAGCGTCGACCGTAACGGCTCAAGCCGCGACAGCCCGCGCATCAGGTTCTCCGGGTTGTACCGGAGGAACGGGACGACGTCCTCCTCAGGCGCGTACAGGATCCCAGCAGAGGCGACACCGAGAGTGAAGATGTACTCGACCTGGCCGTCCTCCTTGCGGTGCACAGCCACCCGGGACGGGTGCATCGGCAGCAGATTCACGACCGGGCCGGACTGGACGGTGCGTCCGAACGAATCCTTCGCGATGTTGGCGCGCTGCTTGTACCAGAACGCCTCACCGAAGACCTCATAGGTCGAGAACGTCCACCGCCAGAACGCGTACGGAGACATCTCAGTCGACGGCCGGGCGATCAGCTTCGCGTACGCCGACGACGTGTCCTGAACACGTCCGTCCCCGGTGACATCCCAGACCTTCACCGTGAGGCGCGCGGCAGCATTCGCGATCTTGTCCACAAGCGTCGCGATAGCCGGCTGCGCACGATACAGGGCCGCATACGTGGCGAACTGATTCAGCAGCCCGAGACCCTGCTGCGCGTAGAAGTAACCGTTCGAGAGAGTCGGCGTGGTCTCGCCGAGAGCCTGAGGTGCGAAGTCGAGAGCTTGGCCGCCAGAGATGATCACGCGACACCTCCCGGCTTCTGCAGGTACAGCACGTCAGCACGCGGAAGGAACAGCTCGCCATCGACGGCGACACGGCTACGCTCGCCAACAGCCACCACGTCGACCATGCGATAGGTCTTCTCGTCGGCGTCGACGAGCAGCCCGTCGAACGACTCACCATTGCGCAGCGTGACCACGAAACGCTCGCGGAGGTGCTGGCGGATGAGCTTGTCGCGTCGACCCATGGCGAGTGCCTCCTCTAGATGACCGCGAGGTCCTCGTCTTCGTACTTGGATCGCTTCTTCGGCTCGAGCCCGAGCACCAGCGACATGGCATTCACGGCGGCAGCGATCGCGTCGATCTTGTCCGCGGCGTGCGCCTTGTCCGGCTTCACGTTCCCGTTGGCATCCATCCACACCGCGAAGTTGTCGGCCTGCCACCGCACAGCCTTGTTCCCGCCATGCCGGAACAACGGCTTCTCGACAGTGCCCTCGAGGAGCACCTTCTGCAGCTCTTTCGTCGGGGCCGACAGCTTCTGCAGCGTCTGCGCCGTCTTGATCATCGGCGCCCCATCGGAAAGTAGGTCGTTGACGAGCTGCGACGAGTTCCACGGGTCGAACGCGATGCCGCGGACGTTGAACGCTTCCCGGTCGTGGTTGATCTGCGTGCGGACTGCGTCGTAGTCGGCGACGTTCCCCGGTGTCACGGTCAGCAGCCCCTCACGGACCCACACGGTCGCTTCGCCGGCCGTCCGCTTGTCGAGGTCCTCGAGGTTCGCCTCCGGCGTCCAGATCCGCCACAGCGCATCGAACCCGCCGCGCTCCTCGGACGGGAACAGCCAGCACAGGGCGGTGAGGTCCGACGTCGACGCGAGGTCGAGACCACCGAACGCGTCCCTGCCCTTGAGCTTGTCCTCGTACACGAGCGACGCGTTGCGATCCCAGACGTCCAGCTTGAGGTACTTCGTCTCCTGCTTCGTCCGCAGCCCGAGGTGCAGACGCTCGAACTTCGCACGATCCGCGGGCGAGTTCTGCGCCTTCGCCGCCTCGGACTTCATGTACGAGCGCGTCGGCGAGATCCCATATCCCGGGTTCGCTGACTTCCACGTCGCCTCGACGAACGGGTCAGCGCCTTTCTCGGCCGCCCAGACGACGCCGTACGTCGACGGATCCTTGATCGCGCCCCGCGCAAGCTGCTCGATGTACTCACGTTTCCGCGCGTAGATAGTGCCCGGCTTGCCGCTGTCCGCCGTCGTGATGATGCAGACCAGCGGTTGCCGGCGGGAGCCGGTGCCGGTCTCAAGCGTCTCCACGAGATCCGGTGTCTTGTGCACGTGCAACTCGTCGACGCACACGAAATGCAGGTTCGCGCCATGCTGCGCGTCGGCGACCGACGAAACAACCTCGATGTACGAACCCGAGCGCGGGTGCAGCACCTTCTTGCCGACCGTGCGCACATGCTTCTTCAGCGTGGGCGCCTTATCCGCGAGCGTCTTGATCGGGTTGAACACGAACCCGGCCTGACGCTCGCTGGTCGCCGCGGTGACGATCTGCGCGCCCTCCTCGCCGTCGGCCGCGAGCATGTAGATCGCGAACCCGCCGACCAGCGTCGACTTGCCATTCTTGCGAGGCACATCGACGTAGAGCTGCCGGATGATGCGGACGTAACCGCCGGCATCCTCATCCCAGACAACCCAGCCGAAGACCGGCGCGATGATGTACTGGATCTGCCAGGGGTCAGGGACCAATGGAGATCCGGCCCACTGGCCGCTGACATGCCGCAGTGCGCGGAAGGCCTTCAGCACCTTGTCGACCCGCTCGAAGTCGAATCCAGCGCCCTTCACGTTGCGCGGTTCGGGCGTCATTACCCTTGGCGGGCAATCAGCGAGCGGAATGCCTCGGGCCTCCATGTAGGCCAGCACTTCCGGGCTGCTCTCCATGGTGCTTCACCTCCCGATAACTCCGCACATACGCAGCGGCCGCTATCAGAATCTCCGGGTCATCATGAAGTAAGCCGATGCCGGTATTGCATCGGGAGCAGAGAATCCCTCGAACGCATCGACCGCAGGTCGCACGCGATCCGGGACAACATGAATGGTCGTGGTCTGTGGCCCAGCCGCTTCCACCCGGTGAGTCCGAACTACAGATCGCACAGACGCGGCCTTGCGCTTCGAATATCGCCTCCCACTGGAGGCGATTCAGGCCAAAGTTGCTCACTTGGCGGCAACGGATGCAGACGTTCGCCTTATCGAATTCCACCTCGGCAAGCCACTGCTCGCAGACGTGGCACCATCGCGCCCCCGCGTCGTCCCTGACCACAGCGCGAACAATTCGCGGCGGTACTGCGGCTCGGACATCGCCGGTCTTGCGGAGCCTGTCGTAATGCAGCGCGCAATACCCCAGCGATTCGTGCCGACGATCGCATCCCGCCACTGCGCAGGATGTCCTCAATCGCTTCACGGGTACTTCGGGGCTCGTCGAGCCGGTCTTGCGCTTGCGCTCGTAGTGCGCACCGCACAGATCTACCGAAGGCGTCCGCGTCGGATAGTCACATCCGGGGACTGAACAAGTATTCTTGACCACGTTGGACCCCTAACCGGTCTAGCCAAACCCCGGCCTGCGCCAACAGGTGCGGGGACTTTCTGATCCTACCGGGCAGTTAGGCGAATGGGTCGCTCTGATCGCCCTCGTCTTCGCCCTTGATGCCGAGGCTGTTCTCCGCGGCGGGGGTCAGCCCGAACTGGCCGGCCCACGTTCGGAGCTCGCGCCCTGCGTTGCGAGCAATGCCGACCGCCGGGTGCGGCAGGGTGCCCTGCTTCGCCTCGATCGTCAGCCCCTCAGTTGCAATGATGCGCGTCGCCTCGACGAACGTCGCCCACGTCTCGCAGTACGCAGCCAGCGCGGCGCGATCCTCGCTCTTGAGCACTTCGAGTCGTGAGAGTTCAGGCACGACCCGATCCCATTCCGCGTGTGCCTCGGGGGATAGCCACTCGGGTGCGACGGGCGGCAAGCGCTTGAACTTCGGAGGCTCTGCCACCTCGCGCCCACCCGAATCGCGGCCGACGCTACGCCCTCCGATGAGCCGCAGAGCGGCCGGTGCAGTAGCTCGAGGCACGACAGACCCCCCTATCGACGTAGTGAGACGCAACGCGCGAGACTGCCCAGACGGGCTTCGGGCTCACACCGGTAGAGATTCGTTGACCCCTACCGGTGTGGTCGGTCGTCGTCGTCACCCTTGGCAGCGTTGCGTCGCTGGTGTTCTGCCGAATGATCCGTCTTCGCGTGTTGTTTTCTTCGCGTGGCATGGGTGGCAGAGGGCTTGCAGGTGTTGCTCGTCGTATGCGTGGGGGCAGGTGCGTGAGTGCCCGTGCATGTGGTCGACGTCGGTGCTCTCGGGGCGTTGCCATAGTGGTAGTCGTGTGCACTCGGGTGAGGTGCAGTACGGGTGGTGTGCCAGGTAGTTCTTGGAGAACGCTGCCCATTCGCGTGTGTATCCGCGTGCGGTTCCGTTGGGTCGGCGTCGGTCTGCTTCGCGTCGGCGTTCGGTGCGGTGTTCTTCGCATCGGTTGCCGTCGTAGACGAGTGCACCGCAGCCCTGCTCAGCGCAGATTGTCGGTGCTCTGTACGGCATGGTCAGATCACGTACTCGTCGGCACGCTGGACGTACCCGGCTGCACGGAGCAGGGTGTCCATTGCTTCGGGTGTGACCTCGATGATGTCGCCGTGCGCACCGTGCTGGATCGGGATGAGTACTGTCTCCGTGAACTCACCGAGCGTGCGCGTGTATTCGAGCGTGCGAGGCGTCGGCGTGGCCATCATGCGGTGAACGCTCCCGTCGTCTGGTCGTAGCCCTTGGGTGCTTCGGGCTCGATCTTCGGCCACTCAGGTTGCTCGCTCGTGGGCGCTGTTGCCTCGGGTGCAGTGGTCTCGGGTGCAGTGTCCGGCGTTGTGTCGGTCTTGGCGTCAGCCATGTCAACTCCTCGGGTGGGTGTGTGTGCCGTCGCTGCGCAGATACGCCTCGCCGGAAAGGTGAGCGGCGTCATGAGCGTTCTTCACGGGCGACGTTCCATGCCGCGCCGTGTTGACGCAGCGACGGCAAGATCAGGGCTGGTGACCTGTTCGCGGGATAGTGCGAGCGGTTGACCTCTGCGACTGTGAGCGGCATGGTCAATATCCCGGAGCCGTTCCTCACAACGGCACAAGATCTGCACGAGTCCGAGTTCAAGATGATGAACACCTGGCGGGATATTGCGATGCAACCTGATCTGCCGCGTTGGTACGGGGTGCTCTTGTCGAGCCTGGCCTGGATGCTGAATGGCGAGCCCGTCGAATACGTCACGGCGTCTCGACAGGACGGAGACACCCTCGCTCGAGTGGTTGTCTTCACCGGCACGCGGATCATCCTCAGCGACGTCGCTGAGGGCGGCGACGTGGTGCCCATTGCGTATCCACGCGAGCGGATCAAGGCTATCGGCGTGCAGGCCGAGACCAGCGTGTTCGGGTCGAGAGACCCGTTCGAGTCATGGCCCGGAGATCTCCGTGTGGTCGTTGTGCACGAAGATGCGCCCGTCGTGGCGCTGCCGCTCGACCAGTCACCGCGGTCGCGCGGACGTCTCCCTGGCCTCACTGAAGCACTTCGCGATTCAATAGGGCCCAAGGCATGAGGAAAACCCCGGCGACCGCGTTGGCAGATCCCCGGGGTTTTGGGTTGCCCACTACGGGCACTCTTTCATTCTGGTGCGGTCACATTGGACATATTGAACCGGTCCAGTCATGATGGCTGGCGTGTCGTGAATCGGCGGCCCGCACGGCGTTCGCCTCCTTATCGCCGGACCCGAGGCGAGTCTCACGATCGCTGGCGGCGGAGATGTAGCCATGTTCCTTGCTTCGGACTTGAAGCGCAGGCACCTGGCATCGAGGAATCAGCGCAGAAGTCAGCCATGCGTAACCTCAGCGAGGCTTAAACCGCTGGTGTTGATGACGTGCTCATCTTCGTCTCGGGAGTCTCCGCCGTGGAAGTGGGCGAGCCGTGCACTTGGCGGGGCTGTGAGCGTCCAGACACGGGCATCCAGCCCGGCATATGTTAGGCGGTTCGCGAACCAGGCTGCACGTTCACGGTCTGTGGTCCACGACCATCGTCGACGCCTCGACGGCGTTGCTCCTCGCCAGACGGTGATGCTCTCAGTCGGGAATGGCCGGCGAGTGGCGTTGTCGAGGTATCCGACCTCGTTGAAGTAGCCGAGCCAGTCGCGGTGGCTGAGCTGAGTCTGCGGGCTGTCTGGCATCGTCCACGCGTCTACTACCGCCTTAGCAAGCTCGTCGAGATCCATGAGATGTGCGGACCCGATCAACGCGAGCGGGTAGATATCTCGGCCGAGCCCGCACCTTACGGCTTCCCACGTCTTGGGGTGTGCCGCGAGGTTCTCCTTGAGTCGGTCCTCCTGACCCCTTCGCTCGGCGGCGAGCATGTCGACCCAAGACGGGAACTGCACCGGATCCGGATTGTCAGCCATCGTGTTCCTCCTTCGGAAAGGTCCTGTCATCGACGAAGCGTTGAAGGTCGTCAGCGCGGATCCGAGTCTTCGCGGTCATGTCCCCGAGCTCGACCTTCCTGAGTTCGCCACGACTAATGCGCTCGTAAACCCAGCCGCGTGACACCTGGAGGTGGTCCGCCACTGAAGCCACGGAGTACAGGCGAACCGCCTCGAATGCTGCAGGAATCTCGTTAGTCCTGGTCGATGGTGTGCGCAGCCCTGCAGGGGGTCGCGAATCACTGCTCTCTTGCGGAGAGCTCTCGCGCAGCTCGCGTTCGAGGCGTTCGCGCTCGATGCGAATTGCGGCGGCGAGAAGGATCTTCGCGGCGGCACGCAAGCATTCCTCGCGGGAAGGTCTCCGCTCGACAACCTCGAGTGAAGTCGAGACGGTCTCCTCGGCCGATTGAGGTTTCATTGGGGCTGTCCGCCTTTCGTGTCTGCTCCAGAAGCCAGCAGCGGGCCGAAACGCGAGCGCGGACCCGGCGAACGCGTTCGGCCGCTCGCTGACAGCGGCATCCCAGAATTCCTCGGGTGCCATGACGAAGCGTGCCCGTACTCGTCGCGTTGCGCCAGTGTCCTTCTCGCAGAAGGTGCGAGCAATTGCCGCCGAAGGTCAGCGCGTTCTGATCACCCGACACGACGTTCGTCGCATCCTCGGCATGTGCGCGCCGTGTTCGCCTAGCGCCCCTCAGGTGATCGGGCAAAAGTCGGATGCCTTCGGTAACCGGTCTTCTGGGCCTCGACTGCAATGACGTCGGCGGCGAGGAGCAGCGTTGTGTCGTTCTCCTCGCGGATGACCACGAGATGCGCAGCGACCCACCGTCGGAGCGTGCGCTTGGATCGTCCGGTGATGAGGGCGGCCTCATGGAAGGTGAGCCAGGGTTTCAATGGATCGCCTCTATCGCCAAGATGTCGTCGATCTTGTCCTGGTCGCTCTGTTCCCAACCGCAGATGCATCTCACTGTGATGGGGTCCGCGAATGCTTGGGGCGGGATCCACTGCACAATTGGCGGGTAGGCGCCGTGGACTGGGTTCGGGCAACGCATGCGACGCAAGGGACGCTCTCGCTCTTGGATGGGAAATGCCCTAAGCGCACGCTCGGCGCAAATGCTGAAACGGACAGCGTTCGTCGCTCCGGACGTCGATGACACCCACGCTTCGGCCTCCGCGGGGGCACCACGAAGGTATGACCGCACTTCGTCAACCGCGAGGGTTGTCATCGGCAGGTTGACGTACCCATCCTGGTGGCCGTGCACGCCCGCGTTGTCGTGACTGATTAGCGTCGTATGGGAGGCGATGACATTCTCCGCGAGGTACCACTCCGCGAGTGTCACTTCGAGGCGACGCCAGCAACGGAGACAGAGCAGCCCAACCCGGGAAGGCTGAGGTAAGCATCCGCCGCACTGCTCGTACTGGCAGTTGTCTCGATGCTCATCCTTGACGGTGCAGGATCGGACTCCCTCGAGTTCGTTGGTGATGCATTCGAGATAGCTCATGACGCCGGTTGGTCCTCTCTCGGGCTTGGTGTTGGTCACGCTGCGGGCTGCTCATTGCTCGTGTGTTCCAGCCACCACGTTGCGGTTGCTTCTCCCGGTCCCCAGGCCCGTGCGCCGGCGGCGATCGTCGGTGAGCCTGGGTCACGGGGATCCGCCGGGATGCCGGGCGGCCACTCGTTCACGAGTCACGCTCCACTGCCCGAACGAACTCGCCCTGCCACCAGAGCCGGATGTCCTGATGTGATGGGCCCTGGCGGTTTTTCGCCACATACAGGTGGAGGTCGCCTGGGATTGGATTGCCGTCCGTGTCGTCCTCCTTGTACAGGAAGATCGCGACGTCGCCGTCCTGTTCGATCGCGCCTGACCCGCGAAGGTGCGCCAGGGACGGCCTGCCGTCCCCTTGTCTGTTCAGCTGGGACAGTGCGATCACCGGCACTTGCAGGTCCATCGCGAATTGCTTCAGCCCGCGCGTGATGTCCGCGATCCGTGTTGTCTCGTTCTCCGACCGCGGCGTGGACAACAGGTGCAGATAGTCGATGATGACCGCGGCGACATGCGTTTCGCGAATCACGGAGCGGGTAGCCGCGCGAATCGATGCCACTGTCTGAGTGCCGGAGTCCAGCACTCGTATGTCGCGCCTTGAGCTCGCCATCCACGCTCGCTCCCGAGCGACCGCCCACTCGGCTGAAATGGTCTGCCCATAGGGGAGCTGAGCCTGCTGGGCGAGAATCCTCGAGTAGACCTCACCCCGGTCCATTTCCATCGTCGCGAAGATGACTGCACCGTGGCCGGCCAGTTCGTACGCGATCTGAGAAGCGATCGCGGACTTCCCCACGCTCGGCCGAGCACCGATGACGTACACGCGACCAGCGCCGAATCCTGTGATTTCCGCGTTCAGCGAGCGCCACGGGGACGGCATCAATGTCACACCAGCACGGTGCCTGTTGATCACGTCTTCGGCGTCGTCGAGCATCGACGTGACGCGTTGGTCGCGCATGGATGCGGCGTCGTCGACCTCGCGCCGCGCCGTGTCGACGAGGTCTTCGACTGGCATCGTGTTGGACCACTCGATGATCCTGGCCGCCGCTTCGCGGAGCTTTCGGCGCGTGGCACGTTCGCGCACCGCCCGGTTGTTCTCGATGACTCGCACTGCGTCGGTGTACGCGTTCGTCGAGTTCCAGATCGTCGCCGAATGATCGGGGAAGTCCTCGGCGAGGAGAGCCTGCGTGACGCCGAGCCGCTTCGACCAGCGCTCGAGGATCCGGTCGAAGATGTTCGCGTAGATCGCATTCTCGAAGTCATCTCCTGTGACCGTGACGTCGCCGAGCGCCTGCTCGTTGAGGAGGCAACCACCGATGAGGAGCAGCTCCGGGTCAAGCGACATGAGCGGCACCCTTCAGGAAGTCCGGCGTTGCGAGACGCGCACGCTCGGCAGCTTCCTCGCGACGCCGCCGAGACTCATCCACAGTTACCGCCGGTGGTTGCTTGACGGCCGTTGGAGTCGGAACTCCGGGCTTCCGCTTCGCTGCAAGCCGCAACTGGTCGTACTTTTCGCGAAGCTTCGACATCGACAATATGTTCGAACGCCAGAACTCGTCACCCTGAGCCCACCGAATGGCTGCGGCCACCTGCTCCACCGTGTGCTGATCACGATCGAGCAGGAGACGAGCAGCGTCGACGTTCTTCTTCGTTCGTGAAGGCTTCTTGCCTCCGTTGCGCTCGATCTCAGCATCGAGGAGATCCAGCAGTTCCAAAACCTCGGGTCGCGGAGTCGCGTCAGCGACTTCCGACGAAGAAGATTTGTTCTTAGTAGCTGTAGCTGTAGTAGTGCGCAACCCTAAGTCTTGGTCAACGTTTGGGGTAAACCCATGGGCAAACCCGAGGGCAAACTCTGCTGCTGACCTACCCGAAAACGCAAGCACGGTTTGGGCCTGTGCGACATCCCACGCTCGCAAGTCGGGCTGCTTCTCACGGAGCTTCTGCACCTCGAACGCGATCACCTGGCGGATCCGCGACGACGCCACAGACGCGAAGGCCAGGGTCATCGAAACGACAAGCCGCGGCTGCTTCATCAGGCCGTCATGCTTCACGAACGACCGAACCAGGACCTCCTCGGTCTCCTCGTCGACCACAATGAACAATCCGGCGGCGAGCTCCGCGGCGTCGTGCTTGATATCGTCTGCTGTCTTGCCGGCGGTCATCGCTGCGAGGCGTCGCGGCCGCCATTCGGCGACGCCTGCATAGTTCAATGTGGAGTGGGTCAGCAACAGCAGATAGAGGTGTTGAGCTCCTTGGCTGAGGTTCCTCCAGTCCTCGTCTGCCCACATGTCGACGCGAATGTTCGCTCTGTCCCTAGCCACTATTCGCCCCTGCCCAAGGACAGCCGCGACTGCTCCGTCGCGGCTGTCCTTGACTCGTACTGGCCGATCACGTCTCAGTCGCTCGCTTCCAGGAAAGTGATGACGACGGACGGAGCGAGGCCGGAAAGGTTGCTGATCCGGCCGACCGGGACCCCATACTTCGCGGCCAGGCGCACGTATAAGCCGTCATGTACGTGGTCCGACGTCGGGATCATCTGCAGATAGACCTCGGCTATGCCTTCCAGACCTCTTCTGTCCTCGGGCGACGAGACTCCTTGGAGCGACCCAACGATCGTCGACACAAACTTGTCGAGCGTCCCGTCGCGACGCGGCCTCCACAGACTGGTGACACCCTTGCGCAGCTCTACGGGCTGCACAACAGCTGTCCCGTCGTCGAATGTGAGTGAAGCGCGCCTGGCGCCTTCCGTGTACCTCGGGTACTCATCCCATGTGATGCCGCCGACGTGTCGAGCGAGAGCCATGGTCAGCTCATAGCGAGCGGAATCGATGATCTCGAAGGTCTCATCCTCATCGTCGAGTTTGTCGTTACCGCTGAGATAGTCGCTGATGTGCTCGAGCAAGCCGACCACCTGATTGACGACCTCCTTGAGGCTGTCGAGCGGCGTGTAAGGCGTGTCGGTCGGCATCAGAGCTTTGCCCCAAGCTCCGTGGCCGCGGCCACGGTCTTCAGCAAGATCGCACCGATCCGTTCCGCGTCTTGGCCGGTGAGGGTGTGGTTCCAGCCGATCTCGCCGTTGCGGTACTGCTCGCCATACCGGACGACGGTGGCGCGTTCCGCGATGCGTCCGGTCTTCAGATCGTGCTCTACGACTTGCTGCACCTTCGCGCACCACTCGCCGAGCTGGGTAACTTCGCCGTCATACACGACTTGTACGTGGCGGGCGTTCGCGCACATCCTGGTCTCCGTGGTGATCGCCCAGGACGGCTGGGGGAGCGGCGGGTCGGGGATCTCCGCGGTGTGCATGAAGATCAGGTCGAGATGGCTCCGGTTAGTGATCCGGAACCTGCTTGCACCCTCGATCTTCTTGAGACGAGTAATCACCTCGTCGACGGTGGTGTAGCCGTTCTCGCGCCATGCCGGAAAGTCGGCGTAGGCGAGCCAGCGTGGGTCATCCTCGGTCAGAGGCGGCATCGCGGCGCGTTGGCGGAGGATGCTTTCGCGCCACTCGGTGTACATCTGGGCGTCGATCGGGTTTAGGGTGTTCACGGGTTAGTTCTCCTTGTAGGGGGTTTCTGACTTCTCGCGGTCGCCCTGCTGCAACAGGTCGGCCGCTTCTTCTTTGAGTGCGACCGCGAAGGGTTCGCGGTTTTCGTCAGCACGGATCACGAGCAAGCTCGACAACGTCCGTGCGACGTCAGTGCTGATGCGGATCCGTACCGGGCCTTGCGACATCGACAGGATCAGCGCGTGCTTCAGGCCCGCAGACTCGATGTTCCGTTCTGCTGCCTTAGCTGTCGGATCCTTCACGCGGACTCCTTGGCGAACTGAGCGTCGATCCACGCCTCGAGGTCATCCTCAGCCATGACACGCCGGCCACCGACGACAGCCGTGGGCGCGAGCGCGCCTGTGTGAATAAGCCACCTCGTCGCCTGATCCGAACGTCTGATGCGCTCCGCGATCTCTGGGACCAACAGCAACCTGCCCTTCGACATCTCATCTCCTCATTGTTCGCGTGAGCACCAAGTTGTTCACGCGCGAAACAATAACACGCGCTGTCGAACAGAAGCAACTAGGGGCTAACATGTCCGCATGAGTGTGAACCCATCGGATGGCCTTGGAAAACGCTTGGCCCGATACCGCAGGCTCGCCGGGATGAGCGCCCAGCAACTAAGCGACGCGCTCGGGGGGCAGCTCTCGCGGGTGATGATCGCCAATATCGAGCGCGGGTCAAAGAAGGACGTCACGGTCGATCAGATCCTGGCGATTGCGTACGCTCTCCAGGTTCCGCCGGTCGTCCTCATGGTGCCGGTTGAGGAACCTATGCGATGGGTACGAGTAATCGACGGCCGACAGAAGGGGACCGTCGCGAACTTGCGAGCTGGCGCCCTCGCTGAATGGATCACGTATTGGCCATCACCATTCAGAGGAGACCGCGACCGACCCGACCCAGCAATGGCGAAAGCGAACTCGGTTGCTGCATCATTCACCCTCGCCCGTACGATGCTGCGACTCTTGAAGGAGCATGACATCTTGACCGACGAGGTCGACAGCCTTGCGCAGAAGGTGCAGGAGGATCCGGAGCGCGGTGACGTTCTCGCCGAGCGGCAGGCGGAACTGGAGTCCGTCGCACAGAAGCTCGAAGACCTTGGTGTCGATCTGACGAACTTCAAGATCGACGAGTGAGCGATGAGCATCAAGCGTCGTCCTGACGGGAAGTGGCGCGCCCGGTACAGGGATGCCGACGGGCGCGAGCATGCGAAGCACTTTGCCACGAAGCATGCGGCCCAGGAGTGGGAGCGCACCGAGCTCGCGAAGATCGACTCTGGGACATGGATCAGTCCAGGACGAGCGGCAACGACGATAGGCGAGTGGTGCGATGCGTGGCTCGAGGGCTACGCCACGAAGCGGCCATCGACCTACCGGCAGGCGCGCACGCATATCAAGCTGATTCGGGCGAAGTTCGGCGCCCGGAAGCTTTCGTCGATCCGACCATCGGAGATCCGGTCGTGGATGGCTGAACTGCAAAGCGAAGGGCGTGCGCCGTCGTACGTCTACGCAATCCACGCCAGGCTGTCGCAGCTGTTCACGGATGCCGTGCACGACGGTCTCGTCGTGAAGTCACCGACATCGCGACGCACGTCTCCGCCGGCTGGCAAGCAGCGGCCCTACGTTGCGACGACCGAGCAGGTGTGGGCCCTGTATGACGCGATGCCAGACGGGCTGCGGCCGGTCGTGCTGCTCGGCGCGTTCGCTGGGCTGAGGGTGGCTGAGATCGCCGCGCTTCGCGTGTCCGACGTGGATTTCATGCGCGGCATCATCACGCCATCGATTCAGTACCCGTCCGAGCCGCTCAAGACGGAGGAGTCGAAGAATCCGATCCCGATTCCACACGAGCTCGCACTGATGCTGAATCGGATACCGGCGGAGTGGGGGAGTAGCACGCTCGTCGTGTCCGAGATCGGCCGGCCGATCGCGCCGTACACGATCGAGACGCACTGGATCCGTGCTCGCAAGACCGTCGAAGGTCTTCCAGACGGGTTCCGGATCCACGACCTTCGGCACTACTTCGCGTCGCTCTTGATCGCGGCAGGTCTCGACATCAAGACGGTGCAGGCGCGGCTTCGGCATGCGTCCGCGAAGACGACGCTCGACACGTACGGCCACATGTGGCCCGACAAAGACGAGTCCGCACGAGCAGCGGTCGCGGATGTTCTCGCTGCTCGTGCGGACTCAGTGCGGACTAGCGCCGCTTCTGCCCAGTGATCTAGCTACACGCCGTAGTAGAGCTCGAACTCGAACGGGTGCGGACGCTGCGCGAGGGGCTTGATCTCCTTCTCGCGCTTGTAATCGATCCAGGTCTCGATGAGCTCCGGGGTGAACACGTTGCCTGCGGTGAGGAAGTCGTGGTCGGCCTCGAGAGCGTCCAGCACGGCGTCGAGCGTTCCCGGAACCTGCGGGATCGACTTCGCCTCCTCGGGCGGGAGCTCGTAGAGGTCCTTGTCGACCGGCTCGTGCGGCTCGATGCGATTGCGGATGCCGTCGATGCCGGCCATCAGCTGAGCAGCGAACGCGAGGTACGGGTTGCCCGAAGCGTCGGGGGCGCGGAACTCGATGCGCTTGGCCTTCGGGTTCGTACCCGTGATCGGGATGCGGATGGCCGCGGAACGGTTGCCGGCCGAGTACACCAGGTTGACCGGAGCCTCGAAGCCCGGGACCAGACGGTGGTAGGAGTTGACCGTCGGGTTCGTGAAGGCGAGCAGCGCCGGAGCGTGCTTCAGGATGCCGCCGATGTACCAGCGCGCGAGGTCCGACAGACCTCCGTAGCCGGCCTCGTCGTAGAACAACGGCTTGCCTTCGTTCCACAGCGACTGGTGCGTGTGCATGCCTGAGCCGTTGTCGCCGAACAGCGGCTTCGGCATGAACGTGGCGGTCTTGCCCCACTGCTCCGCGGTGTTCTTGACGATGTACTTGAACTTCAGGATGTCGTCCGCCGCGTGCACCATCGTGTCGAAGCGGTAGTTGATCTCCTGCTGTCCGCCGGTGCCCACCTCGTGGTGCGCACGCTCGAGTTCGAGGCCGGCGTCGATCAGCTTGAGTGAGATGTCGTCCCGCAGATCCGCCGTCTTGTCGACAGGGGACACGGGGAAGTAGCCGCCCTTGTACGGGGTCTTGTTGCCCAGGTTGCCGCCCTCTTCGGTGCGACCGGAGTTCCAGGCCGCCTCTTCGGAGTCCACGATGTGGAAGGCGCCGTTCTGCTTCACTTCGTAGCGCACATCGTCGAAGATGTAGAACTCGGCCTCTGGGGCGAAGAACGCGGTGTCGGCGATACCGGTGGAAGCAAGGTACTTCTCCGCCTTCTTGGCGACCTGGCGCGGATCCTTGCCGTACACCTCGCCGTTGCGCGGGTTGAAGATGTCGAACACCATGATCAGCGTGCGCTCGGCGCGGAACGGGTCGATGTACGCCGTCGTCACGTCGGGGATCAGCTGCATGTCGGACTCGTGGATCGACGCGAATCCGCGAATCGACGAGCCGTCGAAAAGCTGCCCGACGGAGAAGAACTCCTCATCGACAGTGGAGGCGGGAATGTTGAAGTGCTGCTGCACACCGGGAAGATCGGTGAAACGGATGTCGAGGAACTTGACGTCCGTGTCCTTGATGAACTTGAGCACCTCGGAAGAATCACTGAACATGCGGAATCTCCAAGCGAGTGTCGGGAGGCGGGTCGGACTGCGCGAGCAGCCGCTGCAAGGCTAGGTGCCAGCGGTTTCCCCACCGTATCGCGATTGTTTCCGGGATGTTACGTGGAGGCTGCCGATCCATGCCGCTCGAGCAGGTGCATCGGCGAACTCGTCCGCATGGTCGATGACCATGAACGGCGGAGTCTCTCGTGGTGCGCGGATAGACTCGCCCGGTGTCCAGCTCCACGCCGCCGCGCCGTTTCGGTGACCTCGCCCCCAGTCACTATCCAGGGGAGCGCCTCGGGCTTCCCGAGAGCGGTCCGAGCTCGGTTGGACGAGCCGGGCGACGCATCCTCGGACTCGTCATCGACTGGGCGATCGCATCGTTGCTCTCCCTCGCATTCGCGCACTACGACAGCTGGGCGACCCTCGGCATCTTCGCCCTGCTCCAGTACGTCTTCATCCCGACGATCGGGGGGAGCATCGGACACCGCCTCGTCGGGCTTCGCCTGGTCGCGCTGAACGGCAAGTGGGCGGGTCTGTGGCGTCCGCTGGTGCGCACCGTTCTGCTGTGCGTTGTCATTCCGGCGATCGTGTGGGACTCCGATCAGCGCGGATTCCACGACAAGGTCGCGGGAACGGTGCTGATCCGCACCTGAGCCTTCCGGCCCGAAATGGGATGTGCGGCGGTCGATTCGACCGCCGCACATCCGCTCAGATTTCTTCAGCGAGCCCGCTGCGGACGAACCTTCAGCGGGTCGACACCCTTCGGGATCGGCATCTGCGTGCCGAGCGAGTTCAACCGGTTGTCCACCGCGAGCACCTCGGGCTTCGTCAGCGCGACCTTGATCTTGGCCATCCGACCGGCGAGCTTGTGCAGGGGAACGGCATCCGCATCGGGACCGACGGAGAACACGTTGATCGGCACGTTCGGAACGATGCGCGCGATCTTGCGCTTCTCGTCGTCGACCATCTTGCGCGTGCGCGTCTGCGGCCCCTCGCCGATCAGGACGATGCCGCCACGGCCGACCGCACGGTACACGGCATCACGCGTACGACCGTTCACTGCCACCGGCATCTCGCTGCCGCGCCACGAACGCTTCAGCGAACTGCGCAGCACGGCGCCGACAGCACCGGGCTGTCCCTCGATCTGCGAATAGGCGGCTCGCTCCGCACGACGGCCGAGGACGAGGATCCCGCCGAGGGCTCCGGCGAGCACGCCCGCCAGGATCCACAGCACGATCGAGAAGACGTTGCCGCCCGTGATCGTCAGTGCCAGCACCACGCCGATGACGGCGCCGAGCAGGAGCGTGCCGAGCATGTACCAGGGAGCCCGTGCGTCGTAACGACGGGTCATCTGGAACACCTGCCACATCTGCTTGATGCGGCCGGGTTCCTTCGTCGCTGCCGAATCCTTACGTGCCATGGAGAAAAGAATACCGGGTCAACACCTGCGAAAATGCGGGTGCACTTGCTTCGGACACGGACGCGTCAGACTGCCTGCGCGAAGCCGAGCGAGGCATCCGCCAACGCTTGCATCGCAGCCGGGATCTCGCGGCCCTTCGCCGCCATCGACTGAGCCCACAGACGCCCGGCGCGATACGACGACCGCACAAGGGGACCGGCGAGCACACCGAGGAATCCGAGTGCCTCGGCCTCCTCCTTGAACTCGACGAACTCCTCCGGCCGCACCCACCGTGCCACCGGGAGGTGCCGTGGACTCGGACGCAGGTATTGCGTGATGGTGAGGATGTCGGTCCCCGCGTCCCGCAGATGCACCAGCGCCTCGCTCACCTCGTGCCGCTCCTCGCCCATGCCAAGGATGAGGTTCGACTTCGTGATCATTCCCGCGTCGCGACCCTGGGTGATCACGTCGAGCGATCGCTCGTAGCGGAACGCGGGACGGATGCGCTTGAAAAGTCGCGGCACGGTCTCCACGTTGTGTGCGAACACCTCGGGTGCCGCGTCGAACACCTGCCCGAGGTGCTCCGGCCGTCCGCTGAAGTCCGGAACGAGGATCTCCACACCCGTTCCCGGTGCCTGGCGGTGGATCTCCCTGATCGTCTCCGCGTAGAGCCACGCGCCCTCGTCAGGCAGGTCGTCGCGCGCGACTCCCGTGACCGTCGCGTAGCGCAGGCCCATCGTGGCGACGCTCTCACCGACGCGCCGAGGCTCGTCAGCGTCGAAGTCAGCAGGCCTCCCCGTGTCGATCTGGCAGAAGTCGCACCGTCGGGTGCACTGGCTGCCGCCGATAAGAAACGTGGCCTCGCGGTCCTCCCAGCACTCGTAGATGTTGGGGCAGCCCGCCTCCTGGCAGACCGTGTGGAGTTGCTCGGACTTCACGAGGTTCTGCAGCTGCGTGTATTCCGGACCCATCCGAGCACGCGTCTTGATCCACTCGGGCTTGCGCTCGATCGGCGTCTCGGCGTTGCGTGCCTCGAGGCGCAGCATCCTGCGCCCCTCAGGTGCGGCCGTCATGCGACGACGCCGATCACAGCGTCGAAGTGCGCCCGCACGACGGGCGCGGCATCCTGAGGAGTTACTGTCCGGCCGAGCTCCCTGGAGATCGTCGTCACACCGGCGTCGCGGATCCCGCAGGCGACGATGCGGTCATAGGGCGCGAGGTCGTTGCTGCAGTTCAGCGCGAACCCGTGCATCGTGACACCGGAGGCGACGCGGATGCCGATGGCCGCGATCTTCGCGTCCGGCCCCTCCTGCGACACCCAGACACCGCTGCGGCCCTCGACCCGGTGGCTGTCGACGCCCAGGTCGGCGAGCACGTCGATCAACATGCCCTCCAGACGGCGCACGTAGCCGACCACGTCGATGGGTTCAGGCAGGCGGAGTATCGGGTACCCCACGAGCTGCCCCGGCCCGTGCCAGGTGATCTTGCCTCCACGGTCGACATCGATCACCGGCGTGCCGTCGGCAGGCCGTTCGTCGGGTTCGGTGCGCTTGCCCGCTGTGTACACGGACTCGTGCTCGAGGAGGAGGACGGTGTCGGGCGCCCGCCCGTCGACGACAGCAGCGTGCACAGCGCGTTGCTGGTCGAGGGCGACGAGATACGGCACGGAGTTGGCGCTTAGCCCCGTGTCGACGTAGTCGATCACGGCGGCAAGTCTACGTGGGTCTCGTCGTCCTCATGTTCCACCAGCGCCCTGGGTGCACAGAGTGAGGTCCTGACGGGCATCCGGCCCGGTGGACCAGGAATCCTGCTGTCCATGTCACGACGCACCCAACCGCGCACGCAGCGGCACGCACGGCGGCGCGATCCGCATCCTGCAGCTGGCGATGCATCGGCCCCGGCGACAGTGCGCACTCAAGTCGGCGGATACCGCCTGCTCCGTACTCTCGGGTCCGGCACGCGCAGCGTCTGCTATCTCGCAACCGGCGACGACGGCCAGGTCGTCGTCAAGATGCGCAGGAACTCCGACGATTCCGCTCTCGACGACGCCTCTGCGGAGGAATGTCACGAGGTCGAGTGCCTCTCGGCGCTCGACGATCCGCATGTGGTGCGCATCCTGGATGTCGCGGTGGGTGCCGACCATCCGTCGTGCGTCGTACTGGAACGGCTCGACGGCCCTTCCCTGGCGTCCTGGCTGCGCGACAGGGACTTCATCGACGTGGCGGAAGCGGTCACGATCGGGGTGTCCATCGTTCGAGCGGTCGCCGCGGTCCATCGCTCGGGCTGGACGCACGGTGCGGTGACGGCGACGAACATCCTGTTCGATGCGGCAGGGTGTCCCGTTCTGATCGGATTCGGCGGAGCACTCCGCTCCACCGGCCAGCGGATGTCGGCCGACTGGGGGGCCGCTGCGACCGTCATCGAGTCCGTCGTCGTGGGGTCCGAAGGAGCAACCGACGCGGCGATCGCGAACGTTCGGGGCGGACTGCGAGCGCTGATGGCCGCGGACAGCGGCGAGAGGACGGCGATCGCGAACGCCGAGGAGGCACTCTTCGCGCTGGGTCCAGCCGGACCCGTCAGCACCGGCCGGGCCCGCAGCGCAGAGGCCGGCGACCGAACCGTCGTGCCCGGCGTCGATCGACGACGCCAGAGCACGGCGCCGACGAGCGCTGAAGGCCGGGAATCGGCCGCTTGGCGACACGGATCGCATCTCGTCGCCGCCGCGATGGAGCAGGGGATCGGCGCCGTGCTCTCGGATCCGCTGCGCCGTCTGCTGCACGGTCGAAGGCGGGCGGTGGTCGTGGGGATCGGTGCGGCTGCCGCGCTGACAGCGCTCGCACTCTTCGCCATGCCCGGGCCTCCGGCCGGCAACGCACAGACGTCCGCACCGACGATGGCGCCCGCAGGCACGGCCGACTCGCGCGCTGCGCCGACGCCGTCGGCACGGACATCCGCTGGGACGACGTCTGCCCGCACCGGTTCGCCGTCGACGTCCACTCCGCCGGCATCGGCGTCCCGCGAATCCTCGCCGGATGACGACCCCGTGAAAGCTGCAGCCGCGCTCCTGAAGCGCCGGTCCACGTGCTTCGCTCGCTCGGAATCCGGATGTCTCGCCGACGTCGATCAGGAGGGCTCGCCCTTGCTCGAGGCGGACATCGCACTCATGGCTCGAGGTGGCCGGCCAACGGACACGCCGACCGAGGCGCGGCTGTCACTGATCGAGTCGATGGGAGCCACATCCGTCATCGCCGTCGCGCCCGATGATGCGGAGACGACGAAGCCGGCTTCGCTCCTGGTGATCAGGACCGAAGCCGGCTGGCGTCTTCGTGCATTCTTCGAAGACTGACGTCGTTGATGGCGCGGGTTACGCGATCGGAGTCAGATTCCGAGGTCGTTGTCGAACGCGGCTTCCTCGAGGCGGTTCTTGACCGCGACGAGAAACCGAGCGGCATCCGCCCCGTCCACGATGCGGTGGTCATAAGAAAGCGCGAGGTACACGGTCGAGCGGATGGCGATCGAGTCCGTGCCGTCCGCCTGGACGACGACGGGCTTCTTCGTCACGATGCCCGTGCCGAGGATGGCGACCTGTGGGAGGAACACCAGGGGAGTGTCGAACAGCGCGCCACGGGATCCCGTGTTCGTGACGGTGAACGTGCCTCCGGCGAGCTCATCCGGCTTCAGCTTGTTGTCACGGGTGCGCTGAGCGAGGTCGGAGATCTGCTGCGACAGCTGGGCGATCGTCAGGCCGCTCGCGTCCCGCACCACAGGGGTCAGCAATCCGCGTTCGGTGTCGACGGCGATCGAGATGTTCTCGTGATCCGGATAGACGATGTTGTCGCCGTCGACCGTCGCGTTGATCACCGGGTACGCCTTCAGCGCCTCGGCGGCAGCCAGCGTGAAGAACGGAAGGAACGACAGCTTCGTTCCGGCCGCCTTCTCGAACTCGCCCTTCACACGGGTGCGCAGCCCTGCCACCTTGGTGACGTCCACCTCGACGACGGTCGTCAGCTGAGCGGAGTTCTGCAGCGACACGACGGCGCGGTCGGCGACGACCTTGCGGAGTCGGGACATCGGCTGCACGGTTCCACGCAGTGGGGACGTCTCGAGCTTCGTGCTGGCCGGAGCCACTGCCGCAGGAGCCGCAGTGCCCGCGCTCAGCACGTCCTGCTTGCGGATCCGCCCGCCGACGCCCGTGCCGGTGACGGCCGCGAGATCAACGCCCTGCTCGTTCGCGAGCTTGCGCACGATCGGGGTGACGTAGCCGGATCCCGCATGGGATCCGGAAGCAGCAGGCGCCTGGGCTGCGGGCGCCGGGGCAGGGGCAGCAGGAGCCGAAGCAACGGGGGCCGGGGCAGCCGGAGCCGAAGCAACAGGAGCCGGCGCAGCAGGAGCGGTCGCAGCAGGAGCCGGCGCAGCAGGAGCCGGCGCAGCAGGCGGCTGCTCCACCTGAGCCGGCGCAGCAGGAGCCGGCGCAGCAGGAGCCGGCGCAGCAGGCGGCTGCTCCACCTGAGCCGGCGCGGGCGCCTGCTCCGGAGTCTCTGCGGCGGCGGACGGAACCTCGGCCGCCGGTGAAACCTGCGCCTGCGCGGGCTCAGCCGCAGCGACCGGCTGCGCCGGCGCTGCCTCCTGGGACGCAGGGGCTTCCTGGGCGGCAGGGGCTTCCTGAGTCGCAGGGGCGGCCTGCTCGGCCGGAGCTGCGGGCGCCTCGGCTTCCGCCTGCGGCTCGGCGGCAGGTGCCTCGGCACCAGCGCCCGAGCCGTCACCGATCGTCACGAGCGGAGTTCCGACCTCGACGGTCTCGTCCTCCTGCACGAGGATCTGCTCGATGACACCGGCGACAGGCGACGGGATCTCCGTGTCCACCTTGTCGGTCGATACCTCGAGCAGCGGCTCGTCGACCTCGACGCGGTCGCCCACCTGCTTCAGCCAGCGGGTTACCGTGCCTTCCGTGACACTCTCGCCGAGTGCCGGGAGGCTGACGGATTCGCTCATGACTATGTCTCCTTTAAGAATGCGATTCGATACGAAAGCTTATTGCAGTGCCCGGCCCGGCGCCGTGGTCACAGCGCATGCAGCGGCTTGCCTGCGAGGTAGAGGAACGCCTCGCCGAGAGCCTCGTTCTGGGTGGGGTGCGCGTGGATGAACGGCGCGATGTCCTCGGGGTACGCCTCCCAGTTCACGGCGAGCTGCGCCTCTCCGATGAGCTCTCCGACACGTGCACCGATCATGTGGATGCCGACGACCGGTCCGTCGTTGACGCGCACGACCTTGATCGAACCCGTGGTGCCGATGATCTCGCTCTTGCCGTTGCCTGCGAGGCTGTAGTCGTACGACGTCACGTTCTCTGCGCCGTATTCCGCCTCGGCCTTCGCCTGGCTCAGTCCGATCGACGCGACCTCCGGGTCGCAGTACGTGACCTTGGGGATGTTCACATCCGACACGACGATTGGCGACAGGCCGGCGATCTCCTCCGCGACGAAGATGCCCTGCTGGAATCCGCGGTGCGCGAGCTGCAGTCCGGGCACGATGTCGCCGACGGCGTAGACGCCCTCCACGCTGGTGTGGAGGCGCTCATCGGTGATCACGAATCCGCGGTCGACGGTGACGCCGGCTTCCTCGTATCCGAGCCCGGCCGTGACGGGTCCGCGGCCGACCGCGACGAGCAGCAGCTCGGCGTCGACGGTGTCACCGTTCTCCAGCGTCACAACGACGCCGTCGTCGTTCTGCGTCACGCCCTGGAAGCGGATGCCGAGGCGGAAGTCGATCCCGCGGCGACGGAAAGCGCGCTCGAGGGACTTGCTGATCGACTCGTCCTCGTTGGGAACGAGATGGGGGAGCGCCTCGATGATGGTGACCTCGGCGCCGAACGACTTCCACACACTGGCGAACTCGACGCCGATGACACCGCCGCCGAGGACGGCGACCTTCTTCGGAACGAAATCGAGCTCGAGAGCCTGCTCGCTGGTTATGACGCGGCCGCCGATCTCCAGCCCTGGCAGCGAACGCGAGTACGAGCCGGTCGCGAGCACGATGTTCTTGCCGACGTAGTCGACGTCGCCCACCCGCACGGTCTTCGGCGCGACGAGACGGCCCTCGCCCTCGACGGTTGTGATGCCGCGTGCCTTGACCAGGCCCTGAAGGCCCTTGTACTTCTTCGCGACGATGCCTTCGCGATACGTGGTGACTCCGGCGATGTCGATGCCCTCGAACGAGGTGGTCACGCCGAACTTCGACGATTCGCGCGAGTAGTCGGCGACTTCGGCTGCATGCAGGAGCGCCTTCGTCGGGATGCATCCGCGATGCAGGCAGGTCCCTCCGACCTTGTCCTTCTCGATAAGGGCAACAGAGAAGCCGAGCTCGCTTGCGCGCAATGCCGCTGCGTAGCCTCCGCTCCCGCCGCCCAGAACCACGATGTCGAAGTTCTGCTCAGACACCCATTCACTCCTCGGGTCGGGATGGTGGACGTCACCGTCTGCGAGCGATCGGTCTTCGGCTGCAGGCGGCCGTCAGTCGGCAGGCGATTCCTGCCCATACGACCCTACTACTGGGCTATGAAGTCCTCGGCCACGGCGACCAGCGTTCGCACCAGAACTCCGGTCGCCCCCTTCGGCGTGTAGCCGTGCGGTGATCCGAAGTTCTGTGCGGATCCGGCGATGTCCAAGTGCGCCCACGGCACGGTTCCTGCGCCAGCGTCGTCGGATGCCTTGCCCACGAACTCGCGCAGAAAGACGCCGGCCAAAAGCATCCCTCCCGCCGTGTTGCCCGGCGTGGCGTTCGTGAGGTCGGCGACCTCGGATGCCAGTGTGGCGCGCAGCTCCGCAGGCAGCGGCATCGGCCAGACGAGCTCGTCGGCGCGTGCGGCGGCGTCCCTGATGCGGGTCACCACCTCGTCGTCGCCCATGACGGCTGAATACCTCGTGCCCAGTGCGACGATCTGGGCTCCGGTGAGCGTCGCGATGTCGATCACGACGTCCGGATGCTCGTCCGACGCCGCCTGCAGCCCGTCAGCCAGCACGAGCCGTCCCTCCGCGTCGGTGTTCAGGACCTCGACGCGTGTGCCGCCCTTGATCGTGAGCACGTCGTTCGGACGGATGGCGGAACCGGAGGGCAGGTTCTCGGCGATGCACATCCATCCGGTGACGTGCACGGGAAGGCCCAGACGGGCGATGGCCACGACGGCCGCGAGAACGGATGCCGCACCCACCATGTCGTATTTCATGCCGACCATCGACACCGGCGGCTTGAGCGAGAGGCCGCCGGAGTCGAACGTGATGCCCTTGCCGACGAGCGCGACATGAGCACCGGCTTCGGCAGGCGCGTAGTCCAGGCGGACCAGCCTCGGCGGGCGAGCGGATCCGCTGCCGACGCCCAGTATTCCGCCGAATCCATCGGCCGCCAGCGCCTCTTCGTCCCAGACCGTCACCGCAATGGGGAGGTCGGCGGCCGCGGCGACGGCCGCTTCCGCGAGGTCCTGCGGTCCCTGCTCCGACGGCGGGGTGTTCGCGAGATCGCGCGTGAGGAAGACGGCGTCCGCAAGCACTCGTGCGCGGTCGACGAGTTGCACGGCGGCGTCCGACGAACCGATAACGACGATTTCGGCGACAGGGGCTCGATCGCCACCGCGCTTCGAACGACCGTGAAAGGCGTATGCACCGATGGCGGCGCCTTCCAGAACCGCCGTGAGCTGCGCATCCGTCTCCGCACTGGGATCGAGGATGAGGCGTCCGTCTCCTGCTGCCGAGCGTGCCGCGGCACCCGCCGCCGCTCGGAGCGCCGCGGTGGTGGCGGCCGGTCCGACGCCGGCGAGCACGACGGGCAGGTCGTCGACGACGCCGGCGGGCATCCGGATCACCTGGTCAGCAGCTCCCGTCGACTTCACCTGCGCGAGCAGATCAGTCGCGACATCACGGCCGAGCACGGTCGGCGCATCGCTTCCTGAGCGCACGAAGAGAACGAGGACGTCGCCAGACGCCGGGTCGGGACGAGTGGAGGCGAGGGCAAGAGAGGGAGAAGCCATATCGAGGATGCTACGGCGCACGGGCTGTTCGCTGAGGGCTTGCTCCAGCCTCCCAGAGCGCCGGGGACCGCTGGCTAGCATGGTTTTCATGCAGGATCCTCGCGAGCTCTACGACGTTCGGTCGGCACTGGACGGTGTGCCGACCGGCCTGTACCTCGTCGCTGGTCTGACCGGATTCGCCGACGCAGGCGCAGCCGTCTCGCAGTTGAGCACGTATCTGCTGGAGACGATGGACAACGAGGAGATCGTTCGGTTCGACTCGGATGCGCTGCTCGACTACCGCGCGCGGCGTCCGATCATCACGTTCGATCAGGACCACCTCACCGACTACCGTCCCGCCCAGCTGAGCCTCTATCTGATGCGCGACGAGCTCGGGCAGCAGTTCCTCCTGCTCACCGGATACGAGCCCGACTTCCAGTGGGAGCGGTTCTCGACCGCTGTTCTCGACCTGGTGTCCCTGCTCAAGGTGCGGTCCACGATCTGGGTGCACAGCATCCCGATGCCCGTGCCGCACACACGGCCGATCGGCGTCACCGTGAGCGGCAACCGCGACGGCCTCGCCGACTCGATGTCGGTGTGGCGTCCCACCACTCAGGCGCCCGCGACGGCGATGCATCTCGTGGAGTACCGCCTGCAGGAGGTCGGCGCCTCCACCATCGGATTCGTGCTGCTCGTTCCCCATTACCTGGGAGACACCGAGTACCCGGCTGCGGCGGTGACCGCGATCGAGAGCATCAGCACGGTGACGGGTCTGATCTTCCCGACGGACAAGCTGCGCGAAGAGGACCGCGAGTTCATCGCGAACATCGACGAGCAGGTCGCGGGCAATCCGGAGCTCGAACGCCTCGTTGGCGCACTCGAACAGCGTCACGATGCATACATGCAGGACAGCCCCGTGAAGTCGCCGCTGACCCACCTCGATGGGGCGTTGCCGTCGGCCGACGAGATCGCAGCGGAGCTCGAGAACTTCCTGGCCTATCGCCGCAAGGGCGACGAGGACGCGTCCGGCCGATAGGCACAGGCGCATCCGGCGGCGGCTCTGTGCCGCGACGGCGAGTGCACGCCGAAAGCTGTGGGGACGAGGCGTCGGGGACCCCTGGAATCCGCACGTAACGTAGAGGAGTGAATTCCGTACGTTCGTGGCTGATCTTCACCGCGGGCGTGTTCGGATACCTCGTCGCCGTGATGGAGCGATCGACCATCGGCGTCGCCGGCGTGTCCGCAACCGAACGCTTCCACTCGACGGCCTCGCTGCTGTCCACCCTCGCGGTGCTCCAGCTTGTCGTCTACGCCGGCATGCAGATCCCGGTCGGGGTGCTCATCGACCGCGTCGGACCACGCGCCCTCATGCTGACCGGCACGGCGCTGATGGCCGTCGGACAGACGACCGTCGCGTTCTCGAGCGTCATCGGCATCGCCGTGCTCGGCCGCATCCTGGTGGGCGCAGGCGACGCGATGATCTTCACCTCGCTCATCCGCTTGGTGAACTCGTGGTTCTCCGGGCGCCAAGTGCCTCAGCTGTCGCAGTGGGTTGGCAACATCGGCCAGCTCGGCCAGGTGCTCTCGGCCGTGCCGTTCGCGCTTCTGCTGCACCAGTCGGGATGGACCGTGGCGTTCCTCTCGGCGGCCGGCGTCGCCATCGTCGCCTTCGTCGCGATCCTGGTGGCGGTGCGCAACGGTCCAGAAGGCTCGGACGAGGGGGAGCGGCCCGCGACCTGGCGTCAGTCGTTCCGTCAGCTCGGCATCGCAATCGTGCGCCCCGGCACCCAGCTGGGGTTCTGGTCCCACTTCGTCACGCAGTCCTCCGGCACCATGTTCGCCTTGATGTGGGGATTCCCGTTCATGGTGTTCGCGCTGGGCTACAGCCCGACTGAGGCGTCCTGGATGCTGACGATCATCGTCGGCGCCGCGCTGGTGGTCGGGCCCCTGCTCGGCATCCTCACGGCACGGTTCCCCCTGCGCAGGAGCAACATCGTGCTCACGATCGTGATCGCGATGGCCGTCGTCTGGACGTTGATGCTCCTCTGGCCGGGATCGCCGCCGGTGTGGCTCGTCGTGCTCCTGCTCGTGGTGATCGGAGCGGGAGGTCCCGGCTCGTTGATCGGATTCGACTTCGCGCGCACATCGAACCCGATGCACGCGCTCGGATCCGCGAACGGTTTCGTCAATGTCGGAGGATTCGCTGCGAGCTTCCTGATGATCTACCTGATGGGCGTTCTGCTCGACTGGCACAGCCATCTGGCATCCACCGGCCTCTACACGGTCGACGGGTTCAAGATCGCGTTCACCGTGCAATACCTGGTCGTTGGTGTCGGAGTGATCTTCCTCGTCGGCGCACGCAAGCGGACCCGCAAGCGCCTTCTCGACGACGAGGGAATAGAAGTGGGTCCGCTCTGGGTTGCAGTAGTTGCACGGTGGAACCGGAGCCGCCATTGAGCGGCACTGCGTGGCCGGCGTCCGAACCGTGCAATAATCGATGATTGGACCCGTTCACCTTCGGAACAGTACGGCGTTCGCGGATCGGCCAGTGGCCATCCCGGGCCGCGCTACCAGCTTCCGGACTTGACATGGGTCCTCATAGTGTCCGCAAGCGACCCGAACCCCCGCGATCCTCACCGCTGCGCGTGTGAATCGGGAGGCTGGAAGGTGAACTCCATGGCAACCAAAACGGCTGACGCCCCCACCGTAGAGGAGCCCACGACCGCTGCCGCGAAGAAGGCGCCGGCACGCGCCGCGTCGAAGACGACAGCAGCGAAGTCGACCGCGAAGACGGCCGCCAAGCCGGCTGCGAGCAAGGCGAAGGCGAGCTCGAAGGCTTCGCCGGCCAAGGCATCCCGCAAGGCATCTCCGACGAAGTCGGACGACGAGGAAGAGCTCGACGAGGAAGAGCTCGAGGACGCCGAATCGGGCGACCTCGAGGCTGTCGACGCGTCAGAGGACACCGAGTCCGGTGACGATTCGTCCGACGCAGGCGACACGACCACCACGAAGTCGACTGACGACTCCGACAGCGACGCGGCGCAGCCCAGCGAACCGCTGCCCACCGGCGCCATCGTTCTCCGTGCAGTCGACGAAGAGGACGACGTCCCCGTCTACTCGACGCAGATCACGGGCGCGACGGCGGATCCGGTCAAGGACTACCTGAAGCAGATCGGAAAGGTCCCGCTGCTGAACGCGGCTGAAGAGGTCGAGCTCGCTATGCGCATCGAGGCCGGACTGTTCGCCGAGGAGAAGCTCGGCGCCATGACCGACCAGGAGAAGCGGTCCCAGTTGGGACGCGACCTCGGCTGGGTCGCCCGCGACGGCCAGCGCGCGAAGAGCCACCTCCTCGGCGCCAACCTGCGCCTCGTTGTCTCCCTCGCCAAGCGGTACACCGGTCGCGGCATGCAGTTCCTCGATCTCATCCAGGAAGGCAACCTGGGCCTGATCCGTGCCGTCGAGAAGTTCGACTACACGAAGGGCTTCAAGTTCTCCACCTACGCCACGTGGTGGATCCGCCAGGCCATCACACGTGCGATGGCCGACCAGGCGCGCACCATCCGCATCCCGGTGCACATGGTCGAGGTCATCAACAAGCTGGCCCGCGTGCAGCGGCAGATGCTGCAGGATCTGGGTCGCGAACCCACGCCTGAGGAGCTCTCCAAGGAGCTCGACATGACCCCTGAGAAGGTCATCGAGGTGCAGAAGTACGGCCGCGAGCCGATCTCGCTGCACACGCCTCTCGGCGAGGACGGCGACAGCGAATTCGGCGACCTGATCGAGGACACCGAGGCGGTCGTTCCGGCCGACGCGGTGGGCTTCACGATGCTGCAGAAGCAGCTGGAGAGCCTGCTCGACTCCCTGTCCGAGCGCGAGGCTGGTGTGATCCGCATGCGCTTCGGGCTCGGTGACGGCATGCCCAAGACGCTCGACCAGATCGGCGACACGTTCGGGGTCACCCGGGAGCGCATCCGCCAGATCGAGTCCAAGACGATGGCCAAGCTGCGTCATCCGTCCCGCTCGCAGTCGCTCCGCGACTACCTCGAGTAGGCCGGCGCGTGCGGCGTTTCTTCGCGATCCTGCTCGGCCGCCTCGCGCGGTTCGCCACACGGCTCAGAGGGGGAGGGTCGGCCTTCCCCGGCTATCTCGTGCGCAAGGTCTGGCCTCGGTTCATCGAGGACGTCTCAGCGCAGTGGAGCCACGGAGTCGTGTTCGTTCTCGGCTCGAACGGCAAGTCGACCACGACGCACATGGTGTCGGAGCTGCTGCGCGCACACGGCCTGCGTGTGTTCACGAATCCGAGTGGCGCCAACCTCCCGCAGGGCATCGCCTCGGCGATGCTCTCGGAGGTGACGCTGTCCGGCAAACTGCCCGCCGACGTCGCAGTGCTGGAGGTCGACGAGGCCTTCGCCGTCGACCTGGCGAAGCTGCTCAGCCCGCGCACCGTGCTGATGCTGAACTGCCAGGTCGACCAGCTCTACCGGTTCTATGAGACCGAGCGCGTGGCCGACATGATGCTGGATGCCTCCGTCCTGGCTACGGCGCACATCGTGACGAACCGCGAGGACCCGCTGCTCAGCCGTGTGAAGGAGCGCCTCGGATCGAGATCCGTGCCGGCCGTCTCGTACTTCGGAGTGTCGGATGCGGTGCTCGCCGCGAGCAAGCACGGCCTGTTGAACGCGCCCGACTTCCGCGACGGAGAGAACGCATCCCGTCCGTCCGCGCTGTCAGAGGTGCGTTCGTTCGCGGGGCGTGAGGCGACCATCGCCGTGAGCGGATCCGGCTCGGCAGGCGAGGTACTGAGCGTCGAGCTGCCCGCGCGCGGACTGCACTATGCGATCGATGCCGCAGCGGCATCCGCCACCGCGAAGCTGGTGATGGCTGCCGACTTCGACCCGTCGAAGGTGGTCGACGCGTTCTCGAACATGCGGCCGGCTTACGGTCGCGGCGAGGTGATCCCGTTCGGCGACGAGTCGGTCGAGTTCATCATGTTCAAGAACGGCCCCAGCCTCCAGCTGAACCTCGACTCGCTGACCACGCCGCCCGAGCAGGTGATGTTCGCCCTCGACGAGGGAACTCCGGACATCTCGTGGATCTACGACGTGAACTTCGACTCGCTCGACCACGTCGACGTCGTCACGGGTGAGAAGGCCTGGCAGGTCGCGCTGCGACTCGTCTACGCCGGCGTGCCGATCACCGCCGTCGAGCCTGATCTGGAGAAGGCGATCGAGATCATGCGTCGCCTCCCCGCCCCGCGCGACGACCGCAAGCTGTGGTTCGTGAACTACGAGCAGATGATGCTCGCCCGCAAGCACCTCGGATTCCCCGACCTGGAGACCCGCCTGTGACGGACGCCACCGCCGGAGTGCGGATCCTTCAGCTGTACCCCGACGAGCTCGGCGTCACCGGTGACGCGGGAAACGTCGACGTGCTGCGCACGCGACTGACCCGCTCGGGCATTCCCGTCACCATCGACCATTACCGTCCTGGTGGCCAGCTCAGACCCGAACCCGATCTCGTCGTGATCGGCAACGGCCCGCTGTCCGCTCTGCGCCGCGTGCTTCCCGATGCCGTGATCCACCGCTCGACGTTCGCGGACTGGGCTGGGCGCGTGCCATTCTTCGCCGTCGGCGCCGGCCTGGAACTGCTCTGCGCACGGATCGAAGATCCGACCGGCACTCTCGACGGCCTCGGGATCGTGTCGGCGACGGCGCACCGCGGCCGCAAGCGCCGCGTCGGATACGCGATCGCGGACACCGTGCACGGTCAGGTCATCGGATTCGAGGACCAGGCGACGGAGTTGTCTGGGGTGGAGACCCCGTTCGCGACCATCGTCCGCGATGTGACGGGCTCGGTGACCCGGCCCGACGGCATCCGCACTGAGACGCTTACGGGCACCCTTCTGCAGGGGCCGTTGCTGCCGCTGAATCCCGGCCTCGCAGATCGGCTCGCCGCGGCTGCCGCCGCGCACGCCGGGCTGGAGTACACGCCGGACTCCTCTCTCGCGGAGTTCGACCGATTCGCCGCGCGCTCCACGGAACGCATGCGCACGCACGTATCGTCGGTGTTCACGACCATCCAGTGAGCGGAGCGATCCGTTCTGCAGCGACTGGGGTGTGCCGAGCGCACAGCGGCACCCCCGTATTGCCGGACACACCCTAGGAGCACGATGCCGTGACCGAAGACTCCCGCCGACTCGCTGTCCGGCTCGACAGACTCGCGCAGAACGTGCGTCGCTACCGGTCGTCCTCTCGCGCGCTCATCGCGCGGATCGATCACGACGGCTATGGTCTCGGGCTCGTTCCCGTTGCACGCGAGTGCGCTGCAGCAGGAGCCGCGATGCTCGCCGTCGCCGACTTCGATGAGGCGTTGCGACTCCGCGCCGCCGGGATCGACACGCCGACGCTCGCGCTGCGCCCGACCGGTGGACACGTCGATGCTCTCGGGGTCTCCGTCGCGGCCGGCACGGTTGCCGAAGCCGAGGCCGCGGCCGCCAGGGGAGCGGACGGCATCCATGTCGTCGTCGCGTGCGGTGACGTCAGCAGGGGGATCTCACCGCACGACCGCGACGCGTTCGAGGCGATAGCGGACGTCGCACCACGAGTGGACGCCGTGATGGGTGTGACGGATGGCGCGACATCCCCGTCCGCCGCTTCCGCCGCTCTCGAGACTGCGGCCGAACTGGTCCCCGGAGTGCCACGCCATGTGCACGGCACACGCGGGGTCCTCGACGGGTACGGCGCCGATGACGACTACGTGCGCGTTGGGCGAGGACTGTACGGCATCCCGCTGCGCGACGGAACGCCGACCGGTGCCTCCGTCGCGCGCTTGTCCGGACAGGTCGTCACGGTGAAGCGCATCGCCGAAGGGGAGGGCGTGTCGTACGGATACATCTACCGCGCGCCGTCGGACGGCACGATCGCGCTCGTCACGTGCGGATACGCCGACGGGATTCCGCGCAGCATCGGCAATCACGCGACCGTGGCGCTGAACGGCGGGCGCGCACGCGTCATCGGCCGAGTCGCCATGGACGTGGTCGTGATCGACCTGGGGGACCTGCCGGCGAAGGCAGGGGACGAGGCGGTATTCCTCGGCGACCAGGGAGCGGATGAACCAGTGGTCGCCGACTGGTCCGCCATCACGGGGCTCGACCCCGTCGAGTTGGCTGCCGGCATCGGCCCTCGAGTGGCACGGAGCTACACCCGATGAGCGAACCCCTCCCGCAGACGTATGCCGTCGTCGACCTTGCGCGGTTCGATGCCAATCTCACGGCGGTCCGCTCGCGCGTCGCACCGGCGGAGACCATGTTCGTCGTCAAGAACGACGCGTACGGACACGGATCCGATGTACTCGTCCCTCGGGCGGTCGCGCAAGGCGTGCGCTGGATCGGGGCGCTCGACGTCGAGACGGCGCTGCACATCCGCGGAATCGTGGATCCCGGCGTGCGCACCTTCGCCTGGCTGCTGAGCGCCCGCGACGACCTCGCCGCGGCGGCGGATGCCGGCGTCGACCTCGGGATCGGCGACAGATCCGTGCTGGAGGCTGCGGCGTCGGCCGCGACGGCGCAGCCGGTCCGCGTGCACCTCAAGATCGACACCGGGCTCAACCGCAACGGCGTCAGGGGTGAGGACTGGGGCGCATTCGTGGCCCGTGCCGCCGAGCTCCAGGATGAGGGCCGCATCCTCGTCGACGGCGTGTGGAGCCACATCTCGGAGGCCTCAGACGATGACGACGACGAAGCACGACGCCGCTTCGACCTCGCCCTCGCCGGCGCCGAGGCAGCGGGGCTCGCCCCGGAATATCGCCACCTCGCAGCCAGTGCTGCGTCCTTCCTTCGCGCGGAGTTCCGCTACGACATGGTCAGGGTCGGCGCGTTCGTCTACGGCATCTCGCCGGCCGGAGGACCGCACGAGGAGGAGCTCGGAATCAGCCCCGTCATGTCGCTGCGCACTCATGTGGTCGAGCGACGCGGCGACTGCGCCGTGCTGCCGCTCGGCGCATGGCATGGCGTGCCCAGCATCGCGGCCGGTCGTGGGCGGGTCGGCGTGAAAGGTCGCGGCCGTCTGGTTCAACAGATCGGCACCGACTGGATGACGATCGCCGCCGACGAAGACGTGCTCGTGGGTGACGACGTCGCGGTCTTCGGGCCAGGGGATGTCGGCGAACCGACGGCCACCGAGTGGGCGGAGCTCATCGACACCATCGGCGAGGAGGTCGTGCTGAAGGTGGACAGGCGGATCCCGCGCATCTATCGCTGACCACCACGACGAAGCCCCACCGCTGACGCGATGGGGCTTCGGACGATTGGTTGCGAGAGAGGGTCAGGCGCGCTGATCCTCGAACAGGCGGTCCGTCTCGTCATGCCAGTTGGTGGCGATGCTCGAGAGCTTCTCGTGATGCTTCTTGGCGTGGTGGGCGCAGAACAGCAACTCGCTGCCGTTCACGGTCACCCGCACGTAAGCCTGAGCGCCGCACGCGTCACAGCGGTCAGCCGCCGTGAGCGCGGGGCCCGAGGGGAGCTCGTCGGCACCGGGGGTGGCGACATGGCCTGCGTAGTTCGACATGCTGAGCTCCTTTCTGGAAAACCCGAACCCTTTACGAGTACTTGCATTCCATACAAGCACGTCGGCATTGCAGGTATGCCCGAATGCACCGCATTTCGCTGTGCGCGTATGCGAAAGGCCAGGTGTCTCCCAGCGGAGGGTGTCGGTGGCCGGCGCGACCATGTCACCTCGATAGTCTGAAAGACGGTCCGGATGACACACGCCCTCCAGACACGTGGACGCACCCGAAGCGCACCGATTGCACGACAGGAGATTCCGTGGCGACGAACGACTACTCCGCCAGACACCTTTCGGTCCTCGAGGGACTGGAGGCCGTGCGCAAGCGTCCCGGCATGTACATCGGATCAACGGACGCGCGCGGCCTCATGCACTGCCTCTGGGAGATCATCGACAACTCCGTCGATGAGGCGCTGGCCGGGTTCGGGACCGACATCGAGGTTCTGCTCCACCCGGACGAGAGCATCGAGGTGCGCGACACGGCGCGCGGCATTCCCGTCGACATCGAGCCCAAGACAGGGCTCTCCGGCGTCGAGGTGGTCTTCACCAAGCTGCACGCAGGCGGCAAATTCGGATCCGGGTCGTACTCGTCGTCCGGCGGCCTTCACGGTGTGGGCGCCTCGGTTGTCAACGCGTTGTCCGAGCGCCTGGACGTCGAGGTGGATCGCGACGGCAAGACCTGGGCGATGTCGTTCCATCGCGGCGAGCCGGGCGTGTTCGCCGACAAGGGCGAGCCCAGCCCGAATTCCGCCTTCTCTCCGTTCGAGTCGGGCAGCGAGCTGCGCGTCGTCGGCAAGGTGGCCAAGGGCGTGACGGGCACGCGCATCCGCTACTGGGCCGACCGTCAGATCTTCGGCAAGAACGTGGAGTTCAGCGCCGACGACCTCATCGGGCGCGCCCGCCAGACCGCGTTCCTCGTTCCGGGTCTGACGATCGGGCTCACGGATGCCCGCCTGGACGTCCCCGAGCGCACCGACTTCCTCTACGAGGGAGGCATCAGCGAGTTCGCGGACTACCTCGCGCCCGACACGGCCATCACGGAGACGTGGCGGCTCACCGGATCCGGATCCTTCGTCGAGACCGTTCCCGTGCTCAACGAGCACGGCGCCATGCTGCCCACCGAGGTGCAGCGCGAATGCGAGGTGGACGTCGCGCTGCGCTGGGGCACCGGGTACGACACCGTCTTCCGCACGTTCGTCAACATCATCGCCACGCCGAAGGGTGGAAGCCACCAGACCGGCTTCGACCAGGGCCTGATGAAGTTCTTCCGCCAGCAGGTTGAGCAGAACGCCCGTCGACTCAAGGTGACCGCGAGCGAGAAGCTGGAGAAGGACGACATACTCGCAGGGCTCACCGGCGTGCTGACCGTTCGCCTTCCCGAGCCGCAGTTCGAGGGACAGACGAAGGAAGTCCTCGGCACTCCTGCCGTGCGGGCGATCGTCGCGAAGGTCGTGGCGGACGGGCTCGCGTCGCGCTTCTCGTCGCCCAAGCGCGACGACAAGGCCCAGTCGGCTCTGCTGCTCGACAAAGTGGTCTCCGAGATGAAGTCCCGCATCTCGGCGCGGGCGCACAAAGAGACCCAGCGGCGCAAGAACGCGCTCGAGACGTCGTCGCTGCCCGCGAAGCTGGTCGACTGCCGGTCCACCGACGTGGCCAATAGCGAGCTGTTCATCGTGGAGGGCGACTCCGCACTCGGGACCGCGCGACGGGCGCGGGACAGCGAGCACCAGGCACTGCTGCCGATCCGAGGCAAGATCCTCAACGTGCAGAAGGCGTCGGTCTCCGACATGCTGTCGAACACCGAGTGCGCGTCCATCATCCAGGTCATCGGTGCCGGTTCCGGGCGCAGCTTCGACATCGACGCCGCCCGCTACGGCAAGGTCATCATCATGAGCGATGCGGATGTCGACGGCGCGCACATCCGCACGCTGCTTCTGACCCTGTTCTTCCGCTACATGCGGCCGATGATCGAGGCGGGCCGCGTGTTCGCGGCTGTGCCGCCGCTGCACCGCGTGATCGCGATCAATCCGGGATCGAAGCCGAACGAGACGATCTACACGTACTCGGACAAGGAACTGCACGCCGTGCTCGGCAACCTCAAGAAGGCCGGACGCCGCTGGCAGGAGCCGCCGCAGCGGTACAAGGGCCTTGGCGAGATGGACGCCGACCAGCTGGCCACCACGACCATGGACCGCACGCACCGACTGCTGCGCCGAGTACGCCTCGACGACGCGGAGCGCGCGGCGGAGGTGTTCGAGATGCTGATGGGCAACGACGTGGCGCCGCGCAAGGAATTCATCATCTCGGGAAGCGACCAGCTGAGCCGCGAGCGCATCGACGCCTGATCCTGGTGCGGCCACGCCACCCTCGGCCGGAGTACGCGGCCGTTTCAGAGAGATCGGACTGTGCCCGGACCTAGGTCCGGGCACAGTCCTTGTCAGCGAACGGGCCCGCCGATGGCGCCGATCACGCCGTCCAGCGGCGTACCCGACGCGTCACGCTTCGCCCCGGCCTCGGGGAGGGTGCGAGTCGTGCCGTCGCCCGAGACGGCCAGAGCGGGCGCCGCTCCGACCCAGGCCAGTGCCAGCTGGTCCTCTCCCTTGAGGAACCGCTGCGCACGGACACCGCCCGTCGCACGTCCCTTCGGCGGGAATTCCGCGAACTCGGAGACCTTGCCCGCGCCCGGGTTGGTTCCGGCGATCGTGTCCGCGCTGGTCGCGATGGTGACCACCACAGCGGACGCGGCCGCTTCCTGCGACACCGCGCCGAAGTAGACGGCCGTTACACCCTCGCTCAGCTTGATGCCCGCCATACCGCCTGCGCCGCGGCCCTGGGGACGGACGCTCGACGCCGCGAACCGCAACAGCTGGGCATCCGTCGTCACGAAGACCAGCTCGTCGGTGTCGGATGCCTCGCATGCGCCGACGACGACGTCACCCGGCTTCAGAGCGATCACCTCGAACTCCGGCTTGTTCGCCCAATCACCGCGGATGAGCCGCTTGACGACGCCCTGCGCGGTGCCGAGCGTGAGCGGGACAGCGGAATCGGACGCCACGAGCGCCAGCACGTGCTCGCCCTTGTCGGTGAGACCGACGTAATCCGACGCGCGCACGCCGGCCGCGAGTTGCACGGAGTTCGCCGGAACCGCCGGCAGGTCGACCGGCGTGATCTTGACGATGCGTCCGCGGTTGGTCACGGCACCGATCTCGGTGCGGCTGGTGGTGGCGATCGACCACGCGATCGCGTCGTGCTTGCTGCGTCGGGTCGGGGGAGTGATGCGCGGAGCGACGCCATCGGCATCCGGCTCGAGGTCCACGCGAACCAAGCGTCCCGTCGATGAGAGGTAGACGCGGCACGGAACGTCGGCCACCTCGAGAACAGCTGCGGATGCCCTGGCCCCCGTCGTGGCGCGAGACGGACGCGCCGACGTGAGGAGAGTGCGCCGCGGCGTGCCGTACTTCTCCGCCACCGCGTCGAGTTCATCCGACACGACGGCCTCGATGCGCGCATCGCTGGCGAGGATCTCCTCGAGCTCTGCGATCTCCGCCATGAGGGTGTCGCGCTCGGTCTCCAGCTCGATCCGAGAGAACTTCGTCAGCCGGCGCAGGCGCAGCTCGAGGATGTACTCGGACTGCACCTGGCTGAGATCGAAGACCTGCATCAGACGGCTTCGCGCCTGGTCGGAGTCGTCGCTCGTGCGGATGACCTGAATGACCTCGTCGATGTCGAGGATGGCGATCAACAAGCCCTCGACCAGGTGCAGACGCTCGCGCTTGCGGGCGAGCCTGTACTTCGACCTGCGCGTCACGACCTCGATGCGGTGGTCGAGGTACACCCGCAGCATCTCGCGCAGGCCGAGCGTGCGCGGATTGCCGTCGACGAGGGCGACGTTGTTGATCGAGAAGCCGTCCTCGAGCGGCGTGAAGCGGTACAGCTGCTCGAGGACCGCCTGCGGGCTGAATCCCGTCTTGATGCCGATGACGAGGCGCAGACCTCTGCTGCGGTCGCTGAGATCGGTGACGTCGGAGATGCCGGCGAGCTTCTTGGCGTTGACGCCGTCCTTGATCTTCTCGATCACCTTCTCGGGACCCACGAGATATGGCAACTCCGTGACCACGAGTCCGGTCTTGCGCGCGGTGATCGGCTCGACGGTGACCTTCGCGCGAGTGCGGAACGTGCCTCGGCCGGAGATGTAGGCATCCTTCACCCCGTCGAGTCCGACGATGATGCCGCCGCCAGGAAGGTCCGGTCCCGGCACGAACTCCATGAGCTCGTCGAGGGATGCCTCGGGGTTCACGAGCAGGTGCCGCGCGGCTCCGACCACCTCCACGAGGTTGTGCGGGGCCATGTTGGTCGCCATGCCGACGGCGATGCCGCTCGCACCGTTCACGAGCAGGTTCGGGATGGCCGAAGGCAGCACGTCCGGCTGCATGAGCTGGTTGTCGTAGTTCGGGACGAAGTCGACCTCGTCCTCGTCGAGCCCGTCGGTCATCGTCAGCGATGCAGGAGCCAACCGCACCTCCGTGTACCGCGCGGCGGCGGGCCCGTCGTCGAGCGAGCCGAAGTTGCCGTGACCGTCGATGAGCGGAAGCCGCAGCGTGAAGTCCTGCGCCATGCGCACCAGGGCGTCGTAGATCGCTGCGTCGCCGTGCGGGTGGAGCTTGCCCATTACTTCGCCCGTGACGCGGGCGGATTTCACGTGGGCGCGATCCGGACGGAGGCCCATCTCGCTCATCTGGTAGAGGATGCGCCGCTGCACGGGTTTGAGCCCGTCTCTGGCATCCGGGAGCGCGCGCGAATAGATGACCGAGTAGGCGTACTCGAGGTACGAGCTCTGCATCTCGGCGGAGACGTCGATGTCTTCGATGCGCTCGGGAGTGGCCGACTCCGCGGCGGGTGTTCGGCTGGATCTGCGGTTGTCTGCTGCGCTCATTCGTGCAATCTCACGGGGGTCCGCGACGGGTTGTCCCACGCCGACCCGACGACGGATCCCAGTCGACTCGGGTGTGTCAGACTGGCCAAGTGGGGACAATGCTACCGGCCGGATTCCCGTCGAAGACGAGCCTGGCCGACGTTCTGAGCAGTTGTCTTGCCGCAATGACGGGCACGCGTCCGACCATCCCGATCCCGGAGGTCCAGAGGGCCGTCGTTGTGCTCGTGGACGGCCTGGGGGCGCAAGCCCTTCGCGCACGATCCGGACACGCGCGCTTCCTCGGTCTGCGTCTCACGAAGTCGTCCACGATCGACAGCGGATCGCCGACCACCACGGCATCCGCCATCGCCACTCTCTGCACGGGACGGATGCCAGGCGAGCACGGAATCGTCGGCTACCGCGGATTCGACCCGGATACGGACCGCGTCTTCAACCACCTGAGCGGATGGACCGGATCGCCGCCACCTGCGACCTGGCAGCTTTGCGAGACGGTCTTCGAGCAGGCTGCGCCCCTCGGGGTGTCGGCCTACGCCGTCGGTCCTGAACGATATCGGTCGTCGTCGTACACGGCAGCAGTGCTGCGCGGTGCGGAGTACATCGGCGCGAGCAGCATGGAGCGTCGGGTGGAGCTCGTACGAGAGCTGTTCGATCGCGGCGGCAAGCGGCTCGTCTACCTGTACGTGCCCGAACTGGACGTCGCGGCGCACGCCGAGGGATCCGAGTCCACGTCGTGGCTGATAGCCCTCGAAGAGCTCGATTCGGTGATGTCGATGCTCGCCCGCACACTTCGCTCGGGCGAAGGAGCATTCGTCACGGCCGACCACGGCATCCTCGACGTGCCGTCGTCGTCGCATGTGCTGTACGACAGCGTGCCCGAACTGACGGACGGAGTGGCGCACGTAGGGGGAGACCCGCGGATGCTCCAGCTCTACCTGCCGGCCGGCTCGACGAACGACGACGAAGCCGCCCTCGCCGCTGCGTGGCGCGACGCGGAGGGACATCGCTCGTGGGTGGCCTCCAGGGCGGAGGCCATCGAGGCCGGCTGGTTCGGACCCGAGGTCGACGCCGCCGTGGCGCCGCGCATCGGCAACGTACTGGTCGCCGCACGGGCGCGGATCGCGTACTACGACTCGAAACCGGAGAACGCCAAGTCGCGACGCATGGTCGGACAGCACGGGTCGCTCACGCCCGAGGAGCAGAAGGTGCCGCTCGTCCGTCTGGGCGCATTCGAATAGTCCTGGCCCCTTTGACAGCGCCTCTGCAGGGCGCCCATGGAAAGAGACGTCTCTGCCGGAACTCTCAGGCGAGGTCGTCGTCGGTGCGCGCACCGAACACGATCTCGTCCCAGCTCGGCATCGACTTGCGTCCGCGCTTCGAGCCTCGAACGGGACCTGTCTGCGTCTGCCGTTCGTTGGCGGCTGAGGGTGCAGGAGCCTGGGGGAGCACCGGTGCGGCCGGCTCGGGCGCCTCGAAGGCATCCAGTGGGATGTCGACCGCCTGAGGCTGCGAGTCCCGCAGGCCGGCGGCCTCGCGCTCCCCACGGCGCTTCCGCAGCGCTTCCAGCAGATCCGCCGTCTGGTGCACGTCGCGCGGCTCGTCGTCGTCGGCACGCTTGATGGCCTGGATGGTGATGCCGTTGTTGATGTTCTGGGGCGTTCGTCCGAAGGGAGGCTCGGAGCGGACGGCGGCCTGCGGCGCATCGTCGAATGCGAAAGCCCCGCTGTCGAACTTCGATTCCTCTGGAACGGGCACCATCGGCGTCACGGCACGCAACCGGGGGATTAGACCGGTCTGAAGCTCGCCCTGCTGAGAGAGGGTGTGCGCATCGGTGTTGGTCGGTGCGAGCGCGAGCTTCCGCGGTTCGAAGCTCCAGCGTGCATCGTGGTCGACGTCGTCGGCGGTGAACGTCAGCTTCACGAGCCAGCCCGACTCCGGTTCCTTCCAGCTCGTCCACCGCTCGCCGGAAGCACCGATGGATGCCAGCCGGTCGCGGATCACCGAGCCGAACGTCGATCCCTCGCTGAGCGGGTCGATGTCGGCGCCTGTACGCACGGGAACCGAGAGTGCCGACGACACGATGTGCTCCCGCTCGGCGATGATGGGGCCCTCGAAGCGCTCCACATAGCCGATCGCCGCGCCGGTGAGCGCAGCGACCTCGTCCGCGGACATGCCGGAGCGGATGTGCGCCTGAATCTCGCGCGGCGACACCTTCGGCCCGTTGACGGGCTCCGGCTTGAGCTGACGGAGCCTGGACTGCAACATCTCGTCGATGGCGATGCGGAATCGTTCACCACTGTCGTTCGCGGCGAGCAGTGCGCCGTTCTCGACGCCGATGACCTTCAAATCCTGCATGCGAAACGCCTCTTTCGACCTGGTTGCGTTCGTCCCCCACCTTGCCATGCGCGAACGGGATTCCCCGGGAATAACCGGGGCGCGCCGCGAGTTGATGGGTGGGCAGTCGCAAGATCCGAAGAACCTGAGGGCTTGTTTGCTATTCCAGGGCGCCTGGTGCAAACTATGCCCGCCGATTTCTTCGGTACGCAGTCAATCAAGAAGTGGATGGGCATGGCAACCGATTACGACGCGCCGCGGAAGACCGACGACGACTCCGAGTCGATCGAGGCTCTGAAGGAGCGAGTCCCGGACAAGATGTCCGGGGTGGTCGACGTCGACGATGCCGACAATCCCGGTGGATTCGAGCTGCCCGGCGCCGACCTCTCCGACCTCGATCTCGACGTCGTCGTGCTTCCCCCGCAAGCCGACGAGTTCACGTGTGTGAGCTGCTTCCTCGTGAAGCATCGCTCGCAGATCGACCACGAGACGAAGCTGGGACCGATCTGTGTGGAGTGCGCGGCCTGACGTCATCAGGATCACAAAGTAAGAAAGAGCCGGCGACGGATTGTCGCCGGCTCTGTCGTTAAGCCGGCAGCGGAACGCCGCCGGCATTGTCGTCATGCCGAAGGCAGATCACCGCCCGCCCTGTCGTTGAGTGCGCGGGCGAGCTCGGTGGGATGCCTGCTCGAGAGCAGCCAGTACGGCGTCGGGTCGTCCTGATCGAGGATCGCAACGCGAACGACTCCGCTGGCCCAGCCGCGGATGAGGAGCCATGCACGGGCGTCCAGCAGCCGTCCCCGCTGCAGACTCGCCTCGGATCCGTCGAAGGCCTCCGCCATGCCGAGATAGCTCCGCTCGATGTGCGCCCGGCCGGCGTGCAACTCGTCGGAGGTGAGCTCGATCGTCGGCGATCCGAGGATCAGGCTGACCACGCATGCCGCGTAGAGCACGATGGCCACGATGATGCCGGCGGTCATGTTGATCGGCGCGAACACGATGATGCTGGCGGGGATCACGAGTGCTGTCGCGACGAAAAGCCAGGGGGCGGCCCACAGCCGCTCTCGGTACACGGTCATGGGTCTATTCGACCAGAGTTCTGCACTACCCTCGACACGTGACCGAATCCGTCGACGTGCTGACCACGGCGGCCGAGCCCCCTCGGTACGCCCATCACGACGACGCGGGCGCCGACCTGTGCTCGCGGGATGCCATCACGCTGGCCCCCGGCGAGCGCGCGACGGTGGGCACCGGCGTGGCGATCGCCCTTCCAGAGGGGTATGCCGCATTCGTGGTCCCGCGCAGTGGCCTGGCCGCACGTCACGGCATCACGATCGTCAACGCGCCCGGCACCGTCGATGCCGGATACCGGGGCGAGATCCGCGTGACGCTGCTCAACACGGATGCCGCTGAGCCGTACACGATCGCGGCCGGCGACCGCATCGCCCAGCTGGTCGTCATGCCGGTGACCAGGGCCGCATTCGTGCCGGTGGCAACGCTTCCGGAGAGCGTTCGCGGCGAGGGCGGATTCGGCTCCACCGGATACACAGCACTTCAGTCAGGAGACAACCCGTGAGCGACACAGGCGACATCGCCCCCGACGAATGGGAGAAGTCGGCACCCGAGGACCGGGAGACCGAAGGCCCCTTCGACGACAGCGAAGCCAACCCGGTTCGCCCGTACATCGACCTCGGCGGCGTCAAGGTGCTGCCGCGCGACGGCCTCCAGCTCCGCCTGGAAGTGGAGGAGGAGACCGGCCGAGTCGTCGCCGTCGGACTCGACTACGCAGGCTCCACGCTGCAGGTCCAGCCGTTCGCCGCTCCGCGCTCGACGGGACTCTGGCACGAGATCCGCGCCCAGATCGCCGATCAGATCCAGCGACAGGGTGGACGCACGAGTGAACGCCAGGGTCCGTTCGGGCCGGAGCTCGTCGCGGAGATCCCTGTCGCCCAGCCTGGCGTTCCTGGTGAGACCCGGATCGCGCGCTTCATCGGCGTTGACGGGCCGCGCTGGTTCCTGCGCGGCGTCATCGCCGGTGACGGAGCCATCGACGCGAAGGCCGCTGTCGAGGTCGAAGACCTCTTCCGCAGCGTCGTCGTCGTGCGCGGCGGTCAGCCGATGCCGCCGCGTGACCTCATCCCGCTGCGGATGCCGGCCACACCGAGCGACACGTGAGCAACGACGAGCGACCCGTGCCGCAGCGCGCGGCATCCGACTCGAAGGAGTCCGGCACCGACCAGCGCGCACCCGGGTGGGAGCAGGCGATCGCACAGGCCGCCGGCCAGTCGGGGCTCGGCGCCCTCGCAGACGAGGAGACGCCGACGGGCAAAGCGCTCTTCGCGGCGATGGGCGGCGTGCGGGGCCTGTGCGAGACCATCCTTCCCGGTCTTGTCTTCCTGATTCCGTTCACGGTGCTCACGAGCATCCAACAGCCGTGGGCGCAGCAGTGGGCGATGCCCGTTTCGCTTGGCGCCTCGGTTCTCGTCGCGCTCGTCTTCACGCTCGTGCGCATCATCGGCAAGAGCCAGGTCACCCAGGCCGTCGCGGGCCTGATCGGTGTCGCCGCGTCGGCGATCCTCGCTCTGCTCACGGGCAACGCCGCCAACAACTTCCTCCTCGGATTCTTCATCGACGCCGGCTACGCGCTGGCCGTGCTCATCTCGATGCTCGTGAGGTGGCCGCTCCTGGGCCTCGTCATCGGCTACCTGATGGGCGATGGGATCGCGTGGCGGCAGGATCGACGCAAGCTGCGCGCCATGCAGGTCCTCACCGCGTGCTGGCTCGGGCTCTTCGTCGGCCGGCTCGCGGTCCAGCTGCCGCTCTACTTCGCGGGACTCACCGTTGCGCTCGGCTTCACGAAGCTGCTGATGGGCCTTCCGCTCTACGCTTCGCTGGTGCTGGTGTCGTGGCTCGTCGCGCGGGCGATCTACCCGCCGAAGAAGCCCGAGCAGGCGTCAGCGGACTGAACCGAGCGACGCGGGAGCCATGCAGCCACAGGGGCTGACGTCGGCGCAGGTCGCCGAACGTCACGCAAGCGGACGGGCCAACGTCGCCAGGCAGCGCACGTCGCGATCCGTCGCGGGCATCCTGCGGGAGAACGTCTTCACGCTGTTCAACGGCATCCTGACCGCGTGCTTCATCGCGATCGTGCTGATCGGCGACCTGCGAGACGGATTCTTCTTCGGGGTCGTCGTCGTGAACGCCCTGATCGGCATCGTGCAGGAGCTGCGAGCCAAACGCGTGCTCGACCGGCTGGCGCTTCTCGCGGCATCGGAGAGTCTCGTCATCCGTGACGGCGAGCCGCGAACGGTGCGCATCGAGGAGGTCGTCGAAGACGACGTGCTGGTGCTGCGACCGGGGGATCAGTTGCCGGCGGATGCGCGGCTCACCGACTCGAACGGCCTCGCCTTGGACGAGTCCCTCCTCACCGGCGAATCGGAGCCCGTGCTGAAGGGTGCCGGAGACGACCTCCTCTCCGGATCCCACGTCATCGCGGGAACCGGCACCGCCGCAGTGACAGCCGTCGGCGAGAAGTCCTACTCCGGCCGACTGACGAGCGAGATCCGGCGCCATTCGCTCGTGTCGTCCGAGCTGCGCAACGCCACGAACCGCATCCTCGTCTACATCTCCTGGATCCTCGGCCCGCTGATCGTCATCACGCTGGCCGGACGGATCGTCGCATACGGCGGATTCCGGGCGATGACCGGCCAGCACTTCTGGGAGTTCGCCGTGCGCGACGCCGTCGCCAGTGTCGTCGGGATGATCCCGGAGGGCCTCGTGCTGCTCATCAGCCTGGCGTTCGGAGTCGCCGCCATCCAATTGGCGACGAAGAAGGTCCTGGTGCAGGAGCTGGCGGCCGTCGAGGTGCTCGCCCGCGTTGACGTACTGTGCCTGGACAAGACCGGCACTCTCACCACGGGAGAGGTGGCGTTCGACCGCCTCATCGCGCTCGACCGGGTGTCCGAACGCGACTCCTCGGCGGCGGTCGCGGCCTTCGCATCGGATGCAGCGGGCAATTCCACGATCGGTGTGCTCGCCCGGCACTTCACGGCATCCGTTGCGGATCCCACGTCTCGGCTGCCCTTCGACTCGACGACGAAGTACAGCGGTGTGCGCTTCGTGCTCGACGGCAGTGAGACCACTTGGCTGCTCGGTGCGCCCGAACGACTCCTTGCCGAGCATCCGGCCGACCTCGCGCTCGCCCAGTCGCAAGCGGCATCCGGCCTTCGTGTGCTCGCTCTCGTGCGTTCCGCCACCGGGTTCCCGGATGCTGCGACCGGTCCGTCCTTGGACGTCGACGTCGTGCCCGCCGCACTGCTCACCTTTCGCGAGACGCTTCGATCCGACGCTGCCCGGACGTTGGACTACTTCGCAGGCCAGGCGGTTCGCGTCGTGGTGATGTCGGGAGACAACCCGGTGACGGTCGCGGCCCTGGCACGCACATTGGGAATCGACTCGCATGCGATCGACGCTGCGAGCCTCACGGACGCCGACGCCTGGCGGGAAGCGCTCGCGCAGCACTCCGTTTTCGGCCGGGTCACGCCGGATCAGAAACGAGAGGCGATCGGCATACTCCGCGAGCTCGGCCACACGGTGGCGATGACCGGTGACGGCGTGAACGATGCGATGGCCATCAAGGACGCCGACCTCGGCATCGCGATGGGAGGGGCGACGGCCGCGACGAAGGCCGTCTCGCGCATCGTGCTTCTCGACAACCGATTCGGCGGGCTGCCGGACGTGCTGGCGCTGGGTCGAAGGGTGATCGCCAACGTGGAACGGGTGGCGAACCTCTTCCTCGCCAAGACCACCTACGGAATCGTGCTGGCACTCGTGACCGCGTTCGCAGCGCTACCGTTCCCTTTCCTGCCTCGGCAGCTGACGCTGGTGTCCACCCTCGCGATCGGCATCCCGTCGTTCTTCCTCGCGCTCGCGTCGAATCGCCGCATCTACACGCCGGGGGTGTTGCCGCGAATCCTGAAGTTCTCGATTCCGGCGGGTGTCATCGCAGCCGCCGCGTGCATCCTCGCCTTCCTCCCGTTGCGGCATGCCGTCGGCCTCGACGAGGCGCGCAGTGTGGCGACGATCACGCTCTTCACCGTGTCGCTCTGGATCGTCGTGGTGCTCGCCCGGCCGTTCAGCGTTCCGCGCGTCATCCTGGTCGCCTCCGTGAGCATTGCAGGTGCTCTCGTCTGCATCGTGCCGTTCACCAGATCGTTCTTCATGCTGCAGGTGCACGCGGATGCGGCGCTCGCATACGGGCTCGTCGTCGGCGCCGTCGGCGCGGCGGTCATCGAGCTGTTCGCCCGGTTCGCGAAGCGCAGGGGCTTCATCTTCGACCGCGTCTGACCGTGCGGGAGGCGGGGCCGCGGTACTTCGCACCCACGACGAAGGGGACGTTCCGCCGAGTTCGACGCCGATTCCGGACTTCGGCATGGTGCTACAGTTATCTCGACATCAAGATAAATTCGGCATTCGGGATGCCTCGCGCACGTCGCGGGTAAGGGCGGCCTTGCTAGAGACCCCGCCGAGCCGATCACCAGAATGTTCAAGGGGCGGGAGTTCTCGTTTCCCCGTGCCGACGAAGGAGAGGGCAGCGTGTCTGCGGACAGCGTTTCTACAGTGAACAGCTTCGGAGCCCGAGACACCATCACGGTGGGCTCGACCGACTACCAGATCTTCCGTATCGACGCGGTACCCGGCTACGACAAGCTTCCGTTCAGCCTGAAGGTGCTGCTGGAGAACCTCCTGCGCACCGAGGACGGCGCCAACGTGACCAGGGAGCAGATCTCCGCGCTCGGCAACTGGGAGCCGACCGCCGAGCCGAACACCGAGATCCAGTTCTCGCCTGCTCGCGTCGTCATGCAGGACTTCACCGGCGTGCCGTGCATCGTGGACCTCGCCACCATGCGCGAAGCGGTGAGCGCACTCGGCGGCGACCCGAAGAAGATCAATCCGCTGGCGCCGGCCGAGCTGGTCATCGACCACTCCGTGATCGCGGATGTCTTCGGCACGCTCGACTCGTTCGAGCGCAACGTCGAGCTCGAGTACGAGCGCAACGGCGAGCGGTACCAATTCCTGCGCTGGGGCCAGACCGCGTTCGACGACTTCAAGGTCGTCCCGCCGGGAACCGGCATCGTGCACCAGGTCAACATCGAACACCTTGCGCGCGTCACCTTCACGCGCGAGGTGGACGGCGCCCTTCAGGCGTACCCCGACACGCTCGTCGGCACCGACTCGCACACGACCATGGTCAACGGGCTCGGCGTGCTGGGCTGGGGCGTCGGCGGCATCGAGGCGGAGGCTGCCATGCTCGGCCAGCCGGTTTCCATGCTCATCCCCAAGGTGGTCGGGTTCAAGCTCACCGGCACCATTCCGGCGGGCGTCACCGCGACGGATGTCGTGCTCACCATCACCCAGATGCTGCGCAAGCAGGGCGTCGTCGGCAAGTTCGTCGAGTTCTACGGCGCAGGTGTCGCCCAGGTTCCGCTCGCCAACCGCGCCACCATCGGAAACATGAGCCCGGAGTTCGGCTCGACGGCCGCGATCTTCCCGATCGACGACGTCACGCTCGACTACCTGCGTCTCACCGGCCGCTCCGAGGAGCAGGTCAGCCTGGTCGAGGCGTACTCGAAGGCGCAGCACCTGTGGCACGACCCGGAGACCGAGCCGGTCTTCAGCGAGTACCTCGAACTCGATCTCGGAACGGTCGTGCCGTCGATCGCCGGCCCCCGTCGCCCGCAGGACCGCATCGAGCTCAGCCACGCCAAGGATCAGTTCAACACCGATCTGCACGACTACGCGCGGATCGACCACGACATCGTCGACCTGACGATCTCGGAGTCGTTCCCCGCGTCCGACCCTGGTGAGCTCCAGCCGGCGGACGCTCACAGCGCGCACCAGCACCATCACCAGAGCCACGCACCGCACACGGCATCCCACCCGACGCCGGTGCAGTACAACGGCGACAAGTTCACGATCGACCACGGTGCTGTCGCCATCGCGGCCATCACCTCGTGCACCAACACCTCGAACCCCGAGGTCATGCTGGCCGCCGGCCTGCTCGCACGCAACGCGTCGCGAAAGGGTCTGAAGGCCAAGCCGTGGGTCAAGACCACGCTGGCGCCCGGGTCCAAGGTCGTCACCGAGTATTACGAGAAGGCCGGCCTCACCGGCTACCTCGAAGACCTCGGCTTCTACCTGGTCGGCTATGGCTGCACCACGTGCATCGGCAACTCCGGACCGCTCCCCGAGGAGATCTCCGCCGCGGTCAACGGCAGCGACCTCGCGGTCACAGCGGTGCTGTCCGGAAACCGCAACTTCGAGGGTCGCATCAACCCCGACGTGAAGATGAACTACCTGGCCAGCCCGCCGCTGGTCATCGCCTACGCTCTCGCAGGGTCGATGAACTTCGACTTCGAAGCTGATGCCCTCGGCACCGACCAGGACGGCAAGGACGTCTTCCTCGCCGACATCTGGCCGGACGCAGCAGAGGTGCAGTCCACGATCGACTCGTCGATCAACCAGGAGATGTTCACCAAGGAGTATGCGAGCGTCTTCGACGGCGACGAGCGGTGGCGTTCGCTGCCGACGCCGACCGGTTCGACGTTCGAGTGGGATGCCGTCTCCACCTACGTGCGCAAGCCCCCGTACTTCGAGGGCATGACGTTGGACACGACGCCGGTCGCCGACATCGCCGGCGCGCGCGCACTCGCCAAGCTCGGCGACTCGGTGACGACCGACCACATCAGCCCCGCCGGATCCATCAAGGCGGACAGCCCGGCCGGCAGCTACCTCACCGAGCACGGCGTCGAGCGCAAGGACTTCAACTCCTACGGCTCGCGTCGCGGCAACCACGAGGTCATGATCCGCGGAACGTTCGCGAACATCCGCCTGAAGAACCAGCTCCTCGATGGTGTCGAGGGTGGATTCACCCGCGACTTCACGAAGGACGACGCACCGCAGTCGTTCATCTACGACGCATCGGTCAACTACCAGGACGCAGGCATCCCGCTTGTCATCCTGGCAGGCAAAGAGTACGGATCCGGATCGTCGCGCGACTGGGCAGCCAAGGGCACGTCGCTCCTCGGCGTGCGCGCCGTTATCGCGGAGAGCTTCGAGCGCATCCACCGTTCGAACCTGATCGGCATGGGCGTTGTTCCGCTGCAGTTCCCAGCAGGCGAGTCCGCCGACAGCCTCGGCCTGGACGGGACCGAGGAGTTCGCGATCACCGGTCTCACGCAGTTGAACGAGGGCAGCACGCCGAAGACGGTTCACGTCGTCGCGACGCCGACCGCGCACTCCGCGGCTGGCAAGTCGCCCGTCGAGTTCGACGCCGTCGTGCGCATCGACACGCCCGGTGAAGCCGACTATTACCGCAACGGCGGCATTCTGCAGTACGTGCTGCGCAGCTTGGTGGCGTAGCCGAGAGGGCACACGGATGACGGGGCCGGAGGGGAACCTCCGGCCCCGTCCTTCATAAGAGATGAACGTGCCGGACGCTCGGGGAGGTCCGGGTGTTCGGCAGGGTGCCATGCGTAGACTCGTGGGGCAGGAGCGAAAGGCGGCCGCAATGACCCTTCTCGAGACGATCCGAGGTCCTCGCGACCTCGACGCTCTCTCGAAGGAGCAACTCGAGCAACTGGCTTCGGAGGTGCGGGAGTTCCTCGTGGCCAACGTGGCGAAGACGGGTGGCCACCTCGGTCCCAATCTCGGTGTCGTGGAGCTCACGATCGCGATGCACCGTGTCTTCGACTCACCGCACGACGCCATCGTCTTCGACACAGGGCACCAGGCGTACGTGCACAAGCTGTTGACGGGGCGCCAGGACTTCTCGACGCTGCGTCAGACGGGTGGTCTCGCGGGATACCCGCAGCGCACGGAGTCCGAACACGACATCGTCGAGTCGTCGCATGCGTCCAGTTCCCTGTCGTGGGCGGACGGCATCTCCCGCGCCTTCACGATGACCGGGCAACGCGATCGTTATGTGATCGCGGTCGTCGGCGACGGTGCCCTCACCGGGGGCATGACGTGGGAGGCGCTGAACAACATCAGCGACGACAACGACCGTCGCCTCATCATCGTCGTGAACGACAACGGTCGGTCCTATGCGCCGACCATCGGTGGAATGGCGCGATTCCTGAACACTGTACGCACGCGCCGCGGCTACAAGAGCCTTTACCTCACGTCTCGGGCGGCGTTCGACAAGCTCGGATCGCCTGGACGCGCTGTCTACCGCGGCATACGCGGGGGAGTGCACGGCTTCCTCTCGCGCTTCTCGAACAACGAGGCGCTGTACTCCAACCTGGACATCAAATACATCGGCCCCGTCCACGGTCACGACATCACGGCGCTCACCGAAGCCCTCGAGCAGGCCAAGGAGTACAACGCCCCGGTCATCGTGCACGCGATCACCGAGAAGGGCCGCGGATACGAGCCTGCTTTGCGCGACGTCGCCGACCAGTTCCACAGCGTGAACCCGATCGATCCCGAGACGGGAGAGCCGATCGCTCAAGCGGCGGGAATCATGTGGCCGTCGGTCTTCGCCGACGAGATCGTGCGCCTCGCAGAGAAGGATGACACGCTCGTCGGCATCACCGCGGCCATGTTGCGGCCCGTCGGGCTGCACCGGTTCGCCGAACGCTTCCCCGGACGGGTGATCGACGTCGGCATCGCCGAGCAGCACGCGGCCACCAGCGCCGCAGGCATGGCGTTCGGCGGCCTGCATCCCGTCGTGGCGCTCTACGCCACGTTCATGAACCGCGCCTTCGATCAGGTGCTGATGGACGTCGGCCTGCACAAGGCCGGCGTGACCTTCGTGCTCGCGAGCGCCGGTGTGACCGGTCCCGATGGCCCTAGCCATCACGGCATCTGGGATCTTGCGACGCTTCAGGTGGTGCCGGGCATCCGGATCGCGGCTCCTCGAGATGGCGACCGTCTCCGCGAGGAGCTCGGCGAAGCGGTCGCCGTGACGGATGCCCCGACGGTGGTGCGGTATCCGAAGGGCGTCGTGCCGGCGCCCATCGTGGCGCTGCGCCGCACCGATGACGGCGTGGACGTGCTCAGCGAGGATCCAGCGCACGACGTGTTGATCGTCGCCGTCGGTGCCATGGCGTCGACCGCGCTAGACGTCGCGCGGCGTCTCGAAGCGCAGGGGATCGGATGCACGGTCATCGATCCGCGTTGGGTGGTGCCTGTCCCCGGATCCGTGGTCACCATGTCCGCCGAGCATCGGCTCGTGGTGTGCATCGAGGACGGCATCCGCGTCGGCGGCATAGGCACGCGCATCCGGCAGGATCTGCGCGAAGCGGGCGTCGACACCGCCGTCACCGAGATCGGGCTTCCCGACGAGTTCCTGGAACACGGTGCTCGTGCCGACATCATGGAGGCGACGCGGATGACGCCGCAGCACATCGCGCACGACGTCATGGGCATGGTGCTGGGCTCGAAGCTGCCGTACGCGCGTGGCGTGTCCAGCGACACGGGCAGTCAGCAGATCATCGCGTCACGGGACTGAGCGCGCCTCTCCGCCCTGACGTGGATCGTCACGAGCGGACGGGCACTTCGTAGCGGAGGGAGACGGTTCCGTCTCCGTGCGCCGCACTGTCTGCGAGACGCAGGTCGAGGTGCTCGCGTGCGGCGAGGAGCGGTGCACCCGCCCCCAGCACGATCGGGATGATCGTCACCTCGATCTCGTCGAGTCGACCGATCGCGGCGAACTGCGCGACCAGGTCGCCACCGCCCACCAGCCAGACGTCCAGGTCGCCGGCGGTCGCGACCAGATCGTCGACGATGGCTGCGACGTCGCCGCTGTGGAACCGCACGTCGTGGCCAGCGACGATCGGGAGATCCCGATGGGTGAGCACCCAGGCGGGCACGGTGTAGCCCCAGTCCGCGTCGGGATCGAGTCCGAGCAGGAACTCGTACGTCGACGCCCCCATCACCACGGCGCCGATTCCGGCGATGAAAGCCGGGATCCCCGCCTCCGCGGTGTCATCGGGTTCGACGCCCGTCTCGCGGGAGGTCAGCCAATCGATGCGATTGTCCCGGTCGGCGATGAACCCGTCGAGACTGGATGCCACGTAGTATCTGAATCGCGTCATCCGGCCACCATAGGGAGAACCCCCGACAGAGTGTGCCGGGGGTTCTCCTGAGCCTGATCGTTACGCGCCGACGCCCTTGATCACGGGATGGTGGAACGTGTCGCCGAAGACACGTCCGCTCGCTCCGACACGGTCGAGATACGGCGTGATGCCGCCCATCTGGAACGGGAAGCCCGCGCCGAGGATCATGCACAGGTCGATGTCCTCTGGTGCCGCGACCACCTGATCGTCTGCAAGCATGCGATGGATCTCGTCCGCCAGGCCATCCTGCAGGCGGGTGAGGATCTCCTGCTCGGACTGGGGGTTCTTTCCGGTCGAGATGACCTTCAGTGCACCCTTGTCGAAGCCCTTGACGTTTCCCTTCGAGTCCTTCTCGAGCAGCTTTCCGTAGTCGGCCAGCTTGTGCAGGTTCTCGCTCCGGTAGAACCGGTCCGGGAACGCGGCGTGATGCGTGTCCAGCACGTGCGCGCCCACCTTGAGACCGACGAGGTCGAGCAGCACGGACGGCGCCATCGGCAGGCCGAGCGGCGCGATCGCCTTGTCGACCACCTCGAATGGCGTTCCGTTGTCGACCGCGTACATCGCTTCGCCCAGCAGCTTGGCGAGCACCCGGTTGACGACGAATCCAGGCGTGTCCGCCGTGATCACGGCGTTCTTATGCAGCTTCGCCGCGGTGACCATCGCGGTCGACAGCGTCGCATCATCCGTGGCGGGAGCCTTCACGACCTCGATCAGCGGCATCACAGCGACCGGAGTGAAGAAGTGGAAGCCGACGAGACGCTCCGGATGCTCCAGCTTGGCGCCGATCTTCTCCACCGAAAGACTCGACGTGTTGGTGGCCAGCACAGCCTCCGGCGAGACGATCTTCTCGATCTCCGCGAAGACGTCCTGCTTCACGCCGAGTTCCTCGAAGACCGCCTCGATGACCCAGTCGCAGTCCGCGAACTCGGTCTTGTCGGTGGTTCCGTGGATCAGAGCGCGGAGCCGGTTGGCGTCGTCGCCCGAGATGCGGCCCTTGTCGAACAGCTTGGCGATCTCATCGGTGATGTACGCGACGCCCTTGTCGACCCGCTCCTGGTCGATGTCGGTGATCACGACCGGTACCTCGAGGCGGCGCAGGAACAGGAGTGCGAACTGGGATGCCATGTAGCCGGCGCCGAGCACGCCGACCTTGGTCACCTTCTTCGCGAGAGCCTTGTCGGGGGCTCCCGCCGGCCGCTTCGCACGCTTCTGCGACAGGTTGAACGCGTAGATGGACGCCTGCAGCTGGTCGCCTGCGATCAGGTCGGCCAAGGCGTCGTCCTCGAGCGCGAAGCACGCCTCCTTGTCGCCGCTCTTGGCAGCCTTCAGGAGTTCCAGCGCCTTGAACGGCGACTTCGGAACGGTGCCCAGGCGCGAAGAGACGGTGTCGCGCGCGATCTTGATGGCGATGTCCCACTTCGCCATCCGCTCGATCTTGCCCGGCGTGTTCTTCCGATCCACCTTCTCGGTGCCGTTCAGAACGCCGTCGGCGAAGCGGATCGAGTCCTCGAGGAAGTTGACCGGCGAGAAGATGCGGTCGGCAATTCCGAGGTCGAAGGCGTCCTGCGCCCTCAGCGTCCGGTTCTGTTTGAGGGGGTTCTCGATGACGACCTTGAGCGCGTTCTCGATGCCGATCAGATTGGGCAGAAGGAACGTGCCGCCCCAGCCCGGAATCAGTCCGAGGAACACCTCGGGGAGGCCGATCGCGGCCGCCGAGGAGTCGACCGTTCGGTAGTCGGCGTTCAGCGGGAGCTCGAGGCCGCCGCCGAGTGCGAGACCGTTGATGAACACGAAGCTGGGAACGCCGAACTTCGCTTGCTTGCTGAGCACGAAGTGCCCGAGCTGCGCCAGCTTCTTGGCGATCTCACGGCTCGGCACCTGTGCCACCTTGGAGAGGTCGGCACCGGCGGCCAGGATGAACGGCTTGCCCGTGGTGGCCACGGCGTGGATCTCACCCTGTGCGGCGCGCGCCGACAACTCGTCGTAGGCCTTCGCCAGCTCGAGCAGGCCGACCGGCCCGAACGTGTTCGGACGAGTGTGGTCGCGACCGTTGTCGAGTGTGACGAGCGCGAGCACCTTGCCCGATGCGAGCTTCACGTCGCGTACGAAGCTGTGCGTCACGACCTCGTCGTCGGCGAAGGCCAGCAGATCGGTGAAATCGATGGAGGAATAGTCGGTCACGCCGATGCTCACTTTCCGTACTTCGCGTGGTGCGGGTTCTCCCAGATGACGGAACCGCCCTGGCCGAGTCCTACGCACATCGCCGTGAGGCCGTAGCGGACCTCAGGATGCTGCTCGAACTGGCGCGCGAGCTGGATCATCAGCCGAACGCCGCTGGCGGCGAGCGGATGTCCGATCGCGATGGCACCACCCCACGGGTTGACGCGGGGGTCGTCGTCGTCGATGCCGAAGTGGTCGAGCAGGCTCAGCACCTGAACGGAGAACGCCTCGTTCAGCTCGAAGAGGCCGATGTCGTCGATCGACAGTCCGGCGTTCTTCAGCGCCCGCTCGGTCGACGGGATCGGGCCGAGGCCCATGACCTCCGGCTCCACGCCTGCGAATCCGAACGAGACCATCCGCATCTTCGGTGCGAGGCCGAACTCCTTGGCGGCGCGCGAGGAGGTCAGGAGCGCGGCCGTCGCGCCATCCGTCAGAGGCGAAGCGTTGCCTGCCGTGACGCGACCGTGCGGACGGAACGGCGTCTTCAGCGTGGCCAGGCCTTCCATCGTCGTCTCCGGACGCATGCCCTGGTCCTCGGTGGCGAGGCCCCAGCCCTCTTCCGTGCGGAAGGACACCGGCACCAGGTCGCGCTGGATGTTGCCCGCCGCGTACGCCGCCGCGACCTTCTGCTGGCTGCGCATGCCGAACCTGTCGGCGCGCTCCTTGGTCAGCGCGGGGAAGCGGTCGTGCAGGCGCTCAGCCGTGTTGCCCATGTTGAGGGCAGCGGGATCGACGAGCTTCTCGGACACGAACCGCGGGTTGGGGTCGACGCCCTGTCCCATCGGGTGGTGGCCCATGTGCTCGACGCCACCGGCGATGACCACCTCGTACTGTCCGAACGCGATGCCCGATCCCGTGGTCGTCACGGCCGTCATCGCTCCGGCGCACATGCGGTCGATCGCGAATCCGGGAACCGTCGACGGAAGGCCGGCGAGGATCGCCGATGATCGGCCGAGAGTCAGTCCCTGGTCGCCCTGCTGCGTCGTCGCAGCGATCGCGACGTCGTCGACGCGATCCTTCGGCAGACCGGGATTGCGCTCGAGGAGTCCGACGATCGTCTTCACCGCGAGATCGTCCGCCCGCGTGTTCCAGTACATGCCCTTTTCGCCCGCACGCCCGAACGGGGTACGAACCCCGTCGACGAACAGAACGTCAGCTCTTTCGGCCACTTTGCCTCCCATGGTCAGGTCTCTTCACGATCCTAGAAACGTGACCTGAGCGCGAGGAATCGATTGAGCAACCCTACGAAGCGGGATCAGACGGTGAGACGGGCGATTGGTCCGCTTCGACAAAGGAATCCGCCACCGTCTCAGCGGTTGCGGCGATTTGCCACGGACGAGCCTCCGCCGCCTGCATCGCCGCGGCTATGCCGGCAGCGTCGTGCTGCTCCGGCGGCGCCCAGGCGAGACGTCGAAGCGTGTCGGGGGCGAGCAGATTCTCCACAGGCAGGTGCAACGATCCGGCCAGTTCGGTGAGCGCTGCGCGCGAGATCCGCAGTCGCTGATTCGCTTCCGGGTTGCGATCCGCCCACGCGCGCGGCGGCGGGATGCTCTCCCCGGTCGAACGGAGCACCGGGAGATCGTCGGTGGTGCGGCCAAGGGAAATGGCATCCCACCACCGGTCGATCTCGGTGCGGCTGGCGCGCCCCGTGAAGTCCTTCATCGCGGACAGGTCCCGCTTGCTGGCGGGCATCGCGCGGGCCGCCGCAGTGATCGACGCGTCGGGGAGGAGTCGTCCCGGTGCGACGTCCTTCGTACGGGCGAGATCATCGCGCGCGTTCCACAACTCGCGGGCGACGGCGAGGTTGCGCAGACCGCGGATGGAGTGCACGCCCGAGAGGCGCCGCCACGGCTCGGTTCGCGCCGCCTTCGGCGCCCGAGCGAGCTCGAATGAGAACTCCTGCTCTGCGATGGTTCCTTTGCTGGCATCGGCCAGCAGTTTCTCCTCTTCCTCCATCAGGTCGACGAGGAGCTCAACGTCGAGCGCGGCGTACGTGAGCCACGGCTGGGGGAGCGGCCTCGTGGACCAATCGGCAGCTGAGTGCTCCTTGGCGAGATGGATGCCGAGCAGCTCCTCGACGATGGTCGCGAGTCCGACGCGAGGAAAGCCGAGGAGCCTGGCACCGAGTTCCGTGTCGAAGATCGTCACGGGGTCGAGGCCCACTTCGCGCAAGCACGCCAGGTCCTGACTGGCCGCGTGGAGGATCCAGGGGACGCCGCCCACGGCATCCTGGAGCTCGGTGAAATCGCCGATCGCCGGCGGATCGAACAGGAAAACGCCGGAGTCGCGACGGAACATCTGGATCAGGTAGGCGCGTTGCGAGTAGCGGAATCCAGACGCGCGCTCCGCGTCGACGGCCACCGGTCCCGTGCCGGAGCTCAACGCGTCGACGGCCTGGTGGTACTTCTCGGGGGTGTCGACGACTTCGTATTCAGTCACGCGGTGCTCTTCGCTGGGTCAGGAGCCGCACCCCGTCGGGGAGCGGTGGAATGCCCGCGAGCATACACAGAAGATCACCCCACGCGCTCACGTGGGCCTTCATATCGAAGCCGGTCGGCGTCCAGGATGCGCGCAACTCGATCTGGGCGCCATCGCCCTGCCGGGCGAGTTCGCCGAATCCCGTGGAGATCACCTTCGTGGCGGTGCCGGACGCCGCAACATAGTCTGCGCCGCGCTCGTCGAGCGCGTCGATGAGCCACGACCAGGTCACGTCGGCCAGGAACGGATCGAGGCCGATGTCCGTCTCGAGGGGAGCCTGGGCGAAGCACACGACGCGGAAGCGGCCGCCCCATTCATCCGATCCGGCCGGGTCGTAGAGCAGCACGAAGCGACCGGTCCCGAGGTCCGAGTCACGGCCGTGCCTGACGGGTGCGACATCCGCCGCAAGGGCAACCGCATACGGCGCGAGGCCCGTCGGCGCAGGGATCTCGTCGACGGTCAGCTCCTGCCGCACGTCGATCCGTCTTACCGAATCCGCGGCCACGCTGAACTCCGCGGGAATGCCGGGAGCAGCGGGAGTAGGGGACACGTTGGCAGACTAGAGTTTCGCCTCGGGAGTTCGAGGAAGGCACGCCGCATCGTCCGCGTGCCTTCGTGCTGAGGGGAGTCGACGTGGGCAACCGAGTGGGGCGGATCCTGGTTCCGTTCGCCATCCTGGCGGCGGTGGGGGCAGTCGCGGTCACCGCGTACGTCGCGGCGGCGACGATGGTGGCACGCACAGTGGTGACGCCCGCCCGGCGCAGAAAGCAGGATGTCGACATCCTGTCCGTCGCGCCCGACCTGTCGGCCGTCACAGTCTCCGGCACGGCCGATGCCCTTGCCGTGCCCGGTCGTTACGGCCTGTGGTTCTCGGACGACCGCGGATACGCGCTGCTCGGCGACGTCATCGCGGAGGCCGAGGACGGAACCGTCACGCGCGCTGTCGAGAGCGTGCGCTGGGGCGCGCTGGACGAAGCAAGGCGCGGACGGCTGGGCGGATGGTTCTTCACGTCCCCGGCAGAGCTCGGGCTTCCCGTTGAGAGCGTCGACATCGTCGTCGACGACGGCACGGCGCCCGCGTGGCTCTTCCCCGCAGCCGAGACATCCGACCGATGGGCCATCCACGTGCACGGACGCGGCGCACGGCGGCAGGAGACGCTGCGGGCCATCCCGCTCTTCCACGAGAAGGGCTACACGAGTCTTGCCATCAGCTACCGCAACGACGGGGACGCCCCTGACAGCGCCGACCATCGCTACGGTCTGGGCGCGACGGAATGGCACGATGTGGATGCGGCCATCGCCTACGCGCTGGCCAGCGGTGCCAAGGACATCCTTCTCGTCGGATGGTCCATGGGCGGAGCTATCGCGCTGCAGACGGCAGTGCGATCGCCGCGCGCGGACAGCATCCGCGGGCTCGTGCTCGACTCGCCGGTCATCGACTGGGTCGAGACGCTGGACTTCCAGGCCGACGAGATGCGACTGCCGCGGCCGGTGACCGAGGGTGCGCTCCTCCTGCTGGACTCGGCGTGGGCGACGAGCCTGGTTGGGCAGGATGCGCCGATCGGCCTCGCAGGCCTGGACTTCACCCTGCGCGCCCACGAGCTCTCGGTGCCCGTCCTGCTGATGCACAGTGACGACGACGGTTATGTGCCGGCCGGCGGATCCCATCGACTCGCGCACCTGCGTCCGGACATCGTCACGTTCGTGCCCTTCGCGCAGGCGAAGCACACCAAGCTCTGGAACTACGATCCGGTGCGGTGGACGAATGCGATCGCCGACTGGCTCGACGAGCTCTCGGCCGACCTCGGCGCGGTGAACGACGAGGACACGTCGTACTCGGCACGTGGTGAGGACCGTTGACGCTCGCGCGCAACGAGTTCACCAGTGGGCTCAGTGGCGCTTCAGTCGGACCTGGTGCTTCGTGCGACCGAGGAGCGCCGTCATCCCGCGGACGCGCAGCGGTGACACCGCCTCGTTGAGGCCGAGTTCTTGCGGGTAGTCGTCGGGGACGGCGAGCACCTCGTCCGCGGTGAGGCCGGCGAGACCCTGCGCCAGGATCGACGCGAAGCCCCTGGTCGTCGGGGATTCGCGCGGGGCCGTGGCGTAGAGGTGAACGATGTCGTCGTCATCCACCTCGACGAAGATGAACACGGGGGACTGACACTCGACGACCCGCTCGAACAAGTCGGGATGATCCCGATACCGCTCAGGAAGCTCCGGGAGCTCGTTGGAGAACTCGAGGAGGAGCTGGAGTCGTTCGCGCAGTTCGAGCGCGAGGAACTCCTCCTTGATCTCCTGAAGAGTGGCGGGGAGTGTGTCGGTGGTCATGAGGCATCCATTTTCGCACGGCGGACTGGAGAGTTCTGGAACCGAAAAGGGGCGGCGGAGACGTGCCCCGCCGCCCCTTCCGTCGCGGTCAGACCGCAGGCACCTCGCCCCGCTCGGTCCCCTTGATGATCGGAACGCGCACTGCGCTGCCCCACTCGGTCCACGAGCCGTCGTAGTTGCGGACGTTCGAGAAGCCCAGCAGGTGGCTGAGCACGAACCACGTGTGGCTGGAACGCTCGCCGATGCGGCAGTAGGCGATCACGTCGTCACCGTCCTGGAGGCCCGCTTCGCCCTTGTAGATGGCCTCGAGCTCGGCGCGGGTCTTGAAGGTCGCATCCGGCGCCGCTGCGCGCGCCCACGGCACGGATGCCGCGGAGGGGATGTGACCGGGACGCAGAGCGCTCTCCGTCGGGTAGCCGGGGATCTCGGTGCGCTCGCCGCTGTACTCCTCCGGCGAACGGACGTCGATGAGGGGTCCGTGTCCGAGATGGGCCAGCACGTCGTCCTTGAACGCACGGATGACAGTGTCGTCGCGCTGCACCACCGGATAGGAGGCGGGCGTCACCTGAGTCTGCTCCGTCGTGATCTCGCGCCCTTCGGCGATCCACTTGTCGCGGCCGCCGTCGAGGAGGCGAACGTCCTCGTGCCCGAACAGCGTGAAGATCCACAGGGCATACGCGGCCCACCAGTTGTTCTTGTCGCCGTAGATGACGACGGTGGTGTCGCGGGAGATGCCCTTCTCGCCCAGCAGCTGGGCGAAGCGCTCCGCCGAGACGAAGTCGCGGAGGACGGGATCGTTGAGGTCGGTGTGCCAGTCGATCTTGACGGCCGTCGGGATGTGGCCCGTCTCGTAGAGGAGAACGTCTTCGTCGGATTCCACCACCACGAGACCTTCGTCGCCGAGGTGTGCGGCGAGCCATTCGGTGCTCACCAGCCTCTCCGGATGTGCGTACTCGGCGAACTTCGCGGAATCGTCGAATCCCACGCTCATGGTTTCCTCCTTGTTGGGCGCGTACTGCGGGGGCGAAGGGGCCGGATCCTGCCGGTTAAGCTTGACGCCTGTCCCTCACGCGAACTTACGCACGGCCCGTCGGCTGCGCAGGGGCAAGAGTAAGACTTCGACACACAAAGGAACAGATGTCCGCGAACTCGCTTCCGGAAGCCGATCGTCTCACCGCAGTGACGCCGTCGATCACGGGTCGCGAGATCGCGGCCGAGTTGGTTCCGCCGCCTCAGTTCCACACTGCCACGTTCGACTCGTATCGGCCCGATCGGGAATTCCCCTCGCAGGCCGCAGCCGTGAGCACCCTGCAGTCGCTGGTCCGCACGTGGGCGCCCCAGCAGCCGAGCGGATTCTTCGGGTGGGGTCGCAAGAAGGTCGTCGAGCACAAGCCGGGCGTCTACCTCGACGGCGGTTTCGGCGTCGGCAAGACGCATCTGCTCGCGGCGTTGTGGCACGCGGCACCCGCCCCCAAGTACTTCGGAACCTTCATCGAGTACACCGCGCTGGTGGGAGCGCTCGGCTTCCAGCCGACGATCGACCTGCTCCGCGGGTCCCGCTTGATCTGCATCGACGAGTTCGAGCTCGACGATCCCGGTGACACCATGATGATGACGCGGCTGCTTGGTGCGCTGGTCGCCAGCGGCACCCGCATCGCGGCAACGTCGAACACACCGCCTCAGGCACTCGGTGAGGGACGCTTCGCCGCATCGGACTTCCTGCGCGAGATCCAGTCGCTCTCCTCGCACTTCGAGACGATCCGGATCGACGGGCTGGACTACCGCCGCCGCGATGTCTCGGGTGAGGCGGCGTCCGTGGACGACGGCACGCTCGCGCGTGTTGTCGGCGCGATCCGCAGTCGCGGCGAGCACGTGACCGCCGACCGCTTCCGCGAGGTCGTCGACCATCTGGCCACGGTGCATCCCTCCAAGTACATCAAGCTGGTCGCCGGAGTCGACGTGATCGCGCTCGCCGACGTCGAGCAGCTCCACGACCAGATGGAGGCGCTGCGCTTCGTCGCATTCATCGACCGCGTCTACGATGCCGAGATCCCCATCGTCGCAAGCGGCGTGCCACTCAGCGATGTGTTCGATGCCGAGATGCTCCAGGGCGGATACCGCAAGAAGTACCTGCGCGCGACGTCCCGGCTGATCGCGCTCACCTCCGGCGAACTCCCGCCGCACGACTGAGTGGGCCGCACCTCGACTCGGCCCGTGGCCGGCGCATGCCGATCGCCTGGCAAGAGACATGCGTCAAGCGGGTACCCCCTTCGCCTTCGTGCGCGCGTCCTTTCCAGGGACCTCGCTCGGCAGGTTCCGGGAGAAGAACAGGGCGGCGCACGAGATGAGCGAGAGTGCGGCGAACGACAGCCGGAGCGCTTCGAGTTGCGACGAGCTGTAGAGGGACGCCAGCTTCTCGCTGTCGGACGAGGAGAGTCCCTGATCCTGCGCGATCTGCGAGACACCGGATACCGGGATGACGCCGACGCCGTGCTGCGTCTGCTCCTGCACCTGGCTCTGCAAGCTCTGCGGCAGGCTGCTCGCGGCGACGTTTCCGGCGAACGCTGTGGACAACGCGGCGATCATCACGGAACCGATCAGTGCTGTGCCGAGTGACGATCCGAGGTTCTGGAAGACGCCCTGCACGCCGCCGGCCTCGCTGAGCTGATCCGGTCCGACCGCCGACATCGTCACGTTTCCGAGCTGGGACGCGAGCAGGCCGAGCGCCGCGCCTGCGATGAACATGCCGAGGCCGAAGACGAACGTGTCGAGCTCGGGATCGACCGAGCCGAGAAGGATGAGACTCGCCACGACAAGCGCGAGCTGGCCGATCCGTGAGATGCGCTTCGGCGAGACCCGCCGGGCCAGCACGGTGCCGACGATCGAGAACAGCACCAGCGACACGGACAACGGGAAGATCCGAAGGCCGGTGGTCAAGGCGTTCAGCCCCAGCGTGAGCTGCAGGTAGATCGGCACGATGAAGAACAGTCCCGCCGTCACCGTGTACTGGAGTCCGAGGCTTCCGATCCCGGCGCGGAGCTGACGGAGCTGCAGGATCGACGGGTCGAGCAGCGGCGTCCGACCCTTTGCGATCAAGCGGCGCTGCCGGACGAAGAACAGCCAGAGCGCCACTGCGCCGGCGGCGACGATGAATGGAACGGGGGAGAGCCCGAGCAGGGAGGCGTCCTGGGTGGGCAGGATCCAGCCCCACGTCTTCGTCTGCAGGAGACCCCAGACGACGAGCACGAGGCCCAATGCAGAGAGCACGACGGACAGGAGGTCGATCGGCACACGTTCCCGCGCGCCGCTGTCGTGCACCACGCGGCTGAAGAGCAGGACGACCGCCATGATGACGACCTCGCCCGCGAACACGTAACGCCAGCTCGCGTAGGTGGTGAGGAATCCGCCGATGAGAGGTCCGGCGGCGACTGCCACGCCCGATGACGCGCCGATGACAGCGAACGCCGTCACCCTGGCGTGACCCGAGTAGTTGTCGGCGATGAGTGCGGCGATGGCAGGGATCACCAGAACGGCCCCGAGACCCTCCACCACGGACCAGCCGACGAACAGCACCCCGATGTTCGGGCTGAGCGCCGTGGTTCCCGATCCGATGGCGTAGACGATCGACCCGATGACGAGCGCGCGTCTGCGACCCCAGATGTCGCCCAGCTTGGCTCCCAGCAGCATGAACGCCGCCATCGTGAGCGTGTAGAAGGTGATCGTCGTCTGCATCGCCGTGATCGTCGTGTGCAGATCCTTGACGACGGTCGAGATCGACACGTTCATCACCGTGCTGTCCAGCACCATGACGAACTGGGCCGCACCCAGGACCGTCACCGCTCCCCATCGTTCCGCCATCTCGAACCCCCAAGCTCCAGCGCAACGGCGTCAGGGCCGCGTCGACCCGGGAAGCGGCCGTCGTCGTGCGAAGCACCTCGCTGACACGCCGGCGTCTGCGGACTGGCCCCCGGTCCTGGTGTGTCCGCTAGATCGCACAGTACGTGGAACCGTGCCGCAAAACCAGAGACATCCTCATGGGAACGCCCGCGGTGTCGTCTCAGCAGCGACGGCGGATTTGATTCTGCGGGATCGATCGTTCATTCTGTGCTGGCTGCCCTCGCCGGCCGCGCCCCTGCTTGTCGTCACGATGGAGTGTCACGATGTCGGTTCGCCGTCCCCTCGTCGCGGTGTCCGCCGCGCTCGGCCTGGTCGTCGTCGAGGCGGTGGCAGATCCCACCGGACTACTCGCGCTCGCGGGATGGTCGGGCGCGGCGCCCGTCCTCGCCTCCGGCATCTGGCCGTTTGCGGCGTCCCTCGTGTTCGTCCCAGTGCTCCTCGCCGTGGTGTGGTGGGCGGCTGTGCGCGCGGGCGAGCGGTACTGGACGCTGGCGGCAGGGGTCGTCCTCGCGGTGCTCCTGGCGCAGGCCACGGCGTGTCTGGTGATGACCGGGAACCTCGCGGCGAGCACCTGGGCAGCAGGCTATGTGACGGCCAAAGCCGTGCCGACCGGACTCATCGTGGCGGCATTCGCACGGTGGTTCGGAGGACGGACCACGCGGCAACGATTCCCGTCGGGATCGCCGTTGATCCCGGCGGCGCTCTTCGCCGCCATCGCGCCGTTCGTCGCCGGACTCTGGTGGACAAGTGCGGCGTATGCCCCCGGAGTCCCCGTTGCCCGAGCAGATCGCGGCCCTCTGTCCCTCATCGTCGCGATGCTCCTTCTCGCACTGGTCACCGCGCTCTGCCTGCGCTGGATGCGCGCCCGCGTCCCGGGCATCCTCGGCGGATGGCTGGCAGCTCTCGTCGCCGGAGGGATCGTTGGTCTCGTTCAGGCGCTCATCGCCTTCCTCGTGGACGGAGGCCTGAGCGGCGATCTCTGGCCGGCGATGGCCGCCTACGTCGCCATCGCCGACGGTCTCTCGTTCGGCGCGTGCCTGGGGTGGGTCGCCGGCGTCGCGGCCCTGGTCGTCGAGCGGGTTCCAGCAGCGCGACGCGCACGCCTTCCACTGGTGACCTCCGCGGCGATCGTCGTCGCGTCCCTCGTAGTCGCGCTCGTCGTGCCTGTCGCACTCCCGGAGACAGCGGCCAGCGCATCAGAGGCGGATTCCGCGCCGGCCGGATTCCTCCGCGCATCGGGACGCGTGATCACGGATGGCCGCGGCAACCAGGTGCTGCTGCGCGGCGTCAACGTCAACCAGTTGGTCGACTTCTATCAGCCGCGGCCCGACGTGCCCGCCACCCGTCCGCTCACCGAGGAGGACTTCGCGCAGATCGCCGCGGAAGGATTCGACGTCGTACGACTGAATCTCTCCTGGTCGGCCCTGGAGCCGCAGCGGGGCGTCTTCGACCAGAAGTACCTCGCCCGGATCACCTCCGCGGTCGACTGGGCGCACCGTCACGGCGTGTACATCGTGCTCGACATGCACCAGGACGGGTGGTGGAAGGGTGCGACGACGGCGGGCACGACCTGCCGGCCGGGCACCGACCCGATGTGGGGATACGACGGCGCTCCCGCATGGGCCACGATCTCCGACGGCGCAGCTCGCTGCGAGTTCACCGGACGCGACATCTCGCCCGCGGGCGACCGCGCCTTCCAGAACTTCTACTTCGACACCGACGGCGTGCAATCGGCCCTGGTTCGGACGTGGGGTCGGCTCGCTGCGACATTCGGCGACGACCCCACGGTGGCTGGGTACGACCTCCTCAACGAACCCGGGTTCGGCGAGACCGCGCCGGTGACGACGTCCTATCTCCTCGGCCGCTACTACGACAGGGCGATCGCGGCGATCCGCGCGGCGGGCTCACGGCAGATGGTGTTCGTCGAGCCGAGCATCCTGTGGTCGGGCCTCGGCTTCGACAGCGGCCCCGCGCCCGCGTTCACCTCCGACCACGACATCGTCTTCTCGCCGCACCTGTACGCCGAGTCCATCACGATGGACCGCTCGCTCGGCCTCCCGCCGATCGTCGGCATCGACCGGCAGTTCACGCTCGCGCAGCGCGTCGCCGACGAGTACAACGCCCCCGTCTGGTCGGGCGAATTCGGCTACTGGGGCTCGACCTCCGATGTCGACGCCCGGCTGACCCGCTACGCGAAGGCGGAGGATGCGAACCGCCTGGGTAGCGCGTACTGGGTGTGGAAGCAGGCCTGCGGCGACCCGCAGAACGGCATCGGTCCGACCGGTGACGGACTCATCCCCGAAGACTGCGCGACCGGTCAGGACGCCGCTCCCCGCGACGACCTGCTCACCATCCTCGGGCGCGCCTACCCGCGGTCCGCACCCGGAACGATCTCGAGCCTCACCTCGAGCGGTGCGAACGTGCAACTTGCCGGAGCGACGCGGCACCGGTCGTGCGGACTGGACGTGTGGGTGCCGGGCGCAAAAAGGCCGATCATCCATTCGACGGGTCTGGCGAACGTGAAGACGACCCCCGATTCCGGCGGCTGGACCGTCACCGGATGCGCGGACGGCAGCTACAGCCTGACTGCCGCTGCGCGCGTGTCATCCTGAGGGCCCTCGCGGGCGCCTGCAACCCGGCTCCGGCCCTTCCCGGCGAACCCGTGACTGGAGACGCGTAGCGCGGATCCGCCCAGCACGGTCGCCCAGAGCACCTGACGGCACGTCAGAAGACCCCGTAATGGCAGCGACCTCCCCGCCTCCCGAAACACGATGTTTACATCGGGGACTCGGCCGTAACGGCCGCGAAACAACCGAACCTCTCACGCGAAATCTGGCGGCAGGAGACTGACGACACCTCACCAGGAACATCGGCACCCGAGCCGGATGGTGACGGCGACACCGGCTTTCTTCGAGAGGGAGACCCCTATGTTGTTCCACGCAGCGGCCGCGTACGACGCGCAGACGAGCGTGAACTCGCTGTGGCTGCTCGTCGCAGCGGCACTCGTTCTGCTCATGACGCCTGGAGTGGCGTTCTTCTACGGCGGCATGGTCAAGGCGAAGAGCGTCATCAGCATGATGATGATGAGCTTCGGCGCCATCGCGATCGTCGCCGTGCTGTGGGTGCTGTACGGCTACGGGCTGTCCTTCGGCAAACCCCTGATCCCGCACGTGCTCGGCACACCTGACTGGGGCCTCTCGGGTCTGCTCGGCAAGGACGGCGCGACCCCCGACCTGAACTCTCTCGCGTTCGCCGGCTTCCAGGCGACGTTCGCGATCATCACCGTCGCCTTGATCTCCGGCGCGATCGCTGACCGCGCCCGCTTCGGCGCATGGATGGTGTTCGCAGGCATCTGGGTGACCGTCGTCTACTTCCCCGTCGCGTACTGGGTGTTCAACCTGCAGGACGGCTGGATCGCATCAGTGCTGCACGTCAACGACTTCGCAGGCGGAACGGCAGTGCACATCAACGCCGGAGCGGCGGGACTCGCACTCGCCCTGGTGCTCGGAAAGCGCGTCGGATTCCAGAAGGGCATGACGAAGCCGCATAACGTCCCGCTCACACTGCTCGGTGCTGCGCTGCTGTGGTTCGGTTGGTTCGGCTTCAATGCCGGATCCGAGGCGGCTGTCGACGGCGTCGCGGCCATCGCCTGGATCAACACCCTCGCCGCACCGGCGGCGGCCACGATCGGCTGGCTGATCGTGGAACGGATCAAGGACGGCAAGCCAACATCGATCGGAGCAGCATCCGGTGCGGTGGCCGGCCTGGTCGCCATCACCCCTGCGTGCAACATCCTGACGCCGTTCTGGGCCATCGTTCTCGGTCTGCTCGTCGGTGCGGTGTGCGCATTCTCGATCGACCTGAAGTTCAAGCTCGGATTCGACGACTCGCTCGACGTGGTCGGCATCCACCTCATCGGTGGTCTGATCGGAACGCTGTACATCGGCTTCTTCGGCCTCACCCACGTGGACGGCGACCCGACCAAGCCGTACTCGAGCCTGCTCTACGGCGGCAGCTTCCAGCAGCTCGGTGCGCAGGCGATCGGCGCCTTCAGCGTGATGATCTACTCCTTCGTGCTGGCCTTCGCGATCGGCTGGGTCATCCAGAAGACGATGGGATTCCGCATCAAGACCGAGGACGAGATCGCCGGCGTCGACACCTTCGTGCACGGCGAGGAGGGCTACGCACTCGAGAACGCCTGATCCTCGATCACGACAGAAACGTGGGACGTCGCGCGCGCGGCGTCCCACGTTTCTGTCGTGATGCTGCGCTTCGCGACGACCGCAGGAACCAGGAGAGACCACGACCTGTCCACCAGCCGATCGGTTGATCCGGATCCGACCGGACTACGGATGCCGCCGCCTCAGCGTCACGGGACCGTAGAGGTATGAACACTCCACTGAAAACAGCCCGTCTCCTGGTCGCCTGCTACGCGGGCCTGAGCGCCTGCTCGCTCGTCGTCCTCGTCGCCCTCACCCTGGCGGACTCGCCGGTCGCGACCACCGCCGCCTGGATCCGGCTCTGCATCGTCTTCGCGACCTCACTCCTGATGCTCGCCTTCGCACGGGGTGCGGTGCGCGGCTCAAGCCGTGCGCTACTGCGCTGGCGTATCGTCGTCGCCATCATGATTGTGGCGATCGCCGTAGTCGTCTCGATACCCGGGCTGTTCCCACTCTGGTTGCAGCTGGAACAGATCGTGTGCGGACTCCTCCTCATCGCCGTTGCCGTGCTCATCTTCAGGAGGCAGACGACAGCATGAGCGCCGCATCGGCGAGCACCTCGCGCCTCGGACCAGGAGTGGTCGCGTATGGACCGTACGTGGTGCTCGTCCTCGCCTCGATCTTCACGATCATGACCGTGGCGCCGACGCCGGCCAAGACCGCTCAGCTGGTCCTGCTCGGGGCTGCCATCGCCTGGATGCTCCTCGCGTACACCCTTCGCCCCGCCGGACGCAGGAGCGTCCGGGCGATGGCCGTCTTCGTGACGGTCCTGCTCGCCATCTTCACGTCGCTCGTCTTCTTCGCCCCTTGGTACGGCGTGCTCGCCGTTGCCGGCTACATCTACTCGTTCGCCGTCGTCCCGTGGCCCTGGCGCCTCCTGTCGGTGTCGGTCTGCGCGGTGCTGGCCGGAACGGCACAGGCATCCGCCGTGCCGAAGAACACGGTCGCAGGGCTTCTGGTCTATGCCGCAGTGGTCGCGCTCAACGTGGTCGCCCTGTGTCTGTTCGCCTGGATCTATTGGAGGGCCGGTGTGCAGAGCGAGCAGCGACGTGTCGCCCTCGAGGAGAACGAACGGCTCCGCGAACAGGTGGTGAGCCAGGCACGCGAGGCGGGCATCCAGGCCGAGCGGCAGCGCATGGCAGGGGAGCTGCACGACACCGTGGCCCAGGGACTGGTCGGTATCGTCACGCAGCTGGAGGCAGCGGCGCAGGTGCCCCCGGACAGCAGTGATCACGCTCGCCATCTGGATGCCGCGACCCGGCTCGCACGCTCGAGCCTCGTCGAGGCGCGTAGGACCATGCTCGCACTCGACCCCGACGCCAGCTCGAGGGTGAGCCTCGCCAAGGCCTTGGAGTCCGCTGTGGACGAGTGGGCGGGGATGCACTCCGTGCGTGCCGACTACACGGCGACGGGGTCGGAGCGTGCGTTGAGCGACGACGCGGAGCACGCGCTGTTGCGCGTCGTGCAGGAATCGCTGTCGAACGTGGCGAAGCACGCGGGCGCGAGTCGTGTCGGAGTGACCCTGACCTATCTCGATGACCGGGTCCTGGTTGACGTGCGCGACGACGGGATCGGATTCGACCCAGGCTCGGGTATCGAGCGCGACCCGCTCGAAGGCGGATACGGCCTGTCGGCGATGCGGAACCGCATCAGGCAGCTCGGAGGGCTCGTCGAGATCGAGTCGGAGCCCGGCCGCGGCACGGCGCTGTCCGTTGCGCTGCCCGTCGATCCGACCGACCAAACGCTGACCGAGGTGCCGCATCAGGCGGGCGAGGGGAGTGCTCACGATGTCTGACGAGACCATCTCCGTGCTGGTGGTGGACGATCACCCCGTCGTGCGGGACGGCCTGATCGGGATGATCAGCTCCGATCCGGGTCTCGTCGTCGTCGGGGAGGCCGGCAACGGCGACGAGGCCGTCACGGCGTGCGAGACCCTTCGGCCCGACGTCGTCCTTCTCGACCTGCGGATGCCGGGAAGCGGGGGAGTGGACGCCATCCGGACCCTCCGCGGGCGCGGCGACGACACCCGCATTCTGGTGCTCACCACCTACGACGGGGACCGCGATGTCTCGCAAGCGCTGGAATCGGGCGCGACCGGCTACCTGCTGAAGGATGCGACGCGCGGTGAGCTGCTGGCGGGCATCCGCGCGACGGCACGGGGCGAGACGACGCTGGCCCCGTCTGTGACCTCCAAGCTGGTGGGCCGTCTCCGCGGACCGGCCAACGGGTCGCTCAGCGAGCGGGAACTGGAGGTGCTCAGGCTCGTCGCCGACGGCCGCACGAACCGGGCGATCGCCGACACGCTGTTCGTGAGCGAGGCAACGGTGAAGAGCCACCTGCTGAACATCTACGCCAAGCTCGAGGTCACGGATCGGGCGGCAGCCGTATCGCAGGGCTATCGGCGCGGGCTTCTGGGATGAGCCACCCGCGTGTGCGTTTGTGCAGTGCTCCGGCACAGTGCTGGTCGCCATGACTGCCGCGCTGCCACCTAAATGCACGAAAGCCCCGGTTCTCCGGGGCTTCGCTGGTGGGCGATACCAGACTCGAACTGATGACCTCTTCCGTGTGAAGGAAGCGCGCTACCAACTGCGCCAATCGCCCGCGGGCACTCGATCTCTCGACCGCCGCGGCTACCGATACTAGCGGACGTTCGGGGCCGGCCGCACATCTACGGAGACGTCCGGGCGCGTCGAAGTCGTTCGACGCGCCCGGGATACGACCCACTGGCGCTCGGTTTGAATATCCGCAGGATCATCGGCTACAGTTTCAAAGCACGCAGAAATGCGAAGCAAAATGCGGATGTGGCGCAGTTGGTAGCGCATCACCTTGCCAAGGTGAGGGTCGCGAGTTCGAGTCTCGTCATCCGCTCGAGTGTGAGTCGGCCGCCGGCCGATGCAAGGATGTGGGAAACCGCACACGAACCCACACACGGTGGCGTGGCCGAGAGGCGAGGCAGCGGCCTGCAAAGCCGTATACACGGGTTCGAATCCCGTCGCCACCTCCACTCTCGATCGATAAGACAAGAGCCTTCACAGGCGCGATTGGCGCAGCGGTAGCGCGCTTCCCTGACACGGAAGAGGTCACTGGTTCGATCCCAGTATCGCGCACAGAGAGAAACCCCCGGTGATCCGGGGGTTTTCTGCATTTCTGGCGGCTGAGCGTCGAGACGTGTCGCCTCCGACCGACGTCGCCCATGACTCGGATCGCGTCGCGTTCATGACGGAGGCTTGGCGTTCAGCTGGATTCCGGATATCCCGTGGTGATCGAACTCTCAGCGTCGGACCTCTCCGTCCACAGCGGTGCACGACGGTCGCAACGTAGCGTGACAACCGATTCGAGAGGAGGCAAGGTATGGACGCACTGCTCACAACGCAGATCATCGGCGGGCCGGTTCCCTGGGTGCTCTGCGTGCTGTCCGCCTCCCTCGTGTTCGCACTCGTGCTGCGGCGACCCCATGCTCGGTGGATGATCCTCGCCGGCGCCGGGATTCTCGCCGGGGCGGTCATCGCCCTGGGGCTCGTCATCGTCGCGGATGTCACCGCAATGTTCGAGATCCCCCTGCCGATCGACGTTGCCGCCTGGTCGATCGCGACCTTCGCCGCCGTCGGCCTCGGCGCGGTCAGTCTGTGGAAGACGACGTGGTGGCGCCGCTCGCTCGCAATCGTGGGGATCGGCGTGTTCGCCGTGACCGGTGTGGTCCAGGTGAACGCGGCGTTCGGCCTCAACCCGACGGTCGGCGACTTGCTGGGCGTTGTGGTGCGACATCCGATCGCGCTGCCGAAGAATCATGGGACACCTGCCTCTACCGATGGACCCGCACTCACGGCCGGCTGGGTGGCACCGCATGGCATGCCGGCTATCGGGAAGACCGGCACGGTCGTCATACCCGCGACGGTGTCCGGCTTCCACGCCCGACCGGCTGGGCTCTACCTGCCGCCGGCGGCGCTCGTGAAGAACGCGCCCGCGCTGCCCTTGGTCATCATGATGATGGGCTATCCGGGCACTCCCAACCCTGAACCCGTTTCGACGGTGATGAATGCATTCGCGAGCCGTCACGACGGTCTCGCGCCGATCGTGATCGTCGCCGACCAGGTGGGCTCCAACGGCGATCCGGCGTGCGCCGACTCGGTGGCGAGGGGCAACGCGGCCACCTACATCGAGTCGGACGTCGTGAACTGGGCCACCAAGCACCTGCGGGTCATCGAGGACCCGCGTTACTGGACGCTGGCCGGCTACTCGAACGGAGCGACGTGCGCGGTGAAGTTCGCGGCCGAGAAGCCGAACGTGTTCCGCAACGTGCTCTCGATCTCTCCCGAGGCGTACCCCGGGATGCACTACACCCAGACCGTCATCGACTCGGTCTACGACGGCAGTACCTCTGCGTGGTCGGCGGACAAGCCGGAGACGATCCTCGCGGCGCACGCCGGTACGTACGGCGGTGTCGACGCCGTTTTCACGACCGGCGCCCTGGACACGGCCTTCGGGCCCGCGACGCGATCACTCGCCGCAGCGGCGCAGTCGGCCGGCATGCACGTGACCCTGCTCACCCTTCCTGGGGTCGCCCACGTCGGCAAGAACCTGACGGCCGGACTCACAGCCGGCTTCGCGAAACTCGCGCCGGAGCTCGGCCTGACGAGCGCCTGCGCTCGCTGTTCGACAGCGTCTCGCTGACCCGGCGCTCGACTGGACCGAGGCCGTCGGCGGGCGGTCGTTCCGGCGGATAAAGTGGGACGACATCCCTTTTCCTTCATCGATCCAGGAGTGGACAAGTGCCGGACGGTTTCGAGCTTTTTCCCGACCGTTCCGTTGTCGCCATGCGCGTCAACGGCGAGTTGAAGGATCTGGCGACGACCGTCACGACGACGGATGACGTGATCCCGGTGACCATCGATTCCGCCGACGGACTCAACATCTTGAGGCACTCGGCAGCACATGTTCTCGCGCAGGCCGTGCAGTCGATCAACCCCGAGGCGAAGCTCGGCATCGGCCCGCCGGTGACCGACGGCTTCTACTACGACTTCGACGTCGACGGCTCGTTCACTCCGGAAGACCTGAAGGCGCTCGAGAAGGCGATGGATCGCATCGTCCGCCAGGGTCAGCGTTTCGTGCGCCGAGTCGTCACCGACGACGAAGCGCGGGCAGAACTCGCGAATGAGCCGTACAAGCTCGAGCTCATCGGGCTCAAGGGCGGCTCGGCGTCGTCGGCGAATGACGGCGAGCACGTGCTCGGCACCGACAACGAGAACGTCGAGGTCGGTGGCGGAGAGCTGACGATCTACGACAACGTGAACCCGAAGACCGGCGAGGTGCTCTGGAAGGACCTCTGCCGCGGTCCGCATCTGCCGAACACCCGGCTCATCGGCAACGGCTTCGCCCTCACCCGAGTCGCCGCCGCCTATTGGCGCGGCAGCGAGAAGAACCCGCAGCTGCAGCGCATCTACGGCACGGCGTGGCCGTCGAAGGACGAGTTGCGCGCGTACCAGGAGCGGATGGCGGAGGCCGCACGCCGCGACCACCGCAAGCTCGGTGCAGAACTCGACCTCTTCTCCTTCCCCGACGAGATCGGCTCCGGCCTCTCGGTGTTCCACCCCAAGGGCGGGATCATCCGGTACGAGATCGAGAACTACCTGCGCTCCCAGCTGCTGCGGAACGGCTACGAGCTGGTCAACACTCCGCACATCACCAAGGCGCACCTCTACGAGATCAGCAAGCACCTCGAGTGGTACGCCGACGGCATGTTCCCGCCCATGCACGTGGACGAGGAGACGGATGCCGACGGCAACGTCGTCAAGCCCGGCCAGGACTACTACCTGAAGCCGATGAACTGCCCGATGCACAACCTGATCTTCCGCGCGCGCGGACGCAGCTACCGTGAGCTGCCCCTGCGCCTGGCGGAGTTCGGCACCGTGTATCGGTACGAGAAGAGCGGAACGCTCTCCGGCCTCACCCGCGTTCGCGGGCTGACCCAGGACGACGCGCACGCCTACGTCGCGCCCGAGCAGGTCAAGGGCGAGATCGCGACTCAGCTCGAGCTCGTGCTGGAGACCTTGCGCGGGTACGGCCTCAGCGACTTCTACCTCGAGCTGTCCACGAAGGACCCTGACAAGTACGTCGGCGACGACGCCGTCTGGGAGGACGCGACCGAGACGTTGCGCCAGGTCGCCCTCGAATCCGGGCTGGAGCTCGTCGACGACCCGGGCGGAGCCGCGTTCTACGGGCCCAAGATCTCCGTGCAGGCGCGCGACGCGATCGGCCGCACCTGGCAGTTGTCGACCGTGCAGCTGGACTTCTTCGAGCCCGAGCTGTTCGAGCTCGAGTACACGGCCGCCGACGGCAGCCGCAAGCGTCCTGTCATGATCCACCGCGCGCTGCTCGGGTCCATCGAACGGTTCTTCGCGATCCTGCTCGAGCACTACGCGGGCGCGTTCCCGGTGTGGCTCGCGCCCGTTCAGGCGATCGGGATCCCGGTGGCCGACGAGTACGCGCCGTACCTGGAAGAGGTCGCACGTCGTCTGCGCGAGCACGACGTGCGCATCGAGGTCGATCGCTCCGACGACCGCATGCAGAAGAAGATCCGCAACGCGACCACGCAGAAGATCCCGTTCCAGCTGATCGTGGGGGAGCAGGACCGCGCAGGCGGCACCGTCAGCTTCCGTTTCCGGGACGGGTCCCAGCTGAACGGCGTGCCCGTCGACGACGCGGTCGAACGCATCGTGCGGTCCATTCGCGAGCACGAGCAGGTCGTCACGGCATGGCCCGCCTGACGCTCGACTCCTACGAGCCGGGGGAGGGCGAGAACCGGGACTCCGTGCAGATCGACGACCCGTCGCATCTCACCGGAGTTCCGGACGAGTTCCAGCGACTCTGGACGCCGCACCGCATGGTATACATCCAGCAAGGACAGCAGTCGCCGCACGGCGACGAGTGCCCGTTCTGCGTCGCACCGTCGCTGTCAGACGAGGAAGCGCTGATCGTCCACCGGGGAAAGCACGCATATGCCCTGCTGAACCTGTTCCCTTACAACAGCGGTCACGTGCTCGTGTGCCCGTACCGACACGTGTCCCTCTACGACGACGCGACGCCGGAGGAGACCGACGAGATCGCGACGATCACGCAGACGGCGATGCGTGTCATCCGCTCGGTGTCGCGCAACGACGGCTTCAACATCGGCATGAACCAGGGCGAGATCGCCGGAGCCGGCATCGCGTCTCACCTGCATCAGCACCTCGTGCCGCGGTGGCGTGCCGACGCCAACTTCCTGCCGATCATCGCGAAGACGAAGGCGCTGCCTCAGCTCCTCGGCGAAGTCCGAACGGCGATCGCCGACGCCTGGCCGCGCTGAACGGGCGAGTCGCGGCGCAGCGCGCCTGGTTCAGCGCACCTGCTCGACGGTGAACTGCATGCGCGGGTGAGCGTAGGACTCCTGCGATTCCACGAGCAGCAGTTCGCGCGATCCGTTCTCGTAGGTGTTCGTCAGCAGGTCGAAGACGCTCGAGGCGGTGCGCGCGAGCGCGTCGGCTGCATCCCCCGTCGAACGGTAGTGGGCCGTGAACAGTGCGGCCGTGACGTCGCCCGATCCGTTGGCCTTCATCGGGATGAGCGGTGTCCGCACGATCCACGCTCCCGCACGATCCACGGCGAGCATCTCGATCGTGTCCGCCGGAGAATCCGGTCGCTCAACGCTCGTGACGAGCACGGTGTCGGGTCCTGTTGCGCGTAGCTGGTCGGCGGATGCGAGCGTCTTCTCGAGCGTGTCCGGCTCGGTGTCGGTGAGATAGCCCAGCTCGAACTGGTTGGGCGTGACGATGTCCGCGGCCGGCACCACGCGGTCGCGCAGCAGGATGGGGATCTCGGGGGCGACGAAGCATCCGGACTTCGCGTTGCCCATCACCGGATCGCACGCGTACACGGCCGCCGGGTTGGCCGCCTTGACGCGAGCGACGGCGTCCAGGATCACGTCTCCGATGCCGTCGCTTCCCTGGTAGCCGGACAGCACCGCGTCGATCTCGCCGAACACCCCGCGCTCCTCGATGCCCTTGATCACCTCGGCGACGTCCGACGGGGCGATCAGCGGCCCTCGCCAGGCGCCGTATCCGGTGTGATTCGAGAAGTTCACCGTGTAGACCGGCAGCACCTCGACGCCGATGCGCTGCAGCGGGAAGACGGCCGCAGAATTGCCGACATGACCGAATGCGACAGCCGATTGGATGGACAGGATCTTCACCGATCGATCATGTCACGGACGGCCGGAGGCCTTGATTCGGCAACCAAGGTGGCCTCCGACGCACGGGCCTCATCCCGCCCGATGTGATCTTCCTCAGCGCCGTGACGGTACGATCCTTTGCGTGACTGAGAACACCACCGGCCTTGTCGGATCGAGCCGCGTCAAGCGCGGACTGGCGGAAATGCTCAAGGGCGGCGTCATCATGGACGTCGTCACCCCGGAGCAGGCGAGGATCGCCGAGGATGCCGGCGCTGTCGCCGTGATGGCCCTCGAGCGCGTCCCTGCGGACATCCGCGCCCAGGGCGGCGTGGCCCGCATGAGCGACCCCGACCTCATCGAGGCGATCATCGCCGAGGTCTCCATTCCCGTGATGGCGAAGGCCCGCATCGGACACTTCGTCGAGGCGCAGGTGCTCCAGGCGCTGAACGTCGACTACATCGACGAGTCAGAGGTGCTTTCTCCCGCTGACTATGTGAACCACATCGACAAGTGGCAGTTCACCACGCCCTTCGTGTGCGGCGCGACCAACCTGGGCGAGGCGCTCCGCCGCATCAACGAGGGCGCGGCGATGATCCGCTCGAAGGGCGAAGCCGGAACGGGCGACGTCTCGGAGGCGACCAAGCACATCCGCAAGATCACGAGCGAGATCAACGCGCTCAAGTCCATGACCAAGGACGAGTTGTACGTCGCGGCCAAGGAGCTGCAGGCACCGTACGAGCTCGTCGCTGAGATCGCCGAGACGGGAAAGCTCCCCGTCGTGCTGTTCACCGCTGGCGGTGTGGCCACTCCCGCCGACGCCGCCATGATGATGCAGCTCGGCGCGGACGGCGTCTTCGTCGGATCCGGAATCTTCAAGTCGGGCGACCCGGCCAAGCGTGCAGCGGCGATCGTGAAGGCGACAACGTTCTACGACGACCCGTCCGTTATCGCAGAGGTCTCGCGCGGCCTCGGCGAGGCGATGGTCGGCATCAACGTTGCGGACCTCGCGGCGCCGCACCGTCTCGCCGAGCGCGGCTGGTGACACTCCGCGACGAATCGGAGTTCTCTGCGGACTCCGGCCCTCGGGTCGGAGTCCTCGCCCTTCAGGGCGACTTCCGTGAACATGCCAGGGTGCTGGCATCGCTCGGTGCCCGGGTGTCCCTCGTGCGACGACCGGAGGACCTGGACACCGTAGCGGGTCTCGTGATCCCCGGCGGCGAGTCCAGCGTGATGGACAAGCTCGCGCGCACGTTCGGTGTCTTCGAACCGCTGCGTGCGAGCATCGCCGGCGGGATGCCGGTGTACGGCACGTGCGCCGGCCTCATCATGCTGGCCGACCGCATCGAGGACGGCATCACGGGTCAGCAGACGCTCGGCGGACTCGACATCACTGTGCGGCGCAACGCGTTCGGATCGCAGAACCAGTCGTTCGAGACCGATCTCGAGGTGCCGGCTCTGGGAGAGCCGCCTGTACATGCGGTGTTCATCCGCGGACCGGTGGTGGACGCCGTCGGCCCGGCTGCTACGCCGCTAGCAACGCTGTCAGACGGTCGCGTGGTGGCCGTGGAGCAGGGCAACCTGATCGGAACGAGTTTCCACCCCGAGATCACGGGCGAGCACAGGTTCCACGAGTACTTCCTCGCGAAGGTGGGGGCGACCGCCGGAGAGTGAGCTCCCGGCGCTCATCGTGCCCTCACGAGCCCATTCTCGTATGCGTAGACGACGACCTGCACCCGACTGCGCAGGTCCAGCTTCTGCAGGATCGACCTGACGTGGCTCTTTACCGTCGCTTCGCTGAGGTAGGTGGCCGACGCGATCTCGGCGTTGCCGAGGGCTCATCCTCGCACGCACCCTACAATTGGTAGGCGGTGCGGCAGGAGCACCCAGGTTTTCTTTCTCGTACGGGAGCACTATGTCCGGGCATTCCAAATGGGCGACGACCAAGCACAAGAAGGCGGTCATCGACCAGCGACGCGCCAAGTCGTTCGCCAAGCTGATCAAGAACATCGAGGTGGCCGCGAAGATCGGCGGTGCCGATCTCTCCGGCAACCCGACCCTCGTCGACGCCGTGCAGAAGGCGAAGAAGACTTCGGTCCCCAATGACAACATCGACCGTGCCATCAAGCGCGGCGCCGGTCTCACGGGCGAGTCGATCGACTACACGACGATCATGTACGAGGGCTACGGTCCCAACGGTGTGGCGTTCCTGATCGAGTGTCTGACCGACAACAAGAACCGAGCAGCTGCTGACGTTCGGACCGCCATGACCCGCAACGGGGGCACCATGGCCGATCCCGGCTCCGTCTCGTACAACTTCCACCGCAAGGGCGTCATCGTGGTTCCCGGCGAGGGAACGTCAGAAGACGACGTGCTCACCGCGGTGCTCGACGCCGGTGCAGAGGAGGTCACCCCGCAGGGCGACTCCTTCGAGGTGCTGACCGAGGCCACCGACCTCGTCGCGACGCGCAGCGCGCTCCAGGAGGCCGGGATCGACTACGACTCGGCCGACGTCGAGTTCGTGCCCCAGGTCAAGGTCGAGGCTGACGCCGAGACGGCACGCAAGGTCTTCCGGCTCATCGATGCCCTCGAGGACTCGGATGACGTGCAGAACGTCTACACGAACATCGACCTGACCCCTCAGGTGCAGGCCGAGCTCGAGGACGACGAGTAGGTCGAGGACAACGAGCGGGTCGCGGACCGTGCGGGTTCTCGGGATCGATCCGGGCCTCACCCGCTGCGGCGTCGGCGTCGTGGATGTCGCGGCCGACCGGCGCGCCACGCTCGTGGCCGTGACGGTGATCCGCACCTCCCCGGATCTCGCGCTGGAACGTCGTCTCCTGACCATCGGCGACGGCATCGAGGCGCTCATGGACGAGCACCGTCCTGATGTCGTGGCGATCGAGCGGGTCTTCGCTCAGCAGAACGTGCGCACCGTGATGGGCGTGGCGCAGATCAGCGGCGTCGCGCTCCACGCTGCGGCGAAGCGCGCGCTGCCCGTCGCGCTGCACACGCCGAGCGAGGTCAAGGCGGCCATCACCGGGTACGGGACGGCCGACAAGCGTCAGGTGCAGAACATGGTCGCGAAGGTGCTGGGCCTGGCGGACATCCCGAGGCCCGCGGACGCCGCCGACGCACTGGCCATCGCGATCTGCCACGCGTGGCGCACTCCGATCGCGACGGCGGGAGAGAATCCGTCCGCCATGACACCGGCCCAACGCGCATGGCGCGCAGCCGAGAAGGCCGCGGGAAGGTCGGACGCCGCCCCTATCGCGCCCAAAGGCGCTCAAGGACTCAATCGGCGCGGCCGTTGAGGGCTTGCCCTCAACGGCTCTCACCTGAATCGCCCCTAGGCTTGGACGGTGATCTCCTCCCTCCGCGGAACAGTGCTGCAGGCTTCAGACGGTGTCGCTGTCATCGACGTCGGGGGAGTGGGCTACGCCGTTCAGGTCACGCCCGATCACGCACGGTCGCTCCGGATCGGCGACGAAGCCACGGTGCACACGTCGATGATCGTTAGGCAGGAGTCGATCGCCCTGTTCGGATTCCCCGCTCGGGAGCACCTCGGCGTCTTCGAAGCGCTGATCGGCGTCTCGGGTGTCGGGCCGAAATCGGCGCTCGGCGTGCTCGCGGCGCTCGCTCCCGATGAGATCGCGCTTGCCGTCGCCTCCGACGACGACACGGCGTTCCGCAAGGTGAGCGGCATCGGGCCGAAGACGGCGAAGCTCATCGTCGTCTCGCTCACCGGCAAGCTGTTCGCCCCCGCCAAACAGGTGCAGAACGTCGCGCAGATCCCGCGGTCCGACGTCTCGGACAGCGTCGTCATCGCGCTCGTTGGCCTCGGCTGGGCTGAGAAGACCGCCACGGAGGTCGTGCGGGAGCTCGTCGACGAGTACGACGAATCCGAGCGGGACACCGTGCAGGGCCTGCTCCGCCTTGCACTCTCGCGCCTGGGTCCGACGGCGAGGCAGCAGGCATGAGCGAAGACCTCACGACGCCAGAAGCGCAGACCGAAGAGCTCGCGTTCGAGGGTGCCCTGCGTCCCAAGTCGCTCGCCGAGTTCGTCGGTCAGTCCAAGGTGCGCGGACAGCTCCAGCTGCTGCTCACTGCGGCACGGATGCAGGAGCGCACGCCCGACCACATCCTGCTCGCCGGCCCTCCCGGCCTCGGCAAGACGACTCTCGCGATGATCGTGGCCCACGAGAGCGGTCGCACGCTGCGGATGTCGAGTGGACCGGCCATCCAGCACGCAGGCGACCTCGCGGCGCTGCTGTCGTCGCTCGTGCCAGGCGAGGTGCTCTTCATCGACGAGATCCACCGGATGGCGCGCTCGGCCGAAGAGATGCTGTACCTCGCGATGGAGGACTTCCGCATCGACATCATGGTCGGCAAGGGGGCGGGCGCCACGTCGATCCCGCTGGATCTCGCTCCCTTCACCCTCGTCGGAGCGACGACCCGGTCCGGACTGCTCCCCAACCCGCTCCGCGACCGTTTCGGCTTCACCGCGCACCTCGAGTTCTACGACGAGGACGAGCTGGAGCAGGTGCTCACTCGAGCTGCCGTCATGCTCGACTTCGAGATCGACAAGGAGGCGATCGCGGAGATCGCCGGTCGCTGCCGCGGCACCCCGCGCATCGCCAACAGGTTGCTGCGACGTGTGCGGGACTACGCGCTCGTGCACGGCGGAGCAGCCGATCGTGGAGCCGTCCGTGCCGCGCTCGAGCTCTACGACGTCGACGAGCTGGGACTGGACCGGATCGACCGGGCCGTCGTGCAGGCCATCCTGACGCGCTTCGACGGCGGTCCCGTCGGACTCAACACGCTGGCGGTTTCCGTGGGGGAGGAGGCGGACACGATCGAGTCGGTCGTCGAGCCGTTCCTGGTGCGGATCGGACTGCTCTCACGCACTCCGCGAGGTCGCGTCGCGACGCCGATGGCCTGGGATCACTTGGGAATACCAAGGAAGCGCCCGGCCGACGCGCAGCAAGCGCTCTTCACGGATGACCTATAATTCTTTATCAGCCTGCAGCCCCCATGTATGAGGTGGTTGTCCATGCTCCCCCCTCATCTTCGGAAGGTATCTCCACGTTGGATCAGAACATCCTGACCATTGGCATGGTCGTCGTCCTGGCGGTCCTCATCTTCTTCATGTTCCGCAGCAGCCGTAAGCGGCAGAAGCAGCAGTCGGAACTCCAGAAGCAGGTCGTCCCAGGCGCTTCGGTCATGACCAACTTCGGCGTCTTCGGCACGATCGTGTCGATCGACGAGGAGAACAACAAGGTCGAGCTCGAGACGAGCCCCGGCCACATCCTCACCGTGCACCGCCAGACGATCAGCCGTGTGGAGACCTCTCCCGAGGTCGTGGAGGAGAGCGCCGACGCGGATGCCACGACATCCGCCGCCGACGCGACGTCGGTCGACGACAAGCCGCAGTTCGGCGAGCGAATCGAGAACGACGCGGACTCGTCGCCGAAGAAGACCGACGAGTAAAACCTCCCCCCGCGCGGCCGCCTTCCACGGCGGTCGCGCGAGTACAGAAAGCTGAGTTCTTCCGTGGCAAAGTCGTCTCCCGTGAAGAGTGCTTCGCGATCGCTGATCTGGCTCGGCGTCATCGTGGTCGCCCTGGTGCTCGTGCTCGGCGGAGGCGTGCTCTTCGCGAACGCCAGCTGGCTGCCGAAGCTCGGCCTCGATCTCGAGGGCGGGACGGAGATCATCCTCACTCCGCAGCTGGCCAACGGGCAGTCGATCAGCAGCGACGAGCTCAACCAGGCAGTGTCGATCATCCGTGAGCGCGTCGACGCCTCGGGTGTGTCCGAGGCCCAGGTGAGCACCCAGGGCAGCGACAACATCGTGGTGTCCATCCCCGGACGACCCGACCAGGCGACGCTCAACCGCATCAAGTCCTCCTCGAAGATGGACCTGCGCCCTGTGCTGCTCACCGGATCTCCGACGAACACGTTCGTGGGCTCGAACGGCAAGACCACACCGTATCCGACGCCGGCGCCGACGCTGCAGTCGACGCCGACAGCGAAGCCCACCAACGGAAGCGACACGGCATGGGTGACTCCTGCCCTGCAGGCCCAGTACGACGCCTTCGATTGCTCATCGCTGAAGAACAGCACGACGAACGTGGCACCTGCAGACCAGCCGCTGATCACCTGCGACGACAACCTCTCGGCGAAGTACCTGCTCGGGCCCGTCGAGGTCGAGGGTTCCGACATCACCAATGCGACAGCAGGCATCGCCACGGACTCCAGCGGCAACACCACCGGCCAGTGGGTCGTCAACCTCACGTTCAATGACAAGGGCACCAAGGCCTTCGCCACGGTGAGCACCCGCCTGTACGGCTACTACAGCGCCGACTCGACCGACCCGCGCGCCCGCTTCGCGTTCGTGCTCGACGGCAAGGTGCTCGAGGCACCGGCCATGCAGGGTGCGATCACCAACGGCGAGGCCCAGATCAGCGGAAGCTTCAACCAGACCAGCGCACAGTCGCTCGCCGACTCGCTCAAGTTCGGTGCGCTCCCCGTGAGCTTCAAGGTGCAGAGCTCCGACACGATCTCGGCCACCCTCGGATCGGCGCAGCTCCTCAGCGGTCTCATCGCCGGCGCCATCGGTCTGCTCCTGGTCGTCATCTACACGCTGTTCCAGTACCGGCTGCTCGGCCTCGTGACGATCACATCGCTGGTCGTGGCCGCACTGCTCACCTACCTCGTGATCACGATCCTGTCGTGGCGCATCGACTACCGACTGTCGCTGGCCGGTGTCGCCGGACTCATCGTGGCCATCGGATTCACCGCCGACTCGTTCATCGTGTACTTCGAACGAATACGCGATGAGTTGCGGGACGGGCGAAGTCTCGAATCCGCCGTCGAGGCCGGCTGGAAGCGAGCGCGCCGCACGATCTACGCGTCGAAGTCCACCAACCTGCTCGCTGCGATCGTGCTGTACGTGCTCGCCGTCGGCAACGTGCAGGGCTTCGCGTTCACGCTGGGCGTGACGACCGTGCTGGACGTGCTCATCGTGATCATGTTCACGCATCCGACACTGCAGCTACTCGCCCGCACCAGGTTCTTCTCCAGCGGCAACAGGTGGACCGGCCTGGATCCGACGGCGCTCGGCGCCGTGTATCGCGGTGCTGCGCAGTTCCGCACCGCGGCGTCCGTGAGCGACTCGAAGCGGGCAGCCAGCAGCCGTGAGGCGGCCAAGCGTCAGACCATCGCCGAGCGCAAGCAGGCGGAGCTCGTCGCCGCCGGCAACAAGTCCGACAAGGACGAGAAGGAGTCCTGATGGCTGCCACCCGTTTCCAGAAGTTCGGCAACGACCTCTACACCGGCGCGCGCTCCATCGACTTCGTCGGCAAGCGCAAGATCTGGTATTCGATCGCCGTCGTGTTGATCATCGTGTCGGTGATCATCCCCATCGCCAAGGGCGGATTCAACTTCGGCATCGACTTCCGCGGAGGGTCCCAGTTCACGGTCTCCAACGTGAAGACGACCGACCAGTCGCTCGCCGAGCAGGCCGTCCACGATGTGAAGCCGAACGCCACCGTTCAGGTCAGCGTGACGCACGGCGCCGGCGGCGATGGCGTCCGCGTGCAGACGGACCAGCTGACGACCGATCAGACGAAGGCTGTCGCCGCGAACCTCGGACGCGCCTACGGCGTGCCCCAAACCGATGTCGCCTCCACCTACATCGGCCCCAGCTGGGGAGCGGATGTCTCACGGCAGGCCATCCAGGGTCTGGTGGTCTTCCTCCTCCTCGCGTTCATCGCCATGGCGCTCTACTTCCGAACGTGGAAGATGTCGGCCGCTGCGATCATCTCGCTGTTCCACGACCTGATCATCACGGCGGGCATTTACGCCCTCGTCGGCTTCGAGATCACGCCGGCCACGATGATCGGATTCCTCACGATCCTCGGTTACTCGCTTTACGACACGGTCGTCGTGTTCGACAAGATCCGCGAGAACACACGCCACGACAAGGACGCGGTGAACCATACGTTCCCCGAGTCCGTGAACCTCGCCGTCAACCAGACCCTGGTGCGATCCATCAACACGGCCGCCGTGGCAGCCCTTCCCGTCGCGGCGATCCTCTTCATCGGAGCCTTCGCGCTCGGTGCCGACACGTTGCGCGACATCTCGCTCGCGCTGTTCATCGGAATCCTGATCGGCACGTACTCCACGATCTTCATCGCAGCTCCGCTCTACGCGGACTTCCGCCGAGGTGAGAAGGAGATCGTGAAGCACGACCGCAAGGTCATGGCGGCACGCTCCAAGGCCCCGATCACGGAAGTGGTGCCGTCCAAGTGACGCTGGAGCCAGGCGTATCGATTCCGGCCGGCGACGCCATCGCCCTGATCGAATCCGACAGCGTCTGGCTGCTCGATGTCCGCGAGCACCACGAATGGAACGCCGGCCACGCGCCGGGCGCGCACCACATCCCGATCGGCGAACTCGGACTGCGGCAGGACGAATTGCCCGACGACGGCACGGTGATCGCCGTGATGTGTCACGTTGGGTATCGCTCGCGCCAGGTGACGGACGCCCTGGTGCGTGCCGACTACCCGGCAGTGGACATCACGGGTGGACTCGTCGCGTGGCAGGCATCCGGCGGCGACGTGGTGATAGACGACGGGTCGGTGTCGGACCGCTGAGCGACGTGCGCTGTGAGCGGACCCGCCGACAGGACCCGAACCCACCCACGATAATGAGTGTCGGGAGGGGATGCTGATGGTCGACGCGACAACGCAGCAGACCGCTTCCCTGCGCCGTCTGGTTCCCCGGCTCTTCTCCCGCGCCCAGCAGCCGGCCGGTGCTGTCGACACACTGCTGAAGACCGTGCGGATGCACCATCCCAAGGCCGATCTGGCACTGATCGAACGCGCATACACGACCGCGGAACGAGCGCACTCCGGTCAGACGCGACGCAGCGGCGAGCCGTACATCACGCATCCCGTCGCGGTGGCGCAGATTCTGGCCGACCTGGGCATCGGTTCCAAGGCCCTCGCCGCCGCACTTCTGCACGACACCGTCGAGGACACCGACTACTCGCTCGATGAGCTGCGCGCCGACTTCGGCGATGAGATCGCCATGCTCGTCGACGGCGTGACCAAGCTCGACAAGGTCAAGTACGGCGAGAGCGCCCAGGCCGAGACGGTCCGCAAGATGATCGTGGCGATGTCGAAAGACATCCGGGTGCTCATCATCAAGCTGGCCGACCGGCTGCACAACGCGCGCACCTGGGGGTTCGTGCCTGCGGCCAGCGCGACGCGCAAGGCCACAGAGACGCTAGAGATCTACGCCCCTCTTGCACACCGCCTCGGAATCCAGGCGATCAAGTGGGAACTGGAAGACCTCTCTTTCGCCGTGCTGTACCCGAAGCTCTACGTCGAGATCGAGAACCTGGTGAAGCAGCGCTCGCCCGAACGGGAACGCGTCGTGCAGCAGGTGACGGATGCCATCAACGACGACCTCAAGTCGGCGAAGATCCGCGGCAAGGTCGTCGGCCGCCCGAAGCAGTTCTATTCGATCTACCAGAAGATGGTGGTCCGCGGACGCGAGTTCGACGAGATCTACGACCTGGTCGGCATCCGCGTCATCGTGAACTCGGTGCGGGATTGCTACGCCGTCCTCGGCCAGATCCACGCCCGGTGGACGCCGATGCCCGGCCGCTTCAAGGACTACATCGCCACCCCTAAGTTCAACCTGTACCAGTCGCTCCACACGACGGTGATCGGGCCGGAGGGGCGGGCTGTCGAGATCCAGATCCGCACTGAGGAGATGCACCAGCGGGCCGAGTTCGGTGTCGCCGCGCACTGGAAGTACAAGGAGCGCGTCGCGGGATCCAAGTCCGACGATATCGGCAAGGTCGACACCGACATGGCGTGGCTCGCCCACATCTCGGACTGGCAGGCGGAAACGGCGGACCCGAGCGAGTTCCTCGACTCGTTGCGCTTCGAGATCGGTGCGAAAGAGGTATACGTCTTCACGCCGAAGGGCCGCGTGATCGGCCTGCCCTCCGGTGCGACACCCGTCGACTTCGCCTACGCGGTGCACACCGAGGTGGGCCACCGCACGATGGGCGCCAAGGTGAACGGCCGCCTGGTCCCGCTGGAGTCGCCGCTGTCCACGGGCGATGTCGTCGAGGTGTTCACGTCGAAGAACCCCGACTCCGGTCCGAGCCAGGACTGGCTCAACTTCGTGAAGAGCCCCCGCGCGCGCAACAAGATCCGCCAATGGTTCACGAAGGAACGACGCGACGAGGCGATCGAGCAGGGCAAGGATGCCATCGCCCGCGCGATGCGCAAGCAGAACCTCCCGCTGCAGCGGCTGATGACCCAGGACTCACTGGGCGAGGTCGCGGCGCAGATGAAGTACGACGACGTGTCCGCGCTCTACGCCGCCATCGGCGAAGGGCACATCAGCACCCAGTCGGTGCTGGAGAAGGTCGTCGCCTCGCTGCAGTCGGAGACGGAGAGCGACGTCACCGAGCTGCCGCCGCCGGCTCGTGTGCGCGGCCGCCAGCTGCGCAACAGCGATTCCGGAGTGCTCGTGCGCGGGGCGCCTGACATCCTCGTCAAGCTCGCGAAATGCTGCACGCCGGTTCCGGGCGACCCGATCGTCGGATTCATCACCCGCGGGTCTGGCGTGAGCGTTCATCAGACCGACTGCCACAACGTCCAGGACTTGATGCGCGAGCCGGAGCGGATGATCGATGTCGAGTGGGCGCCGTCGTCGAAGAGCGTGTTCCTGGTGCAGATCCAGGTCGAAGCGCTCGACCGCGCCGGCCTCCTCTCGGATGTCACGCGTGTGCTCTCCGAGCATCACGTGAACATCCTCTCTGCGACGGTGTCGACGTCGAGCGACCGCTTGGCTCTCAGCCGCTTCGTGTTCGAGATGGGGGACACCACCCACCTCGACCGCGTGCTCAACGCCGTGCGCCGCATCGACGCGGTCTACGACGTGTACCGCGTCAGCGCGGGCTGAGGACCAGCGACGATGCCGCGGTCGATCAGCGCGGGCTGAGGACCGCCGACGATCACGACCCGATGTCGGCCAGCGCCGCAGTCGAGCAGCGCCGCTGCTGAACGGGGCGGTCGCACCGGCCAGAACCGTCACGATCCGCATCACTCCGGTACGCCCGTCGCGTCGGCCGACCGCTTCCACTCGGTGAGCCGCACGAGCGCCGCCGTCTTGCCGGGGACCTTGGGGGCGTCGGACAGCCGATCGACGCAGGCCGAGACGAGGTCGGGCCGCGCCGAGACGAGGCGACCGGCCACCTCGGAGACGTCAGGCCCTCCCGCGAAGGCGAGATCGAACAGCACGCGCGCGATCGTCGTCACGCGCAGGCCGGCTATCACCTCGACGTCGCCTGGCGAGTGCCCGATCTCCCGCACGACGACCCGAGGCGACGGAGGGAACTTGATGCGATCGGCACGCGTGACGCACACCGTGTGCACCGGAGGCGGGGACGAGTGCACACCGTGAACCCACAGAGCGCTGTCCAGCTCGGCGATGAACCGCTGACCGACGAGCGCGCGCAGAGCTGACGCACGCAACCAGACGCCGTCCGGTTCATCGACGGGTGCGAACCGCTCGTCGACGGCGAACAGCTCGCCGTCGAGGCGAGCCGCGCAGAGTTCAGCCAGGGGTAGCACTCCGGGCCCGAGAACCGATGCCATCGCGTTCGCCATGGCATACATGCTGCCGCCCGCGCCGTATCCGCCGGTGGCGTCGCACGCGAATCGTGGATAAGAATCCGGACGCAGGTCTCGTGGAGGACGGCAGGCCTACGATCAGCGAATGGCGGAGAGCCACGCCTTCCGCGCGTCCAGCGCCTCCTGGGCCTGTGCGATGGCCTTGGCATTGCCGGTCGCCTTCGCAGCCTCGAGTTCCTCCTCGAGCTTCGCGATGGCATCCGTCAGCTGCGCAGCAAGGCCCTCTGAACGTGCCTTCTTCTCCGGGTTGCTGCGCTCCCAGTGCTCGTCGTCCAGCCTGCGCACCGCCGACTCCACCTTGCGAAGCCGTTCCTCGACGGACTTCACCTGGTCGCGCGGAACGCGGCCGACGGCATCCCATCGGGTCTGGATCGACAGGAGCGTCGCTCTTGCGGACGTGCGATCCGTCGCCTTCAGCAGCGGCTCGGCCTCGTCGAGAAGGGCGAGCTTCTGCTCGAGATTGTGCTGGTATTCCTCGTTCTCGATGGCGTCGGTCTCCGCCTTCGCTGCATAGAGCACGTCGCCGGCAGCCTTGAACCTGGCCCAGAGCGCGTCATCCGTTCGCTTGCCTGCCCGTCCGGCGCGCTTCCAGTCGTCGAGGAGGGAACGGTACTGCGAAACGCCGTCCGCGCCGAGCGGTGCCAGTGCTTCAGCTTGCTCGATGAGCTCGGTCTTGCGCGACCGCACGTCACGATGCTGCGAGTCCAGCTCCGCGAAGAACGCCTTGCGGTTGCGCTCGATCGTGGTCCGGGCGGCACGGAATCGCTTCCACAGCTCGTTGGCATCGTTCTTCGGAAGGCGAGGGCCTTCGTGCTGATGGGTCTGCCACGCGTTGAAGAGCTCGTCCAGGCGGGCGCTGGTCTGCTTCCACTGCGTCTTCGCAGGGTCCTCAGCGGCGAGAGCCTCTGCCTGCTCCACGATGGCGGTTCGCTCGGCGATGGCGTCGGCCAGCGCGGCCTTGGCCTCCGCGCTCTGCTGCTCGGTGAGCTCTTCGACGGTGCCGCCGAGTTTGGCGAGACGCTCGTCGAGTGACGCGAGGTCGCCGACGGCGTTGGCGTTCGCCACCGACTCGCGGAGCGACGCGACCGCCTTGGCGACATCCGATGCCGGAGTTCCGCGGCGCACGCGCTGCTCGAGGAGCCCCACCTGCCCTGCGAGATCGGCGTACTTGCGCTCGAAGTACGCGAGCGCCTCGTCTGCGGAGGCATCCGGGTACTCGCCGACGACACGCTCTCCGTCGGCGGTGCGGACGTAGACGACTCCCGCGTCGTCGACGCGTCCCCACGGGTGCTGATCAGAAGTTGACACGAGCCTCACCTGTTCGTAGACGACCCCGGTTCGGTCGTCGATTGCCTACAAAAGCCTATTGCACGTCCCGGCCCGGCCTATCCGGCCTTCGACGAGCGTTACTTGAGTGTGAAGGAGTCGATCTTCGGTGTGACGGCAGGGACGCCGTCGGCGCTGCCGTCCTTCGTGCCCTTGTCGGTGACGTCGGTCTTCAACTGACTCAGCCCGCTCGTCACCTTGCCGATGACCGTGTACCCGCCGGCCGAGTCGTTGGGGATCGTGGTGTCGCCGTAAACGATGAAGAACTGGCTGCCGTTGCTGTCGGCGTTGCCCGACTGCCGAGCCATCGCGATCGTGCCCTCCGGATACTTGCCGTCCGACGGGGCGTTCTCGATCGGGCCGAAGCTGTACCCCGGCCCACCGGTCCCGTCGCCCTTCGGGTCGCCGCACTGCAGAACCTTGAACGTGGTACCGGTCGTCAGGCGGTGGCACACGGTGTTGTCGAAGAAGCTCTTCTGGGTCAACGAGATCATGGAAGAAACGGCCTGCGGCGCCTTCGCGCCGTCGAGCGAGACCCCGAGGGCTATGCCGTTGATCGTGAGCGTGCCTGTCCAGGTGCGGTTCTCCGCCAGCGACTTCGGGGGCACATCGCCCTGGTTCTGAGCGGTCGCTGCCGGCGTCGGCGTCGGCGTCGCAGTCGCGGAGGCGGATGCCTTCGGTGAGGCGACAGGCTTGCCGGGTCCGGCAGAGAAATAGGTGAGCTGGAAGACGACGGCGAGGGCGAGAACGACGACCACGACGCCGCCGGCGATCGCGTTGTCCCTGATCCGTCTCCGTCGTGCGTGCTCGTGCACCGACTGGCGCGCTTGATAGGCGCGCAGGCGTTCGCGCGCCTGGCGCGCGTCGCGGTCGCTCTGCTTCTTCGCGGACACGGGCATCCTCCACCGGGGTGCGCGGCGGCACCGAGTCAGGGGTGTACGGGGTCGCGTTCGTCGTACGACACGAGACCCAGGACCGAGGCCGGGCCGATCCCAGGCTGAACTTTACGCACCGAGCCCATGTGCTCCAAATGAACCGGTGCAGGCATCCTTCTCGCCGCAGCCGGCCGCGGCCGCTTGTCGGCGCCACCTCCTATCCTGGACGTCATGGTGAGCACACAGCAGGGGCTGCGCGCGGGCGCGACCCCGCTGGCGGTGCGGATGCGTCCACGTCGGCTCGACGAGATCGCCGGACAACGCCATTTGCTCACGCCCGGATCCCCGCTGGTCAGTCTCGCCGGCGACAAGACGGGGGAGCGCGGCTCGGTGTCCGTCATCCTCTGGGGTCCGCCCGGCACCGGGAAGACCACGCTTGCACAGGTGATCGCACACTCCTCGGGACGGCGATTCGTCGAGCTCTCCGCCGTGACGGCCGGCGTGCGCGACGTGCGCACTGTCATGGACGAGGCGCAGACCAACCGCGACCTGTACGGCGTGTCCACAGTGCTCTTCCTCGACGAGATCCACCGCTTCACGAAGGCGCAGCAGGATGCCCTGCTTCCAGGGGTCGAGAACGGATGGGTCATCCTCGTGGCCGCCACGACGGAGAATCCGTCGTTCTCCGTCATCTCGCCGCTGCTGTCCCGGTCCCTTCTGCTCACACTCGAGCAGCTCTCCGACGACGACCTCGGCGTGCTCATCGATCGCGCCGTGAAAGACGAGCGCGGGCTGAAGGATGCCGTCGTCGTCGACTCCGACGCCCGCGCGGCCCTGATCCGCCTCGCGTCGGGCGATGCACGCAGGGCCCTCACTGCGCTGGAGGCCGCCGCGAACTCCGCGCAGGACAACGCCGCGACGAGCGAAGACGCCGAGCGCGGCACGGACGAAGCGGATGTCAAGCCGACCGTCACGGCCGAACTGGTGGCATCCGCCGTCGATCGCGCGCTGCTGAGATACGACCGCAACGGCGACGAGCACTACGACGTGATCAGCGCGTTCATCAAGTCCGTTCGCGGGTCGGATGTCGACGCGGCGCTGCATTATCTGGCCCGGATGATCGAGGCGGGCGAAGATCCCCGGTTCATCGCCCGACGCATCATCGTGCTCGCCTCCGAAGACATCGGCATGGCGGATCCCACGGCACTCGGCGTCGCCGTCGCCGCTGCGGACGCCGTGCAGTACATCGGGATGCCGGAGGGGCGCATCCCGCTCGCGCAGGCCGTCGTGCACCTGGCCACGGCGCCGAAGTCGAACGCCGCGTACATGGCGCTCGACGCGGCGATCGCCGATGTGCGCTCCGGGAAGATCGGACGCGTCCCTAAGCACCTCCGCGACGCGCACTATCCGGGTGCCAAGCGACTTGGACACGGCAAGGGGTACAAGTACCCGCACGACGACGATCTCGGGGTCGTGCGGCAGGACTACCTGCCCGACGTGCTGAAGGACTCCCTGTACTACTCGCCGACGGAGCACGGAAACGAGCGGGAGATCGCTGCGCGCCTGGCGAAGCTGCGGCGCATCACGCGCGGCAAATAGGTGTCTCACGGTCGCCGGGGGAGCGGGCGGAAGACGAGCCGCACTCTGGTACCATTGACGGGCCGAGATCTGGATTCCGTGCGGCTGCGGGCATCCGATCGTCAGGGCTGTTCTTCGCAAGACTCGATCTTCGAGGGCAGTGCTCTTTAGCCGAGCAACCCCGGCCATCCCTCCCATTGCGAAAGCGACCACGGCGGAGCTGTGCACGAGCACTGTTCCGTGCGCGTCATCCGACGTGCGTCGCCGGATCAGCCAATGGCTGCCCACCGAACCGATCGTTCATCGATCGGATGCGGCAGGGGGTAGCACAAGTGAGAAGAACCTACGAAAGGACAAACGTGTCTTCACGTTCCCGCAGCAAGACCCGCCTCTCCCGGTCGCTGGGCGTCGCCCTGACCCCGAAGGCCGCGCGCATCCTCGAGAAGCGCCCCTACGCTCCCGGTGAGCACGGCCGCACCAAGCGCAAGGCCGACAGCGACTACGCAGTGCGTCTGCGTGAGAAGCAGCGTCTGCGCGCCCAGTACGGCATCCGCGAGAAGCAGCTCCGCATCGCGTTCAACGAGGCCCGTCGCACCCAGGGTCTGACCGGTGAGAACCTCGTCGAGCTGCTCGAGATGCGTCTCGACGCGCTCGTGCTGCGCGCCGGCTTCGCCCGTACCACCGCGCAGGCCCGCCAGTTCGTCGTGCACCGCCACATCCTCGTCGACGGCAAGATCGTCGACCGCCCGTCGTTCCGCGTGAAGCCGGGTCAGCTCGTCCACGTCAAGGCCCGCTCCGAGGGTTCCGAGCCGTTCCAGGTCGCGGCCGCCGGTGGTCACGCCGACGTCCTCGCCAAGACCCCTGCGTACCTCGAGGTCGAGCTGGACAAGCTGCAGGCGCGCCTCGTGCGTCGCCCGAAGCGCGCCGAGGTCCCCGTGACCTGTGACGTGCAGCTGGTCGTCGAGTATTACGCCGCGCGCTAGACGCGATCGAGCCGAGAGTCGAGCGGGCTTGCCCGTTCGACCGAGGCGAATGAGCGTTCGAGCAGCGAAGCTGCGATAGCGCGATGTAACAACTCAGCCGCGAAGCGGCCGAAGAGCAGAGCTTACGCGGCGCCAGGAATACAGCCGCGGAGCGTCCGATTCCCGGGCACGCCCAGGATTCGCTCGGACTCTGCCTCAGGCCATCGCCTTCACGGCTGGACCAACCGATACGCTGGAGGGCGAGTCGTCTTGTGACGGCTCGCCCTTCGACGTATTCCCCGAGCGGAATGGATGGTGCGCCCTTGTCTGGTGGAGACATCGCCGGTCTGATCGCCGCAGGCGTCTTCGCCGTGCTCGTCGCCCTTCTGGCGGTCCCGCTGGTCAAACTGGGCAAGGTCTTCGACCAGACGACCGACTCCATCAAGGAGGTCAGCGACGGGATCACGCCGATCCTGGACGAGACCACGGTGACGCTGCGCGAGACCAACAAGCAGCTCGCGCGGGTGGACGCGATCACACGAAATGTGCAGGACATCACCGGCAACGTCTCTGCCCTGGTGGCCCTGTTCGCGGCGACCGTAGGCGGGCCGCTGATCAAGCTGGCGGGTTTCAGCGCCGCCGTTCGCGCCGCTTTCCGCTTCGGACGACCGGGTAGGTCAGGCGCTTCCGGTCGTGCCGGAGCCGGCGACAGACCAGACGCAACCGAGTGAGCCGCCGCCTCCCCGCGTCCCGGCACGTGCCTTCGGCCGCGGCACTAAACTGGGTCGGGTTGTGCGCGTGCGGCTCGTGCGGCATCCCCGGTGTCCGCTCCGCCGCACGCCTGAACGATCACCTCCAACCCGATCCGACCGGTCCAGCACCACGTCGACCCGTGGACTCCGCGTCGAGTTCGGGGTCGGGCACAGCCTCACGTACCCAGCACCATCCCAGCACCACGTTCAGCCACCGACCACAGGTCAACGACCCTAGGAGATCCGCCATGAAGAGCTTCCTCTGGTTCGTCGTCGGCATCGCAGCCGGCTTCGCGATCGCGCACCAGGTGAACAAGACCGAGCAGGGCAAGCAGTTCTTCGACGAGCTCGACCGCAAGGCGCACGATTTCGGCGCCGCGGTGAACGAGGGATATCGCAAGCGCGAGGCCGAGTTGCGCTCGGCCATCGACGACGCGGAAGACACCATCGCCGGCCTCTCCTGAGCAGGGTTCCGGCCGCACGCAGGCGGCCGGAACGCGACCGGGAACTCCCCTTCACCACCCCACCACGTAACGAACGGAACCATGCAGACCGCCGAGATCCGCCGCCGATTCCTCGACTTCTTCGCTGAGCGCGGCCACACGATCGTGCCGTCCGCGTCGCTCGTCAGCGACGATCCGACGCTCCTCTTCACCATCGCCGGAATGGTGCCGTTCGTGCCGTACCTGACGGGGCTCGTCCCGCCGCCGTACCCACGGGTGGCCGACTCGCAGAAGTGCATCCGTACGCTCGACATCGAAGAGGTCGGCAAGACCCCTCGCCACGGCACCTTCTTCCAGATGCTCGGCAACTGGTCGTTCGGCGACTACTTCAAGAAGGACGCGATCCGGTTCGCGTGGGACCTCCTGACCTCGCCGGAAGACCAGGGCGGGCTCGGTTTCGACCCGAAGGACCTCTGGGTCACGGTCTACGAGGACGATGACGAGGCGCGCCGCTACTGGCGCGAGGTCGCCGGCCTTCCTGATGAGCGCATCCAGGGCCTCGGCAAAGACACCAACTACTGGTCAACCGGCGTCCCCGGGCCTGCTGGACCGTGCTCGGAGATCTTCTTCGACCGCGGTCCCGCGTACGGCATCGATGGAGGTCCGGCGACCGACGACGATCGCTACGTGGAGATCTGGAACCTCGTGTTCATGCAGTACCTCCGCGGCGAGGGCACGGGCAAGACGGACTTCGAGATCATCGGCGAACTGCCGAAGAAGAACGTCGACACCGGCATGGGCCTGGAGCGTGTGGCGTTCATCAAGCAGGGCGTCGAGAACTTCTACGAGATCGACGAGGTGCGGCCGGTCCTCGACAAGGCAGCGGAGATCAGCGGCAAGCCGTACGGCGCGAACCACGAGGACGATGTGCGCATGCGCGTCATCGCAGACCACGTGCGCAGCGCCCTCATGCTGATGTCCGACGGCGTGACGCCGTCGAACGAGGGTCGCGGCTACATCCTGCGCCGCCTGCTGCGCCGCACGGTGCGCGCCATGCGCCTGCTCGGTGTGGAGACCGCGACGTTCCCGGCGCTGTTCGCCGAGTCCCGCGACGCGATGAAGGCGACCTATCCGGAGGTCGCAACCGACTACGACCGGATCTCGCACCTCGCCTTCTCTGAGGAGGACACGTTCCTTCGCACGCTGGCCAGCGGCACGACCATCCTCGACACAGCTGTCACCAACACGAAGTCGTCCGGCCGCACGGAGCTCGCGGGCGAGACGGCGTTCCTTCTGCACGACACCTACGGATTCCCGATCGACCTCACGCTCGAGATGGCCGAGGAGGCCGGACTGACGGTCGACCGAGGAGCATTCGACTCGCTGATGTCGCAGCAGAAGGCACGGGCCAAGGCGGACGCCAGGGCGAAGAAGCGTGCGCTGGCGGACCTGTCCGTTTACAGCGACCTGCGCGGCAAGGGCGAGACGGTGTTCACCGGATACACCGAGCTGCAGACCGAGTCGCGCGTGCTGGGGATCATCGTGGACGGCGTCGCCGTGCCACGGGCATCCGAGGGGCAGATCGCCGAGATCATCCTCGCGGAGACGGCGCTCTACGCCGAGTCCGGCGGTCAGGATGCCGACCAGGGTGTCATCGTCGGCCCGGGCTACGAGCTCGAGGTGCTCGACGTGCAGAAGCCCGTGAAGGGGCTGATCAGCCACACCGTGCAGGTCACGAAAGGCGAGGTCGGCGTCGACGACACGGCGACGAGCGTGGTGGACGGCGACTACCGGCGCGGTGCGCGCCAGGCGCACTCCGGAACGCACATCATCCACGCGGCGCTGCGGCAGGTGCTCGGCCCCAACGCCCACCAGTCCGGCTCGTACAACAAGGCCGGCTACCTGCGTCTGGACTTCTCCTGGAACCAGGGCCTGTCGCCGGAGACGCGCAGCGAGATCGAGGAGATCTCGAACAACGCGATCCGTGACGACCTCGAGGTCGTCACGCGTGAGATGCCCCTCGACGAGGCGAAGTCGCTCGGCGCGATGGCGTTGTTCGGCGAGAAGTACGGCGAGGTCGTGCGTGTCGTCGACATCGGCGGTCCGTGGTCGCGCGAGCTCTGCGCAGGCACGCACGTGACCTCCAGCTCCGAGATCGGCATGATCAACCTGGTCAGCGAATCCTCCGTCGGCTCGACCAACCGACGCGTCGAGTCGCTCGTCGGCATCGAGGCGTTCCGCGACCTCGCGGTCGAGCGCACGATCGTGTCGCAGCTGAGCGGTGCGTTGAAGACACCCCGCGAGCAGCTTCCCGAGCGCATCAACGATCTCGTTTCCAGCCTGAAAGCGGCGGAGAAGAAGATCGCGGCGTTCGAGGCTCGTGCGGTGCTCGATCGCATCCCGGCCCTTCTCGAGAAGGCGGAGCGCATCGGGTCCACCCGACTCGTCGCGCAGAACGTCGGCTCGCTCGGCTCGGCAGACGATCTGCGGATGCTCGTCACCACGTTGCGCGAGCGTCTCGGCTCCGATCCCGCCGTCGTGGCTCTCGCCGCCGTCGTCTCCGACCGCCCCGTGGTCATCGCTGCCACGAACAAAGCGGCCAGGGATGCCGGGACCAAGGCCGGTCAGCTGGCGAAGGGTGCGGCATCCGTTCTCGGTGGCGGCGGAGGCGGCAAGGACGACCTCGCCCAGGGCGGCGGATCGGACGCCTCGGCGATCGACGCGGCGCTGGCATCCGTTCGGACCGCGATCGGATAGCGCCGTGCGGCCCGGAGTTCGCGTCGGCGTCGACGTGGGGAAGGCGCGGATCGGTGTGAGCCGGAGTGATCCCGACGGGATGCTCGCCCTCCCGGTCGAGACCGTCGCACGCGCCGATGACGGCAGCGACATCGCCCGCATACAGGCGCTTGTGACGGAATTCGGAGCCGTCGAAGCTATCGTCGGTCTTCCGTTGTCCCTCTCGGGAGTCCACACGCTCTCGACGGACGACGCCGTCGGATTCGCCGAACGCCTCGCCGAGGCGATCGGCATCCCGGTGAGGCTCGTGGACGAGCGCCTTTCCACCGTGACCGCGCAGTCCGCGCTCCGCGCGTCTGGCCGAACCACGAGGAATTCGCGTTCCGTGGTCGATCAGGCGGCGGCCACGGTAATTTTGCAACACGCGCTCGACGCCGAGCGTGCGAGCGGGAACCCCCCGGGAACGCTCGCGACCTAGGTCGATTCCCGCCCAGTGAACAGAGTCGACCCGTGAACATTGGACTCCTGACGTGACCCATCCGAACCCGCCCGGCGCACCCCAGCCGGACCCGTCGCTCGACGCCGAGCGACCGCCGATGACCCGGAGAGAGGCCCGCGAGCGCGAGGCACGCCTCGCCAGGGAGCGCGGCGAGATCGTCGATCCGCCGAGCGGCCAGATCCCGGTGTCGTATCCGCTGAGCGGTCCGATCCCGATCGCAGGGGCCGGCTCGGACGGCGGACGCCAGGGTGAGGGCGAAACGTCGGAGTGGGACGGAGCACACCCGGTCACATCGCCCATCTCGTTCGAGTCCGTGCACACGGCATCCATCCCCGTCATCTCCACACCGACGGAACTGCAGACCGCTCAGGGCGGTCGTAGGATCGCGGACGGCTACGCCGACGACGGCAATGACTCCTCGGGTGAGAGCGAGCTCGAGAACGCGTTCTGGGGGAACCTCGGCGACGCATCCGAGAACGCAGATGGGAACGGCGACCAGCGCCCGACGCGGCCCAACACCTGGTCGAGCCTGGATTATCCGACCGACGGCAAGCCTGACAAGCCGAAGAAGAAGCGTCGTTGGCTCATCACCACGATCGTGCTGGTCGTCGTGCTCGGTCTGATCGGAGCCGGCGGCGTCTACGTGTGGAACTCGTTCCAGCCCGAAGTGCGCAAATTGCTCGCACTGAACGAGCCGAACGACTACACCGGATCGGGCACCTCACCCGTGACGATCACGATCAAGGACGGCGACAACGGCAGCGACATCGCGACGACGCTGCAGAAGGCCGGAGTGGTCATGACCTCCGATGCGTTCTACACGCTGCTCCTGCATACCAAGCCGGATCCGGTGTTCCAGCCCGGCGTGTACCAGCTGAAGAAGCACATGAGCGCCAAGTCCGCGCTGGCCGCGCTGCAGGATCCGAAGAACAAGCTGGCACGCACGCTCACCATTCCTGAGGGGGACACGGAGGCGGACATCCTGCCGGCCCTCGCCAAGACGACGGGTGTCCCGCTGCAGGATCTGCAGGCGGCGGCCGCGAACCCGGCGGACTTCGGCGTGCCGTCGCAGGCGAAGAACCTGGACGGCTTCCTCTTCCCGGCCACCTACACCTTCGATCCCGGCGTGGACGCGAAGACCGTCATCAAGACGCTCGTCGATCGGGCGTTCAAGGCCTTCGACGCGGACGGCGTTCCGAAGGACAAGGTGTGGAACACCGTGGTCCTGGCGTCGGTGGTGCAGAAGGAGGCGGGCAGCACGGAGGACATGGGCAAGGTGGCCCGCGTGTTCCAGAACCGCCTCGACCAGGGCATGGCGTTGCAGTCAGACGCGACGGTGGCGTACGGGGCTGGCGTGAAGACGGTCTTCACGACCGATGCGCAGCGCGCGGACGCGGGCAACCTGTACAACACGTACGCACACGAGGGACTGCCCGTGGGCCCGATCTCTAACCCGGGCGACGACGCGCTCAAGGCGGCGATGAACCCGACACCGGGCGGATGGCTGTACTTCGTGACGGTCGACCTGAAGGACGGCACCACGGTGTTCTCCAACACGGAGGACGAGCACAACAAGGCCGTGCAGCAGCTGCAGGACTGGTGCAACGCGAGCGCGGCGAACGATGCTTACTGCCAGTGACGGTCCGCGCGGGCTCGCCGTGCTGGGCTCGCCGATCGCGCACTCTCAGTCGCCGGCGCTGCATGCGGCGGCCTACCGAGAGCTCGGCCTGCCGTGGAGTTACGACCGCGCCGAGGTCACCCCGGCGACGCTCGGCGACTACGTGCAGAGCCGACCGGATGACTGGCGCGGGCTGTCCCTGACCATGCCGCTCAAGCAGTCCGTGCTGCCGCTGGTGTCGTCGATGGACGAGATCGCCCGGCTGACGGGCGCCGCGAACACGATCCTGTTCGACACGGATGCGTCCGGTCGTCGTGAACTCCGGGGCTTCAACACCGACGTGATCGGCATCGTGCGCGCCCTCACCGCTGCCGGCACCTCCAACGCCAGATCCGTGCTCGTCTGGGGCGGCGGAGCCACAGCGGCGTCGGCCGTCGTGGCGGCCGCGGAGCTCGGAGCGGATGTCGTGACGGTGCAGGTCCGCGAGCCTGCTCGCGCCGAGCAACTGATCGGGCTCGGCCACGCGGTGGGGCTGCGGGTGGAGATCCGCTCGTTCCAGGATGAGGTCTCCGAGCGTCCCGACCTCGTGATCAGCACTCTGCCCGGGTCGGCGGGCGCAGACGGCGGGGCGAACCGCATTGTGAGGGGCAAGGGTACGGCGAGAGCCGCGGCGGACGGCATCCTGCTGCTCGACGTGGCCTACGACCCATGGCCGACCGAGGTCGTCAAGGTCTGGGACGCCAGGGGAGGCGCGATGGGGCGCACCGCGTCGCACAACGTGCTCTCCGGCCTCGCCATGCTGGTGCATCAGGCGCTGCTGCAGGTGCGCATCTTCGTCACGGGAGATCCGGAACGCGAGCTACCGGACGAGCCGGCCGTGCTGGGAGCCATGCTCGCCGCGGTGGGGCTGGACGCATCCGGCCGCCCCGTCTGACGCCTCAGCGCATGGCCGGGCGCCGCGCGCCCGCGTGCCAGAATTGACACCATGCTTCGTTGGCTCACCGCTGGGGAATCGCACGGCCCCGAACTCGTCGCGCTCCTGGAGGGCCTGCCCGCAGGCGTGCCCGTCTCGATGGATGCCGTGCGCGCCGATCTCGCGCGCCGCAAGCTCGGCTACGGGCGTGGGGCCCGCATGAAGTTCGAGCAGGACGAGCTGGCGTTCTCCGGCGGCGTGCGCCACGGCCTCAGCATGGGGAGTCCGATCGCCCTGCGCATCGGCAACACGGAGTGGCCGAAGTGGGTCGACGTGATGAACCCGGAGCCGGTGGACCCCTCCGTCCTCGCGACGGGTCGTGGCGCCGCATTGACCCGCCCGCGTCCTGGCCATGCAGACCTCGTCGGCATGCAGAAGTACGGCTTCGACGAGGCGCGGCCCGTGCTTGAGCGCGCCAGTGCGCGCGAGACGGCGGCACGCGTTGCGCTCGGCGCCATCGCGAAGGCGTTCCTCGCCGAGCTCGGCGTCACGACGGTCAGCCACACGCTGTCCATCGGACCCGTGCGCGTTCCCGAGGGATCGGCGTTGCCGAAGCCGTCCGACGTGGACGCGCTCGACACGGATCCCTTGCGCTGCTTCGATCCGGCGACGTCCGAGCTCATGGTGGCCGAGGTGGACGCCGCGCACAAGGACGGCGACACGCTCGGTGGTGTCGTCGAAGTACTGGTGTACGGCGTGCCGGCCGGCCTCGGATCGCACGTGCAATGGGATCGCAAGATCGACGGCAGGCTCGCGCAGGCTCTGATGAGCATCCAGGCCATCAAGGGCGTGGAGGTCGGCGACGGGTTCGAGACGACGAGGCGCCGCGGATCCGCCGCGCACGACGAACTCGTGACCGACGGCACGACCATCTCGCGCACGAGCGACAAGGCGGGCGGAACCGAGGGCGGCATGACGACAGGATCCCTCCTGCGGGTACGTGCCGGCATGAAGCCCATCGCGACGATCCCGCACGCACTGCGCACGATCGACATCGCGACGGGCGACGCGGCGCCGGCGCACCACCAGCGCTCCGACGTCTGCGCCGTTCCTGCGGCCGGCGTCGTCGCAGAGGCCATGGTCGCTCTCGTGCTCGCGGATGCCGTGCTGGAGAAGTTCGGCGGCGACTCGCTCGCCGAGACGAAGCGCAACCTGCAGGGCTACCTGGATGCGATCCCTGCAGCCCTGAACACCGAAACCGTGCGCGCGTGACGATCGTTCTCATCGGTCCGCCGGCCGCTGGCAAGACACGGGTCGGCAAGCGGCTGGCCAGGCGGCTGGGCGTCCCGTTCATCGACACGGATGCCGTCATCGTGGCCAAGCACGGACCCATCTCCGGCATCTTCGCCGAGCGCGGTGAGCAGGAGTTCCGCGCGATCGAACGCACTGTGGTCAGCGAGGCCCTCGCACTCGGCGGTGTCGTCTCGTTCGGCGGGGGAGCGGTGCTGGATCCGCGCACGCAGGAGGACCTGCGCACCACGCACGTCGTGCTGCTCACGGTGACACCCGAGGCGGCCGCGGCCCGCATCACCGACGGCAAGCGTCCACTGGTGCAGGGCATCGAGTCGTGGCGGGAGCTGGTCGGCAAGCGCCTGCCGCTGTACGAGTCGCTGGCCGACTACACCGCCGACACGTCGCATCGCCCGATGACGACGATCGTCGAGGAGATCGCGCAGTGGTGCGAGGAACAGGAGCAGGCGGAAGCATGAGCGAGACGACCACGGAGCTGCAGGTGACGGGGACGAACGAGTACCCGATCCGGGTGGGCCGGGGAATCCGCTTCGAGGCTGCAGAACTTCTCGGCTCAGGGGTGCGGAAGGTGCTGATCGTGCATCAGCCGACGCTCGCGGCCGCGGCATCCGAACTGCGGGAATCGCTCGCCGGTTCCTTCGAGGTGCTGCTGGCTGAGGTGCCGGACGCCGAGGCCGCCAAGCGTGTCGAGGTCGCCGCATTCTGCTGGCAGATCATGGGCCAGGCGGACTTCACGCGCAGCGACGCGGTGATCGGCTTCGGCGGGGGAGCGGCAACGGATCTCGCCGGCTTCGTCGCCGCGACCTGGCTTCGCGGCGTGCGGCTCGTGCAGATCCCGACGACCGTGCTCGGCATGGTCGATGCGGCCATCGGCGGCAAGACCGGCATCAACACGGCAGAGGGCAAGAACCTCGTCGGTGCGTTCTACGCCCCGGCCGGGGTGCTGTGCGACCTCGACACGCTCGATGCACTGCCGCCCAACGACGTGCTCGCCGGCTACGCCGAGATCGTCAAGGCGGGCTTCATCTGGGCTCCGGAGATCCTCGACAACGTGGAGGCGGACCTCGAAACCGCTATCGATCCGCACAGCCCTGTCTTCCGCCGCAACCTCGAGCTCGCCATCGACATGAAGGCGAAGGTGGTCAGCGAGGACTTCCGCGAGGCTGGGCTGCGCGAGATCCTCAACTACGGGCACACGCTCGGACACGCCATCGAGCACGCGGAGCGCTACCAGTGGCGGCACGGAGCGGCGATCTCCATCGGCATGGTGTACGCCGCGGAACTGGCACGACTGAGCGGCCGGCTGTCCGATGCCGTCGCCGACCGGCACCGCAGCATCCTCGAGTCCATGACCTTACCCGTCAGCTACCCGGTCGGGCGCTGGCAGACGCTGCTGGCCACCATGCAGCGCGACAAGAAGGCGCGCGGCGGCACGCTGCGTTTCATCGTGCTCGACGACCTCGCCCGGCCGACCGTGATGCAGGCTCCGGATCCGAGCCTGATGTTCGCCGCATACCAGGAGATCGGGTCGTGATCGTGCGGCGCGTCGAGCACGGGGAGTGGCGCCAGGTGCGCGGCCTTCGTCTCGAGGCGCTGCAGGATCCGGATGCCGCGATCGCGTTCTTGGACTCCTACGAGCAGGCGGCGACCAAGTCGGACGACTTCTGGATGACCCGCACGGACAACGCGGCCAGCGGTGATGCGGCCGCCCAGTTCGTGGCCATCGGCGAGCCTGCCCAGGACGAGGCGTGGGTGGGAACCGTGACGGTGCTCGTGCGACCTGCCGGCACCATGGACCACCTCGATCGCCGCGTGGAGACGGCGCGAGCCGATGTCGTCGGCGTGTACGTCGCCCCTACGCACAGAGGGGACGGCACGATCGATCGACTGTTCGATGCAGCCGCCGCTTGGGCGGCAGAGGTCGGCGCCCGTGCGCTGACTCTCGACGTGCACGCCGACAACCACCGAGCCCAGGGTGCCTATCGCCGTGCCGGGTTCACCGCGACAGGGGAGACGATCGAGGGTCCGATCGGCTCGGAGATCGTGATGTCGCGATCCCTCGCGGCCTGAATCGCTGAATCCAACGGCGGCGTACCGCGCTGCTAGGGTGCCGACGTGACCGACACCCCACGCCGCCTTCTGCTCGTCAACGGACCGAACCTCAACCTTCTCGGCGTTCGCCAACCCGAGATCTACGGCACGGAGACCCTTGCCGACGTGGTCGCCCTCGTCGAACTGACCGCGGCGGAACACGGATTCGAGGTGCGCGCGGTGCAGAGCAACCACGAGGGCGTGCTCATCGACGCCATCCACGAGGCGCGAACGGAGTGCGCGGGCATCGTCATCAACCCGGGCGGCCTCACCCACACCTCTGTCGTGCTGCGGGATGCCCTGTCCAGCGTCGCCCTGCCCGTCGCGGAGGTGCACATCTCCGATGTGAACGCCCGTGAGGAGTTCAGGCGCTTCTCGTACGTGCGCGACATCGCCGCCGTGCACGTGATCGGCGAAGGCGTCGCCGGATACGGAATCGCCGTCTCCAAGCTCGTCGACGTGATCACCGGACACGTCGACGACTGAGGTCCATCCGGCGAATTCCCTGCCCGCACCCGGTAGAATCGCCTGATGGTCGGCGCCGTGGCGCGCCTTGACCGTCCGACTTCCCGTTTCCCACTCGTACTTCGAAGGATCATCACGCATGGCATCCGATACCGCTGACATCCGCAACGGCGCCGTTCTCAACATCGACGGCCAGCTCTGGACCGTGATCGAGTTCCAGCACGTCAAGCCGGGCAAGGGCGGTGCGTTCGTGCGCACCAAGCTCAAGAACGTGGTCAGCGGCAAGGTCGTCGACCGCACGTACAACGCCGGCACCAAGCTCGAGTTCGAGAACGTGGACCGCCGCGAGTACCAGTACCTGTACAGCGACGGAGACGGCTTCGTCTTCATGGACACGAGCGACTACGACCAGTTCACCGTTCCCGGCACCATCGTGGGCGACGCGGCCAACTTCATGCTCGAGAACCAGAACGTGACGATCGCCATGAACAACGGCAACCCGCTGTACGTCGAGCTCCCGGCATCCGTCGTGCTCGAGATCACGTACACCGAGCCGGGCCTCCAGGGCGACCGCTCAACGGGCGGCACCAAGCCCGCCACTGTCGAGACCGGCTACCAGATCCAGGTTCCGCTGTTCCTCGAGACCGGCACCAAGGTCAAGGTCGACACCCGCTCGGGCGACTACCTCGGTCGCGTCAACGACTAGTGGGGGCGCGCACCAAGGCACGCAAGCGCGCCATCGACATCCTCTTCAGCGCGGACGTGCGGGGCATCCCGTTCGGCCGCGCCCTCGCCGACGAGGCGCAGCGCGCTGCGAACGAGCCGGCACGCGAGGCGTCCTGGCTCTACGCCAGGGAAATCGTCGACGGCGTGATCGACCACAGCGACGAGATCGACGAGCTCATCCAGACGTACGCGCAGGGCTGGACCCTGGAGCGGATGCCGGCCGTCGATCGCGCGATCCTGCGGATGGGCGTGTGGGAGTTGCTCTTCAACCCTGCGATCCCGCATCCCGTCGCCATCTCGGAAGCAGTCGAACAGGCTACGATCTTGTCCACCGATGATTCCGCGAAGTTCGTCAACGGCGTGCTCGCAAAGATCGGTACCACAGCTTCGCACTGATCCTTCCGGAGCGGATTCGAAGGCGCTCGGTCATGACCGCACGACTCGCAGAACGCATGGCATGCGTGCTGCTGAGTGCGGCCGCAGCGCTCCTGCTCGCGGGATGCGCGTCGCCCAACTCGCCGATCTTCGCGCACCAGACGCAGACCGTTGTTCCCACGAGCTCGGGCGGGGTCCTCGACCTCAATGCCGATGCGCTCGTCGTCGGCTCGGGTCCGACCGTCGTCGACACGTACGTCGACCCGATGTGTCCGTACTGCGGGGCGTTCGAACGGGCCAACGGGAAAGCGCTGACACAACAGGTCAACGACGGCGCGATCACCTTGCGCGTGCATCCGATGAACTTCCTCGACCGCAGCTCGCGGGGGACCTCGTACTCGTCGCGCGCCTCGAGCGCACTCGCCTGCGTGGCGGAGTCGACTCCGAAGGCCACGCTCGCCTACCTCGGGGAGTTGTACGACAACCAGCCCCAAGAGGGAACGGGCGGCCTGAGCGACAAGGGGCTCACGTCTCTCGCCCACATCGTCGGGGCCGATGCCGCCGACGGATGCATCACGTCGTACCGGTACGCGCAGTGGGTCACGCAGATCACGCAGAACGCGGTGAACGGACCCATACCCGGCGCAGACATCAAGGCGATCACCCAGACCCCGACCATCCTGGTGAACGGTCACCTGTACGCGGGCGACATCACCTCAACGGCCGCGCTGCAGCAGTTCATCACCTCGGGCGGCAAATAGGTCGCCGAGAGGCAGCGCAGAGCCTTGGTGTGCATGGACGCGCTGCCGGACTCGGGGTGGACGGCAGGTCCCGGACCCTTCGGTGACGAGTCGAATGACCAGTCACGAGGCGTCGGATCCGCTGGTAGGTTGGGTGGGCCCGACCGGCTTCGCGATCCTCCGGATCGATCTCTGGGCGATCGACACGGCCGTCGCACAGTGACCGGCGCGGGACCGAGACTGCGCCGTGACGACCCGAAAGCACCCGATGTCCCGATCCCTCGCACGCCGCGTCGGCGCTGTCCTTCTCGGGGCCGCCCTCGTTGCGGTGCTCGCCGCCTGCACCTCATCCGCTCCGACCTCCACGACTGGCGGCGGCAGCCAGAACCAGAAGATCACCCTGCCGACCGGTGTGACGGGCGCCGCGGACTTCGACAGGGGCGCACTGGTCGTCGGCGACGGCAAGACGGTCGTCGACACGTACATCGATCCGATGTGCCCGTACTGCGGCGAGTTCGAGAAGGCGAGCGGGCGAGCCCTGGCTCAGAAGGTCGACGACGGGACGATCACGCTGCGCGTGCATCCGCTCAACTTCCTCGACCCGAATTCGCAGGGCACGAAGTACTCGTCGCGGGCGGGCGCCGCGCTCACCTGCGTTGCGGCATCCGATCCGAAAGCCACCCTGACCTATCTGGCCGCTCTGTACGCGAACCAGCCCGAGGAGCAATCGTCCGGCCTCTCTGACACCAAGCTGAAGTCGCTCGCGGACTCCGTCGGTGCCTCGGCTGCCGACGCGTGCATTCCGTCGCCGCGCTATGAGGCCTGGATCACCGATGCGACGCAGTCCGCGCTGAACGGACCGATTCCGGGCAGCGACCTCAAGGCGATCAAGGGGACGCCGACCATCCTCGTGAACGGCCACCAGTATCCGGGCTCCATCACCGACACCTCGGCGCTGCTGAAGTACATCGGCTCCGGCGGCAAGTAGTCCGGGCTTCGCCGGGGCGGCTAGGTCGTCGGAGGCGTACCGTCGTGCGCATGACGCATGACGAGAGGGCCGAGAAGGCGTTCCTCACCCGGTACCTCCAGGAGTCGAGAGACGCCCTCGTCTGGAAGCTCGACGGACTCGGCGAACGTGAAGCTCGCCTCCCGATGACGCCGACGGGCACGAATCTGCTCGGTCTCGTCAAGCATGTGGCGAGCATGGAGTACGGATACTTCGGCGAGGTTTTCGGCAGGGATCCCGGCGTGCCGATGCCGTGGCTCGAGGCGGGCGCCGAAGACAACGCGGACATGTGGGCGACGGCTGAGGAGTCGATCGACTGGGTGCGCGAGTTCTATGTCGGTGCTCAGTCGTTCGGCGACAGGACCATCGCCGAGCTCGAGCTCGATTCGCCCGGCATCGTGCCTTGGTGGAGCCCTGAGCGGCGCGATGTCACGCTGCGGCAGATCATCGTGCACCTGATCGACGAGACGGCGCACCACGCCGGCCACGCCGACATCGTGCGCGAACTCGTCGACGGCTCGGTCGGGTTGCGCCCGGCGGTGTCCAACCTGCCTGACCACGACGCGCAGTGGTGGGCTGCGTACCGCGCGAGGCTGCAGGCCGTCGCCGACGCCTTCGGCGGCTGACGCGCCGTCCGCCGGCCGACTCCGGAGGGGCATGGCCGCGAAGGAGGGTCCGATGCCCTGATAGGGTTGGTGGAGTTTGGCAACCTTTAAGGGCCGTCCTGTGAGGCGGGGAAGGGGGTCGGCATGACGGCACGTACTGTGCTGCAACAGGCTGACATCGCCCGGGCGTTGACTCGGATCGCACACGAGATCCTGGAGTCCAACCGGGGTTCAGGCGATCTCGTGCTCCTGGGCATTCCGACGCGCGGCGTCGCACTCGCCCAGCGCATCGGATCCACCATCGCGCGCATCGAAGACGGCACGGCGCCGCCGGTGGGGTCGCTCGACGTGACCATGTACCGGGACGATCTGGCGAAGCATCCGACGCGCACTCCTGCGCCGACGAGCGTTCCGGTCTCGATCGACGGCAAGACCGTGGTCCTGGTCGACGACGTGCTGTTCTCAGGACGCACCATCCGCGCCGCACTCGACGCGCTGAGCGACCTCGGTCGGGCGAAGGCCGTACGGCTCGCCGTGCTGGTGGATCGCGGGCATCGGGAGTTCCCGATCCGGGCGGACTTCGTGGGCAAGAACCTGCCGAGTTCCACCCGGGAACGCATCAACGTGCGCGTGAGCGAGGTGGACGACGAGGACGCCGTGACGATCGACGGCGGCGACCACGACACCTCGACGGCCGAAGGCGGTGAAGCCTGATGCGGCACCTGCTCTCCACACGCGACCTCGATCGCGACACCGCGGTCGGCATCCTCGACGTCGCCGAGGACATGGCGGATGTCGCCACCCGCGAGGTCAAGAAGCTCCCGACCCTGCGCGGCAAGACGGTCGTCAACCTGTTCTTCGAGGATTCGACGCGCACGCGCATCTCGTTCGAGGCCGCGGCGAAACGACTGTCGGCCGACGTGATCAACTTCAGCGCGAAGGGATCCAGCGTCTCCAAGGGCGAGAGCCTGAAAGACACGGCGCAGACCCTCGCGGCGATCGGTGCCGACGCGGTGGTCGTTCGGCACTCGGCATCGGGAGCGCCGCACACGCTCGCCTCCAGCGGATGGATCGACGCGGGCATCCTGAACGCCGGGGACGGCACGCACGAGCATCCCACGCAGGCACTGCTCGACGCCTTCACGATGCGCAAGCGCCTGCACGGCGACGCCAGCCGAGGCAAGGCGCTGGACGGACTGCGAGTCGTGATCGTCGGCGACATCCTGCACTCCCGGGTCGCCCGTTCGAACGTCTGGCTGCTGGACACGCTGGGCGCCGAGGTCACCCTCGTCGCACCGCCGACGCTGCTGCCGGTGGACACCGGACTGTGGCCGGCGCGGATCGGCTACGACCTCGACGCTGCGATCGACGCCGATCCGGACGTCGTGATGATGCTGCGCATCCAGGCGGAGCGCATGAACGCCGCCTTCTTCCCGAACACGCGCGAGTACTCGCGAACGTGGGGGCTGGACGCCGAGCGATTGGTCAGGTTGCGCCCGGATACGATGGTGATGCATCCGGGCCCCATGATCAGGGGTCTGGAGATCTCCGCCGCAGCCGCCGATTCGCCGCGCTCGCTCGTGCGCGATCAGGTCGCGAGCGGTGTCTCTGTGCGCATGGCTGCGCTCTATCTGCTGCTGTCGGGCGATCGGGAGGTCGGTTAGGTGTCACGCGAAAAGTTCTTCATCGAGGGCGCGACGCTCGCCGACGGCGTGCGCACCGACATCCTCGTCGCGGACGGTGTGCTGACGGTCGGAGCCGAAGCAGCGGATGCCGCGGACGGCGCCACCCGCATCGACGCCTCCGGCCTCATCGCCCTGCCCGGTCTGGTCGACCTGCACACGCATCTGCGCGAGCCCGGCTTCGAGCAGAGCGAGACGGTCCTCACCGGCACGCGTGCTGCGGCCGCAGGAGGATTCACCACCGTCTTCGCGATGGCCAACACCTCTCCGGTGGCCGACACGGCGGGCGTCGTCGAACAGGAACTCTCGCTGGGACGCTCCGCCGGATACGCGACTGTACAGCCCATCGGCGCCGTCACCGTGGGTCTGGCGGGGGAGCGTCTGGCAGAGCTCGGCGCCATGGCGGCCTCCCGCGCACGCGTCCGGGTGTTCTCGGACGACGGCATGTGCGTCTTCGACCCCCTGCTGATGCGCCGCGCGCTCGAGTACGTGAAGGCATTCGACGGTGTCATCGCCCAGCACGCGCAGGAGCCACGGCTGACCGCCGGGGCGCAGATGAACGAGGGCGCCCTCTCCGGCACGCTCGGCCTGGCCGGATGGCCCGCCGTCGCCGAGGAGTCGATCATCGCCCGCGACGTGCTCTTGGCCGAACACGTCGGCAGCAGGCTGCACGTCTGTCACGTCTCGACCGCCGGATCGGTCGACATAATCCGCTGGGCCAAGGCGCGCGGCATCGACGTCACGGCCGAGGCGACGCCGCACCACCTGCTCCTCACCGAGGATCTCGTCGCCGGCTACGACTCCCGGTACAAGGTGAACCCGCCGCTGCGTCGTGCCGAGGACGTGCAGGCCCTGCGCGAGGCGCTCGCCGACGGGACCATCGACATCGTCGCAACGGACCATGCTCCGCACCCCATCGAGGCTAAGGACTGCGAGTGGGACGCAGCGGCCAACGGCATGGTCGGCCTCGAGTCCGCGCTCAGCGTCGTGCACAAGGCCATGGTGGAGACCGGACTGATGGAGTGGACGGATGTCGCACGGGTGATGTCCGAGACGCCGGCGAGGATCGGTCGCGTGAACCGCGGCACGTCCGTCGGCACGGGCAATCGGGCCGACCTCGCGCTCTACGACCCCGCCGACGGCGGAGTCTTCGACCTCGATCGCCTGGCGGGCAAGGGCGTGAACTCGCCGTACCTCGGTCGCGAACTTCCCGGACGCGTTCGCTGGACGTTCCACGACGGAACGGCAACGCTGCGCGACGGCGAGCTCATCGCCCCCGATGAGGCTGCGGCCCTGGCGCGCGAGGTCCGGGCGACGAGCGAGGAGGTGCTCCATGGATAAGCTCTGGCCGACCCTGCTGATCCTCGTCGTCCTCGCGCTTGTCTTCCTCGGCATGTGGCTCGGCTGGCGCCGACGGGCACGACGCGATTCCGTGGTCGTCGTTCCCACCGCACTCGAGGATGCCGGCGCGACGCTGCTCAGCGCGAAGGCGTTGCACGTGGCCACCACCTACCACGACAAGCCGTTGGACCGAGCCGTCGTCGCCGGTCTCGCGTTCCGCTCAACGGCATCCGTCACCGTCTCCCAGGGCGGCGTGACCCTGACGGCGCCGGGGGAGAGCAGCGTGGCGATCGCGGCGTCCGCGATCCTCGGAGTCGGCGCGGCGACCTGGACCATCGACCGCACCGTCGAGCGCGACGGCCTGCTGATGATCGCCTGGCGCGTGCCCGCCGATGCCGAAGGCCCGGTGCTCGACACGTACCTGCGCGTGACCGACCCGGACGAGCGCCGACGACTCATCGCGGGCATCAGCAGCATCAGCTCAACGACGAACGACGCCGACGACGACGCAACAGACGAGACAACTGACAAGACCACCGGAAGCGAGGCCTGACATGTCAGACGACCAGAACGTGCCCGACGAGCAGAACCTGCCACACGAGCAGGAGCAGCCCGACCAGCAGAACGACGCGGCCCAGAACGGCGTACCCGCGGCCCCGCCGACGCCGCAGGTCGAGTTCTCCGCCCCGTCGGCCGCAGCGGCGGGCGCACGGCGCGAGCCTGCGGTTCTCGTCCTGGAGGACGGCTCACGGTTCGATGGACGCGGATACGGCGCGCTCGGCCGCACGCTCGGCGAGGCCGTTTTCGCGACCGGCATGACCGGCTACCAGGAGACGCTCACCGACCCGTCGTATGCGGGCCAGATCGTGCTCATGACGGCGCCGCACATCGGCAACACCGGTATGAACGACGTCGACATGGAGTCGAAGCGCATCTGGGTCGCCGGTTTCGCGGTGCGCGAGCCGTCGCGCGTGGTCTCCAACTTCCGCTCCCAGCGCAGCCTCGACGACGACCTCGCCGCGAACGGCATCGTGGGCATCAGCGGCATCGACACCCGAGCCGTCACACGTCACCTGCGCTCGGCAGGTGCCATGCGCGCCGCCATCTTCTCCGGAGCGGATGCGCTGGCCAGCGCGAGCGAACAGCTCGACTTCGTGCGCAGCGGCGCCGACATGCGCGGACTGAACCTGTCGGCCGTGGTCTCCACGCCGCAGCCGTACACGATCCCGGCGCGCGGGGAGCGGATCGGATCCGTCGCCGTGCTCGATCTCGGCGTCAAGACGAGCACGCTGGGCTACCTCGCCGATCGCGGATTCGACGTGATCGTGCTGCCGGAGACCTCGACGGCCGACGACATCATGGCGCTGCAGCCGAGCGCGCTGTTCTACTCGAACGGTCCAGGCGACCCTGCGGCGTCCGATCAGCACGTCGAGCTGCTGCGAACGGTGCTGCGCAACGACGTGCCGTACTTCGGCATCTGCTTCGGCAACCAGCTCCTCGGACGGGCGCTCGGCTACGGCACCTACAAGCTGCCGTTCGGACACCGCGGCATCAATCAGCCGGTGCTCGACCGCGCGACCGGACGCGTGGAGATCACAGCCCACAACCACGGATTCGCGGTGGACGCGCCTCTCGACGCCGTGAGCGATTCCGCGGCAGGGTTCGGACGCGTCGAGGTCAGCCACTACGACCTCAACGACAACGTCGTCGAGGGCCTGAACTGCCTGGACATCCCCGCGTTCAGCGTGCAGTACCACCCGGAGTCCGCGGCCGGCCCGCACGACGCCAACTACCTGTTCGACAGGTTCCGCGACATGGTCATTGAGTCACAGCGCGGCACAGGTCGCAAGAAGTCGAAGAAGAACAAGGGAGCTGCCTGATCCATGCCTAAGAGAGAAGACATCTCCAGCGTCCTCGTCATCGGCTCCGGGCCCATCGTCATCGGGCAGGCCTGCGAGTTCGACTACTCGGGAACCCAAGCGTGCCGCGTGCTCCGCGAGGAGGGCGTGCGCGTCATCCTGGTGAACTCCAACCCGGCCACCATCATGACCGACCCCGACTTCGCCGACGCCACTTATGTCGAGCCCATCACGTGGCAGGTGATCGAGACGATCATCGCCAAGGAGAAGCCGGATGCCATCCTGCCGACCCTTGGCGGCCAGACCGCGCTGAACGCGGCCATGCAGCTGCACGAGCACGGCATCCTCGAGAAGTACGGGGTCGAGCTGATCGGCGCCAAGTTCGAAGCCATCCAGAAGGGCGAGGATCGCCAGATCTTCAAGGAGCTGATCATCGAGTGCGGCGCGGACGTCGCCGACTCCCGCATCTGCCACACGATGGATGAGGTGCTGGCGGGAGCCGCCGAGCTCGGGTATCCGCTCGTCGTTCGCCCCAGCTTCACCATGGGCGGCCTCGGATCCGGTTTCGCGTACGACGAGACCGACCTGCGCCGCATCGCCGGCGCCGGCCTGCACGACTCGCCGACGCACGAGGTGCTCCTCGAGGAGTCGATCCTCGGCTGGAAGGAGTACGAGCTCGAGCTCATGCGCGACACGGCCGACAACACGGTCGTCGTATGCTCCATCGAGAACGTCGACCCTGTCGGCGTGCACACGGGCGACTCCATCACGGTGGCGCCTGCCCTCACGCTCACCGACCGCGAATACCAGCGGCTGCGCGACATCGGCATCGACATCATCCGCGCGGTCGGCGTGGACACCGGCGGCTGCAACATCCAGTTCGCGGTGAATCCCGTCACCGGACGGGTCATCGTCATCGAGATGAACCCCCGCGTGTCGCGCTCCAGTGCGCTCGCGTCCAAGGCCACCGGCTTCCCGATCGCGAAGATCGCTGCGAAGCTCGCGATCGGATACCGGCTCGACGAGATCCCGAACGACATCACGCGCGTCACGCCGGCCAGCTTCGAGCCGACGCTGGACTACGTCGTCGTGAAGGTGCCGAGGTTCGCGTTCGAGAAGTTCCCTGCGGCGGACCCCACGCTCACCACGACCATGAAGTCGGTCGGCGAGGCAATGGCCATCGGCCGCAGCTTCGCGAGCGCTCTGCAGAAGGCGCTGCGATCCCTGGAGAAGAACGGGTCCTCGTTCCACTGGAGCGAGGAGTCGCGCAGCGTCGAGGAGCTCGTGCGGATCGCCGCCACTCCGACGGACGGCCGGATCGTCACCGTGCAGCAGGCGCTGCGCAAGGGCGCGAGCATCCAGGATCTCTACGACGCGACCGGCATCGACCCCTGGTTCCTCGACCAGATCGTCCTCATCAACGAGGTCGCGGACCAGATCGCCGGGGCAGGCATGCTCGACACCGACACGATGCTGCTGGCCAAGGACCACGGCTTCTCAGACGCCCAGATCGGCCAGCTGCGCGGCTTCGGCGAGGCCGAGGTGCGCGAGGTACGCCACATCCTCGGTGTGCGTCCCGTCTACAAGACGGTCGACACGTGCGCCGGCGAGTTCCCGGCGCTCACGCCGTACCACTACTCGAGCTACGACAGCGAGACCGAGGTGGAGCCGAGCGACAGGCGCAAGGTGGTCATCCTCGGATCCGGCCCGAACCGCATCGGCCAGGGTGTGGAGTTCGACTACTCCTGCGTGCACGCCTCGTTCGCGCTGCACGACGCCGGGTTCGAGACGATCATGATCAACTGCAACCCGGAGACCGTGTCGACGGATTACGACACCAGCGACCGGCTCTACTTCGAGCCGCTCACGCTCGAGGACGTGCTGGAGGTCATCCACGCCGAGTCGCAATCCGGTGAGCTCGTCGGCGTCGTGGTGCAGCTGGGCGGCCAGACGGCGCTGGGCCTCGCCAAGGGCCTCGAGGCGGCTGGTGTCCCGATCCTCGGCACGACGCCGAGCGCGATCGACCTCGCCGAGGAGCGCGGGCTGTTCTCGGAGATCCTGGACAACGCCGGATTGCTCGCCCCGCGCAACGGCATCGCCTACGACGTGCTCGGTGCGCAGGCCGTTGCCGGCGAGATCGGCTTCCCCGTGCTGGTGCGTCCGAGCTACGTGCTCGGCGGACGCGGCATGGAGATCGTCTACGACAGCCCGTCGCTGGAGGACTACTTCGCACGTGTCGCGGACCAGGCGATCATCGGACCGGGGCATCCGCTCCTCGTCGACCGCTTCCTGGACGACGCCACCGAGATCGACGTCGACGCGCTGTACGACGGTGAGCAGCTCTACATCGGCGGCGTCATGGAGCACATCGAAGAGGCCGGTATCCACTCCGGCGACTCGAGCTGCACGCTCCCGCCCGTCACGCTCGGCCGTGCCGAGATCGACAGGGTGCGCGAGGCGACGCTGAAGATCGCAGAGGGCATCGGTGTGCGCGGACTGCTGAACGTGCAGTTCGCCATCGCGGCCGGTGTGCTCTACGTGCTGGAGGCCAACCCTCGGGCCAGCCGCACGGTGCCGTTCGTGTCCAAGGCCCTTGGCATCCCGCTCGCGAAGGCGGCTAGCCGCATCATGGTCGGCGAGTCGATCGCTTCGCTGAAGGATGTCGGCCTGCTGCCGGCTCAAGACGGATCGGTCGTGCCGCTCGACGCCCCGGTCTCGGTCAAGGAAGCCGTGCTGCCGTTCAAGCGGTTCCGCACCCGCGACGGCCAGATGGTCGACTCTGTGCTGGGACCCGAGATGCGCTCCACGGGCGAGGTCATGGGCATCGACCGCGACTTCCCGCGCGCATTCGCGAAGAGCCAGACCGCGGCGTACGGAGGCATGCCGCTGACCGGCACGGTCTTCGTCTCGCTGAGCGACCGCGACAAGCGGTCCATCGTGCTGCCGGCTCTTCGCCTCGCGCAGCAGGGGTACCGCCTGGTGGCCACCTCGGGCACCGCCGAGGTGCTGGCGCGCAACGGCATCGCCGCCGACACGGTGCGCAAGTTCAGCGACGAGCCCTCCGGCGACGAGCCCAGCATCGTCGACCTGATCAACAGGGGTGAGATCGACATCGTCGTGAACACGCCGAGCGGCCGTTCGGCTCGTGCTGACGGATACGAGATCCGTGCTGCGGCCGTCGCCGCGGACATCGCGCTGTTCACGACCATCGCCGAGCTCAGCGCTGCGGTGGCGTCGATCGACGCGATCCGCGAGGGCTTCGACGTGCGATCGCTGCAGGAGTACGCGATCGACAGGGCAGGACGGGCGTGAGCATGGCACAGCACGGGGGAGTGCGGGCCGGAGAAGGCGACGGCGCAGCCGCTTCTGACGGCTTCGGAACCCGGCTGCAACGGATCATCGCTGAACGCGGCGGCCTGTGCGTGGGGATCGATCCGCACTCCTACCTGCTCGCCGACTGGGCCCTGCCCGATGACGCGTCCGGCGCCCGCGAGCTCGGCCTCGCGGTCGTGGAAGCTGCCGCCAGGGGCGGGGCAGGAATCGTGAAGCCGCAGGTCGCCTTCTTCGAACGCTTCGGCTCCGCGGGCTACGCGGCTCTCGAAGAGGTGCTCGCCGCGGCCCGCGCCGCCGGGCTCCTCGTCATCGCGGATGTCAAACGCGGCGACCTCGGCACCAGCGTCGAGGCGTACGGCGAGGCCTGGCTGACGCCTGGCGCCCCCCTGGAGGCGGACGCGATGACGATCTCCGCGTTCCAGGGGGTCGGTTCGCTGGCCGGCCCCATCCGGCTCGCGGCGGAGTCGGGCAAGGGACTGTTCGTGCTCGCTGCGACGAGCAACCCGGAGGCCGCCGCGATCCAGACATCCGTAGCGCCTGATTCGGGACGATCGGTGGCCCGTGCCATCATCGAAGATGTGACGGTTCAGAACCAGGCGATCGGGCACGTGGCAGGCCCGCTCGGTGTCGTGCTCGGCGCGACCCTGGACCTGTCCGTCTTCGGCATCGACGTGTCGTCGGCGCCCACGCCCGAACTGCCGGTGCTCGCACCGGGGTTCGGACACCAGGGCGCACGCATCGAAGACGCGGCGAGCATCTACGGCGAGTACGCTCGGATGCTCGTGGTCAGCGAGTCGCGCGGCATCCTGTCCGCCGGACCCGACGGCCTTGCCGACACCATCGCGACTCGCGCCGCCGAGGTGCGAACCGCACTTGCCTGACCATCCGACGCTGCAGCCCCCGCTGCGAATCACCCCCGAGACAATGCCCGACACCGCACTCCGTTCCCAGCGCATCCGTCCCCCAGAGGTCGACCGCGTCGCCGCATCGCGCGCCGCGGTCGCCGCCCGCCGTGCCCGTGCCTCGGTGAAGACCGAGATAGCGGCCGGCACGCGTTCGCCCGTCGAGGTGCTCGACACCGCCTCCCGGAATCCGTCCGGTCCAGAGGGCACCTTGCGGATCACCGACTTCCTGATGAGCCTGAAGGCGATCGGGGCGACGAAGACCGCCGACATCCTCTCCCGCCTCGAGATCGCGCCGGTGAAACGGCTCGGCGGCCTCGGCAAGCATCAGCGAGCCCGCCTGCGCGAGTTCCTGATCGAGCGCTTCGAACAGCCGACCACGCATCACCGCACCCGGCTCACCGTGCTCGCCGGTCCGACGGCCGTCGGAAAGGGAACCGTGGCGAGGCACATCAGGGAGAACTATCCCGACGTGCTGCTCTCCGTCTCGGCCACGACCCGCACGCCGCGTCCAGGCGAGGTCGAGGGTGTCGACTACTACTTCGTGGACGACGCCGAGTTCGACCGCATGATCGCCGAGCACGAGCTGCTCGAGTGGGCGAAGGTGCACAACAGCCATCGATACGGCACACCGCGAGCTCCCATCGAGGACGCCCTGGAACAGGGTCGCAGCGTGCTGCTCGAGATCGACCTGCAGGGTGCCCGCCAGGTGCGAGCAGCGATGCCGGACGCCGTGCTGGTCTTCCTGGCACCGCCGAGCTGGGACGAGCTGGTGCGCCGGCTCATCGGCAGAGGCACGGAATCGCAGGAGGAGCAGCGCCGGCGCCTGGCGACGGCGAAGGTCGAACTAGCCTCCCAGGACGAGTTCGACGCCCGCGTGGTGAACAGCACCGTGGCCGACGCCGCGCGCGAGGTCGTAGACTTGATGGAAGTGCGCGCGCGCCGGTCGCGCCGCGCCGCAACGTCATCCGGTCGCTGAACGTCGAAGTCAGTAGCTTCGCCGTCCGCCGACCCCACCATCTCGGCGGCCCCGTCACGACCGCGGCCGCAACAGAAGGAGCATTCATGGCAATCGCAGCCAAGGGCATCATCGACCCGCCGATCGACGAGCTGCTGTCCCGCGTGGAGTCGAAGTACGCGCTGGTCATCTTCGCGTCGAAGCGCGCCCGCCAGATCAACGACTACTACGCCGATCTGCACGAGGGCAGCCTGTTCGACAACGTCGGACCCCTCGTGGACTCCACGATCGATGACAAGCCCCTCTCGGTCGCGCTGCACGAGATCAACGAAGACAAGCTCGTCGCCCGTCCCATCGACGAGTGACCTCACGCGGCAGCGTCCCCGTGAACAGCAATGCCGCCAGCACGCCCCTGACCATCGTCGTGGGCGTGACCGGCGGCATCGCCGCATATAAGGCCGTCTCGGTCATCCGGTCGTTCGTGCTCCTCGGACACGATGTTCACGTCATCGCGACGGATGCCGCACTCCGGTTCGTCGGCGCCCCGACGTTCGAGGCGATCAGCCGCAATCCGCTCAACACGGACCTGTACGAGGGCGTGTCGGAGGTGCGCCACGTCGGCATCGGGAAGAGCGCCGACCTCGTCGTCATCGTGCCCGCGACGGCCAACACGCTCGCGAAGATCGCGAACGGACTGGCGGACGACCTCCTGACGAACACGATCCTCGCCACGACCGCCCCGATCGTCGTGGCGCCGGCCATGCACACCGAGATGTGGCAGAACAAGGCGACACAGGCGAACGTGCAGACGCTGCGCTCCAGGGGTGTGACGCTGGTCGGTCCCGCGACGGGACAGCTGACCGGATCCGACTCCGGCCCGGGGCGTCTTGAGGAGCCGGAAGTCATCGTCGAGGCGGCGCTGGCACTCGTCAGGAAGCCGTCAGCACGTCGTGGGCGCGGAGCATCCGCGTCGTCCACCGACGAATCCGCGCGCCTCTCCCGCCGCGACCTCGCCGGTCACCGCATCATCGTCACGGCGGGTGGAACCCGCGAGCCGCTCGATCCCGTGCGATTCCTCGGCAACCGGTCCAGCGGCAAACAGGGTGTCGCGATCGCGACGGCGGCGCGCGACAGGGGAGCGGATGTCGTTCTCATCGCCGCCCACCTCGACGTTCCCGTGCCCGACGGACTGGAGACCCGATCCGTCTCCAGCGCGCTCGAACTGCAGAAAGCCGTGACGGATGCCGCATCCGGCGCCGACGTCGTGGTGATGGCGGCCGCCGTCGCCGACTTCCGGCCCGCCAAGCTGCAGGAGGGCAAGATCAAGAAGGATGACGTCGGCGAAGGTCTGCAACTCTCGCTGGTCGCCAACCCCGACATCCTCGCCGGCCTCTCGGCCGGCAAGCGCCCGGACCAGGTGATCGTGGGTTTCGCGGCCGAGACCGAGAGCGACCCGCAGGCGCTCATCGAGCTCGGTCGCCGCAAGCTGAAGCGCAAGGGCTGCGACTTCCTGGTCATCAACAACGTGGGCTGGAAGACGGGGTTCTCCACCGATGACAACGAGGTCGTCGTGCTCGATTCGCACGGCGATATAGTGATGGAGGCCGCCGGCAGCAAGACGTCGGTGGCCGATCGTATTCTCGACGTCATCACCTCCGCCTGACCCGCGACCAGAACGTGGATGGGGCGAGGGGCGCGACGCCGGCTCCGTAGCCTACGGAGCCCGGGCGCGCCCTGAGGATCAGCTGGAGTATCCATGACTTCTTTGCGCCTTTTCACATCCGAGTCGGTCACCGAAGGGCATCCCGACAAGATCTGCGACCAGGTCTCCGACAGCATCCTCGATGCGTTGTTGCGGGTCGATCCGCACAGTCGCGTCGCTGTCGAGACGCTCGTCACCACCGGTCTCGTCCACGTCGCCGGCGAGGTCACGACGAGCGGGTACGTGGAGATCCCCGCGATCGTCCGCGAGACCATCACCGGCATCGGCTACACGTCGTCCGACGTCTGGTTCGACGGCCGGTCCTGTGGAGTCTCGGTGTCGATCGGCGGTCAATCGCCCGACATCGCCCAAGGAGTCGACTCCGCGTACGAGACCCGTGAGGGCTCATCGCACGACCTGCTCGACCAGCAGGGTGCAGGCGACCAGGGCATCATGTTCGGCTACGCCACGACGGAGACGCCGGAACTCATGCCGGTTCCGATCTGGATCGCGCACCGCCTCGCCGAGCGGCTCTCCGAGGCGCGCAAGGCCGGCGAACTCGACTTCCTCCGTCCCGACGGCAAGACCCAGGTGACCGTCGGATACGACGGCATCACTCCGGCGACCATCGACACCGTCGTGCTGTCCACGCAGCACTCGACTTCGGTGTCGACGGAACAGCTCCGTGCCGAGGTGGCCGAGCACATCATCCGCCCGGTCCTCGACCGGGTCGACCTCGACTCGCGCGACGTGAAGCTGCTGATCAACCCAACGGGGCGCTTCGAGATCGGCGGACCGCAGGGCGACGCAGGCCTCACGGGACGCAAGATCATCATCGACACGTACGGCGGGGCGTCCCGCCATGGCGGTGGCGCGTTCAGCGGCAAGGACCCGTCCAAGGTGGACCGCTCGGCCGCGTACGCCATGCGCTGGGTGGCGAAGAACGCCGTGGCCGCGGGCCTCGCGGATCGTCTCGAGGTGCAGGTCGCCTATGCGATCGGCACGGCGTCCCCGGTCGGCCTGTACGTCGAGACGTTCGGCACGGGCCACCTGCCTGAGGACCGCATCACGGCGGCCATCCGCGAGGTCTTCGACCTGCGTCCGGCGGCCATCATCCGCGACCTCGACCTGCTGCGTCCGATCTACGCGAAGACGGCGACCTACGGCCACTTCGGCCGGGAGCTCCCCGACTTCACCTGGGAGCGACTGAACCGCGTCGACGACCTGCGGTCGGCCGCGGGGCTGTAGAGCGCCATGCCGGCTGCGCGGGTCGCCCGCGTGATCGTCGACACCCCGCTTCCGCAACTGGATCGACTGTTCGACTACGCGATCCCCGAACGGCTGGCCGATGAGGCCGTCCCCGGCGTGCGCGTGAACGTCCCGCTGCGCACGGCGGGGCGGCTCGCCGGAGGCTACATCGTCGAGGTCACCGATCACGCCGACTTCGAGGGAGACCTCAGCGAACTGGAGTCCGTCGTCTCGGCCGCCAGGGTGCTGACGCCATCCGTGGCGACGCTGGCCAGGCGGATCGCCGACCGATCGGCCGGCAGCGCGAGCGACGTGCTGCGCCTGGCTGTCCCGCCGCGCATGGTGAGGGTGGAGAAGGCATGGCTGGCGGCCCAGCATCCGCGAGCGGAGGATGCCGACGTGATCCCCGTCGCCGAGCGGCTGCCGGTGCGCGGATACCGCGACGACCTGGCTGCATCCGTCGATGCCGCCGGCCGGATCGCGGTGGATGCCGTGCCGCGACTCGCGCGCACCGGCGACGGCACGTGGGTGGGCGCGTGGGCCGTGACGATGGCCGAGCTCGCAGCCCGGCGCCTGGCATCCGGTCGCAGCGCGATCCTCGCTGTGCCCGACTACCGCGACCTGGATCAGCTCCAGGCCGCCCTCGCCGACGCCGTGGAGACGGATGCCATCGCTCGCGTCGATGCAGGCCAGTCGAATCCGGATCGCTACCGCGCGTTCCTGCGCTGCCTCGAGCCGCGCCCGGTGGTGGTGATCGGTAACCGGTCGGCGGTCTACGCACCCGCGTATCGGCTGGGCCTCATCGCTCTGTGGGACGACTCGGATCCGCTCCACGTGGAGCCGCTCGCGCCGTACGCGCACTCCAGGGATGTCGCACTCGTGCGCGCCGAAGCCGAAGGATGCGGGCTGGCGTTCGTCGGACATACCCGCAGCATCGAGGTGCAGCGGCTCGTCGACCTCGGATGGCTCACCGCTCACGCGCCGGAGCGCGCGCAGAGCCCGCGCGTCGTCGTCACCGCCGCTCAGGCAGGGGAGGGAGCCCCGTCGCGCGTTCCCGCAGGAGCCTGGCGGGCGGCACGAGAAGGGCTGGACGCCGGCCCCGTGCTGGTACAGGTGGCACGGCCGGGATACGCGCCGGTGGTGGCCTGCGCGCAGTGCCGTGAGGCCGCTCACTGCTCGCGCTGCGGCGGTCCGCTCGGTCAGGACCGAGCGGGAGCCGCGCCCTCGTGCCGCTGGTGCGGCGCGATCGCCACCGGATGGACCTGCTCCAACTGCGGCGGCACGCGAGTGAGACTCGTCTCGCGCGGATCGTCCCGCACCGCTGAGGAGCTCGGCCGTGCGTTCCCCGGCGTGCGGGTTGTCGTGTCCGACGGGGAACGCCGGGTGACCGCCGTCGACGACCGGCCGGCGCTCGTCGTTGCGACCCGTGGTGCCGAGCCGATCGCAACGAGCGGGTACCGAGCCGTGTTGTTGCTCGACGGCGAACGGATGCTCGCCAGGGAGTCCCTGAACGTGGCGGAGGACTGCCTGCGGTGGTGGTCGAACGCGGCATCCCTCGCCGCTCCTGGCGCTCCCGTCGTGCTCGTCGGGGTCTCCGGACCGCTCGCGCAGGCACTGGCCACCTGGCGACAGCCGGAGTACGCGAGCGCGCAGCTCAAGGATCGTCGGGTTCTCCGGTTCCCGCCGGCCGTGCGCGTCGCAACCGTGACGGGCACGCCGAAGGCCGTCGGCGACGCCGTTGCCGCCCTCGATCCGCAGACGGTCATCGACGTGCTCGGTCCGACGCCGGTCGATCCGCACGCGACCACGGCGAGGCAGGGCAGCGTGTCCTCTGACGCCGTGCGCGCCATCGTGCGCTTCGAGTACGCGCACGGCGCGGCGGTGGCATCCGCATTGCGGTCGTCGATCGTGCGCTCGGCGACGAAGGGACGCAAGCCGCGCAGCGACCGCGGATACCGTCCGCCGCCTACACTCAGAGTCAGGCTCGACGACCCGGAGGTCGTGTAAGGGCGGGAGTCTCGAGGGGGATCGATCACGCGACGGGCAGCGGTGCCCTCCGCGGTCCGCGCTCCGCCTGGAGCCTCGGCCGTTCCGTCCCGCCTCCGAACGGATCCGTCGAGCGTTTGCTCTTGCCCGCCGCCCAACGACCCGCGAAGGAGACCGAACCGGATGAGGATCGTTTTCGCCGGAACCCCGACCGCCGCCGTCCCGACCCTGCGCGCTCTCGCCGGAGGGGACCACGAGATCGTGTGCGTCGTCACCCGGCCGGACGCCCCGCTCGGCCGGAAGCGCGTGCTCACGCCGTCGCCGGTGGCGCAGGCCGCGACCGAGCTGGGACTTCCCGTGCTCAAGGCGGCGCGGCTCGATGCGGAAGCGACCGACGGCATCCTGAGGACGCACCCCGAACTCGGTGTCGTCGTGGCATACGGGGGGTTGGTACGGGAGCCACTCCTTTCCGCCCCCGACAACGGCTGGATCAATCTCCACTTCTCCCTGCTTCCGCGTTGGCGCGGAGCCGCGCCGGTGCAGCGCGCGCTCATCGCGGGCGACGAGCGCACCGGTGCAGCGGTGTTCCGGCTCGTGCCCGAGCTCGACGCCGGCGACGTCTTCGACGCCGTCGAGCGGCCGGTGGGGGCGGACGAGACGGCGGGCGAGCTGCTCGACTCGCTGGCCGTCGCCGGGTCGGAACTCGTACTCCGAGTCGTGGACGCCATCGCGAACGGCACGGCCGTTGCAACCCCCCAAGAGGGCGAGCCGACACTCGCGCCGAAGCTCACCCTCGGCGACGGGCGACTCGATGTTCAGCGTGATGCCAGGGCCGTGTACTCGCGGATCCGCGGGGTGACGCCTGAGCCGGGCGCCTTCGTCAACGTCGGGGGAACCCGGGTCAAGGTGCTCGCCGCGGCGCGCTCCGGTGCGCAGCAGTTGCAGCCGGGGGAGTTGCTGCTGCAGGGCTCCCGCGCGTACCTGGGCACGGCATCCGCCCCGCTGGAGCTCGTGACAGTGCAACCCGCCGGCAAGCGGGCGATGGCCGGCGCCGACTGGCTGCGAGGTCTGCAGGGACGCGCGCGGGTCGACGAGGCACCCGATGCGGACGCTGCGTCGTCCATCAACGGCGGAGTCGCATCATGAGCGGGGAGAGGTCGTCAGCACGCTCGGTGGCGTACGACGTGATCCGCGCCGTGACCGATTCGGATGCCTACGCCAATCTCCTCCTGCCCGCCCGCCTCGAGCGCGCCCACCTGACACCGGCCGATGCTGCGCTGGCCACAGAACTCACGTACGGCACGCTGCGAATGCAGGGGTACTACGACCGCGTGATCGAACTCGCCGCCAATCGGTCGGTCGACCGCATCGACGAACCGGTCCTCGACGCCCTCCGGCTCGGCTGCCATCAGTTGCTCGCGATGCGCACGGCCACGCACGCCGCCGTGTTCGAGACGGTCGAGCTCGTGCGTGCCTCGGGATCGCGGTCGGCGGTCGGCTTCGCGAACGGCGTGCTGCGCGGAATCGCCCGCAAGAAGCCGGACGTCTGGCGCTCACGCGTGCTCGACGCGGCCCGCGATCAGGACGACCAGCTGGCCGCGCTGCACTCGCACCCCACCTGGGTCGTCCGAGCGTTCCGGCATTCGCTCGCCGCCGAACATCGCGAGACGGAGCTCGAGGAGCTGCTGGCCGCCGACAACGAGGCGCCGCGCGTCAACCTCGCCGCGCTTCCCGCTCTCGCGCACCGCCCGGAGGACTCCGACCTCGACCGCTACTCGCCGATCGGATTCGTCTGGAAGGGCGGCGACCCGCGAGCGATCGTGGAGGAGACGAACGGCGCCATCCGCGTCCAGGACGAAGGCTCGCAGCTGGCGGTGCAGACTCTGCTGGCCGCACGGGAGATCGCCGAAGGCGAGCTGTGGCTGGACATGTGCGCCGGACCGGGCGGCAAGGCGGCCATCCTCGCGGCAACAGCACTCATCTCCGGCGCGCGACTGGTCGCCAATGAGATCGTGCCGGCCAGGCTGGAACTGGTGAAGCGTGCGACCGCGCCTGCGGCATCCGCGGTCGAGCTCTCCGAGCGGGACGGGACAACGATCGGCATGGACGAGCCCGGCCGGTACGACCGCATCCTGCTCGACGCGCCGTGCACGGGCCTCGGTGCTCTGCGCCGCCGGCCAGAGGCGCGCTGGCGCAAGACGCCTGGCGACGTTCCGGAGCTCGCCAGGCTGCAGGCGGCGCTGCTGGACTCGGCCGTGAAGGCACTGCGGCCCGGCGGACTGCTCTGCTACGTCACGTGCTCGCCGCACCTCGCGGAGACCCGCGTGCAGGTGAGCGACGCGCTGAAGCGGCACCCTGGACAGCTGAAGGAGCTGCCGACCCAGGACGTGCTGCAGGGGCTGGCGGTTAATCCGCTCGACCTCGCCGGCGACCCCGCCCAGGTGCAGCTGTGGCCGCACAGGCACGGCACTGACGCCATGTTCATCACGTTGCTGGAGAAGGAGAAGTGACAGCCATGCCGCGCATCAACCCGAGCATCCTCGCGGCCGACTTCGTGAACATGCAGCGGGACCTCGATCGGATCGCCACGGCCGATCTGGTGCACGTCGACGTCATGGACAACCACTTCGTGCCGAACCTCACGTTCGGGCCGCAGATGGTGGGGCGCATCCACGACGTCTCGGCGATCCCGCTCGACGTTCACCTCATGATCGACGATCCGGACCGATGGGCGCCCGGCTATGCCGAGCTCGGAGCGTATTCCGTCACGTTCCATGCAGAGGCGGCCTCCGATCCGGTGGCACTGGCACGACGGCTCCGCTCGATGGGCGCCAGGGCGGGCGTCGCGCTCAAGCCGGGAACCCCTGCGGATCCGTATATCGACCTTCTCGAGGAATTCGACCAGGTGCTCGTGATGACGGTCGAGCCGGGGTTCGGCGGCCAGAGCTTCATGCCGGAGACGATGCCCAAGCTGACCGCGCTCCGGGAGGCCGTCTCCGCACGCGGTCTGGATGTCTGGCTGCAGGTCGACGGCGGCATCACGGAGGAGACGATCGTCACGGCCGCCAAGGCCGGTGCGGACACATTCGTCGCCGGATCCAGCGTCTTCCGCGCCGCCGACACGGCCGCGCAGATCACGCTGCTCCGCGACACGGCGGCGCAGCACGCGCACTGAACGGCAGCACGCAGCCGGGGCCTTTGAGCAGCGCAAGCTCCAACAGATGCGACTGAGCCGAGAGCCGCGCATGCACCGCATGCATGGCCGAGGCGATGGAGCGTTTGAGGAGCGCAAGCTCCGATAGATGCGACTGAGCCGAGAGCCGCGCATGCACCGCATGCATGGCCGAGGCGATGGAGCGTTTGAGGAGCGCAAGCTCCGCTAGCCTTGACGAGTGAAGACTTTCGACGAACTGTTCGCCGAACTGACGTCCAAGGCCGAGACCCGTCCCGCGGGGTCCGGCACGGTGCGCGAGCTCGACGCGGGCATCCATGCCATCGGGAAGAAGATCGTCGAAGAGGCCGCCGAGGTGTGGATGGCTGCAGAATTCCAGAGCGACGACGAGACCTCCGAGGAGATCTCGCAGCTGCTCTACCACCTGCAGGTGCTGATGCTCGCGAAGGGCCTCACGCTGCAGGACGTCTACCGACATCTGTGACGACGACATCGACATCCGTTCGTCCGCAGACCCCAGGAAGACCAGCCGCATGCTGAAGATCGCCGTGCCCAACAAGGGCTCGCTCTCCGAAACCGCCGCCCAGATGCTCGCCGAGGCGGGCTACACGGGTCGCAAAGACCCCAAGGAACTCATCGTCGCCGACCCGGCGAACGACGTGGAGTTCTTCTACCTCCGCCCGCGTGACATCGCGACCTATGTCGGAAGCGGCGCCCTCGACGTGGGCATCACCGGTCGCGACCTGTTGCTCGACTCCGGTTCGCCTGCGCGCGAGATCGACGAGCTCGGGTTTGCGGCCTCCACGTTCCGGTTCGCCGGTCCCGCCGGCCGGTTCACCGACGTGAAAGAGCTCGAGGGCCTTCGCGTCGCGACCAGCTACGACGGACTGGTCGGCGCCTGGCTCCGCGAGGCAGGGGTGAACGTGACGCTCGTGCGCCTCGACGGCGCCGTGGAATCCGCGGTGCGCCTCGGAGTGGCGGATGCCGTCGCCGACGTCGTCGAGACAGGCTCGACCCTCCGCAAGCAGGGCCTCGACATCTTCGGCCCGGTGATCCTTCAGTCGCAGGCGGTGCTCATCGCGGCGCCGGACGGACAGGGCGATGCGGAGCCGGCATCCGGGCAGGCCACCCTGCACCGCCGCCTGCAGGGCGTCATGGTCGCCAGGCAGTACGTGCTGATCGACTACGACCTTCCTTCGCACCTGATCGAGAAGGCCGTCGCTCTCACCCCGGGTGTCGAGTCGCCGACGATCTCGCCGCTGCGCGACTCCGGATGGGTCGCCGTTCGGGCCATGGTGCCGCGCACCTCGACGAACCGCATCATGGACGACCTGTACGAGCTGGGTGCTCGCGCGATCCTGGTGACGCCCATCCACGCGGCGCGGCTCTGACGAAGGGCGGGCGACAGACATGACTCTCGCGATCCGCGTCATCCCGTGCCTCGACGTGGCGAACGGCCGCGTCGTCAAGGGCATCAACTTCCTGAACCTCAGGGATGCCGGCGATCCCGTCGAACTCGCCGCGCGCTACTACGAGCAGGGCGCCGACGAGCTCACGTTCCTCGACGTCACGGCCACGGTGGAAGGGCGTGCCACCACTTACGACGTCGTGCGCCGCACGGCGGAACAGGTGTTCATCCCGCTCACGGTCGGCGGGGGAGTGCGCTCCACCGATGACGTCGCCCGGCTCCTCGCCAGCGGCGCAGACAAGGTCGGCGTGAACAGCGCGGCGATCGCCCGCCCCGCCCTGCTCGGCGAGATCGCCGATCGGTTCGGCGCTCAGGTGCTCGTGCTCTCGCTCGACGTCAAGCGCTCACAGCGCACCGCCTCCGGCTTCGTCGTGACGACCCACGGCGGACGCACCGAGACCGAACTTGATGCCCTCGCCTGGGCCGCGCAGGCCGTCGAACTCGGGGCCGGCGAGCTTCTCGTCAACTCGATCGATGCCGACGGAACGAAACAGGGCTTCGACCTGGAGCTCGTCAGGAGGATGCGCGAGGTGAGCACCGTGCCGGTCATCGCGTCCGGCGGCGCCGGATCCGTCGAGCATTTCGCGCCTGCAGTCGAAGCGGGAGCGGATGCCGTGCTGGCCGCGAGCGTGTTCCACGACGGGCTCATGACCATCGGCGACGTGAAGAATGCCCTGCTCGATGCGGGCGAGGAGGTTCGACGGTGAGTGCAGCGGAGAGCGGAACGGGCCAGAACCCCGGCACAGCGGATGCGAACACGATCGGCAGCACCGACCCGAGCGGCGCGCTCTCGCGGGACGATGCATCCGGCATCCTCGATCGCGTGCGGTTCGACGACAAAGGACTCCTCACCGCCGTGATCCAGCAGTGGGACAGCAAAGAGGTGCTCATGGTCGGCTGGATGGACCGCGAGGCGTTCCTCCGCACGATGACCGAGGGCCGCGTAACGTTCTGGTCGCGCTCCCGCCAGGAGTACTGGCGCAAGGGCGACACGTCGGGTCACGCGCAGTACGTGCGCGGGGCGGCACTCGACTGCGATGGCGACACGCTGCTCGTGCGGGTCGAGCAGATCGGCGCCGCCTGCCACACCGGAACCCGCACCTGCTTCGACGCCGACCAGTTGCACCCCGTCGAGATCGACGTCCCGTCGCTCGTCTCATCATCCGAAGGCGACGCATGAGCCAGCCGGGCACGACTACCCGCGAGCAGTTCGACGAACTCGTCGGATCCCGACGCGTCATCCCGGTGACGCGCGAACTCTTCGCAGACGGCGAGACGCCCGTCGGCATCTATCGCAAGCTCGCCGCCGCGAAACCCGGCACGTTCCTGCTCGAGTCGGCCGAGCAGGGCGGCATCTTCTCGCGCTACTCCTTCGTCGGCGTCGCATCGTTCGGCGTGCTCACCCAGCACGGCGACCGTTCCGTCTGGCTGGACTACGGTCTGCCTGCCGACCGTGCATTCGGAGCGGATGCCGCTCCCGACCTCGCCGACACCCCTTCCCTCGACCTGCTGGCGCGCCTGTACGAACGCTGGCGTTCCGAGCCGGTGGAGGGCATGCCGCCGCTCACCGGCGGCCTCGTCGGATTCATCGGCTGGGAAGCAGTTCGACAGCTGGAGCGGCTCCCGGATCAGCCGCCGGCGGACTTCGACGTTCCGGGTCAGGCCCTCTGCTTCGTTGCGGACCTGGTCTCGGTCGACCACCGTTTCGGCACGGTGCGACTCATCGCGAACGCGCTCGTCGACGACGCGACGCAGCCGGATGCCGAAGCCCTCTGGTCCGATGCCCAGGCCCGTCTCGACCGGATGCAGGCCGGCTTGTCCCGGCCGGCGGAGGCGCATCTGGAGTCGGCGGACTTCACCGTCGTGCCCGACGCAGCCTCGCGCACGAGACGCGAGGACTTCCTGGCGTCGGTCGACACGGCGAAGGAGCACATCCGCGCCGGTGACGTCTTCCAGGTCGTGATCTCGCAACGGTTCGAGCTGCCGACGGATGCGGATCCGCTCGACGTGTACCGCGTGCTGCGCAGCCTCAACCCGAGCCCGTACATGTACCTGCTCACGCTGGAGCGTTCCGGCGGGGCGCCCTACACCGTGGTCGGCTCATCGCCGGAGGCGCTCGTCAAGGTGCAGGACAGGCGCGCGTACACGCATCCGATCGCCGGATCCCGGCCGCGGGGAGCGACTCCCGAGGAGGACGCCGAGCTCGAGACGGAGCTGCTCGCCGACGAGAAGGAGCGCGCGGAGCATCTGATGCTCGTCGACCTCGCCCGCAACGACCTCGCACGGGTATGCGTCGCCGGCACGGTCGAGGTCACCGAATTCATGCGGGTCGAGCGGTTCAGCCACATCATGCACATCGTCTCCTCGGTCGAGGGCGACCTCCTCGAGGAGTCGACGGCCATCGACGTGTTCCGCTCGACGTTCCCGGCCGGCACGCTCTCCGGCGCACCGAAGCCGCGCGCGCTGGAGATCATCGACGAGCTCGAGCCGGCCCAGCGCGGCGTCTACGGGGGAGTGGTCGGCTACTTCGGGTTCGGCGGCGACGCCGACCTCGCCATCGCCATCCGCACGGCGACGATCATGGACGGCATCGCGCGCGTGCAGGCCGGCGGCGGCCTCGTGGCCGATTCCGTTCCCGTGAGCGAGTTCATCGAGTCGCAGAACAAGGCGGCTGCACCGCTGCGTGCCGTCGCCATCGCGAACGCGCTGGAACGCGTGGTCTGATCGTGGAAACCTCATCGCGCCGCACGGGCTCACGCATCAAGTACTCGGTCATCCTGGTAGCCGTCCTGGCGAGCGCTCTCGTGCTGACCGCATCGACTCAGACGTGGTACACGCTCC